>NZ_CP029192.1:7708687-8017035 GCF_008642315.1 Streptomyces venezuelae | reverse complement strand
GTGCCGTTGACGAGGGCGGTGTAGCGGGCGGCGGTGCGGCGGGCGAGCATCGCGGCGGTGTAGCCGTCGAAGATCAGGTGGTGGCCGAGCTGGGTGTACCAGACCTCACGGTCGGAGAGTTTGATGACGGTCCGCGCGTACAGCGGCCGGTCGACCATTCCCCGGCAGGCGGCGCCCGTCCGTGCCCGTTCGGCGTCGACGAGCGCGTGGGCGGCGGCCACCGGGTCGGCGTCGCCGCTGACGTCGATCACCTCGGGTGCGGCGACGGGGTCCTCGGCGACGGTCTGGCGCGGCCCGTCCGGGGTGTCGTACACGCGCAGCCGCAGCGTCTCGGCTTCCTCGGTGGTCGCCCGGACGGCCTCGACGAGCGCGTCCACGTCGACGGGTTCGCCGCCGGATATCTCGACGACGTCGCCGACCACGTAGTACGGCGAGTCCGGCTCCAGGCGTTGGGCGTTCCAGATGCCCAACTGGGCGCCGGTCAGGGGAAGCAGGCCGTCCGAGGAGACGCTTGCGGTGCTCAACTTACTCTCCTTGCAGAGTGGGGACGACCATCGGCGTGGCGGTGACCGGGTCGGGGACGATGACGCTCGGCAGGTCGAAGACGTCCTTGATCAGCGCGGCGTCCACGATGTCCCCGGGGTCGCCCTCGGCGACGATCCGGCCGTCCTTCATGGCGACGAGGTGGTCGGCGAAGCGGCATGCCTGGTTGATGTCGTGGAGTACGGCGATGACGGTGCGGCCCTCGTCGCGCAACCTGGCGAGCAGGCCGAGCAGTTGGTACTGGTGCGTGATGTCGAGGAAGGACGTCGGCTCGTCGAGCAGGAGGTAGGGCGTCTCCTGGGCGAGGACCATGGCCATCCACACGCGCTGGCGCTGTCCGCCGGACAGCTGCTGCGCGGGGCGGTCGCCGAGGTCCTCGACCCCGGCGGCCACCATCGCCTCGTCGATGGCCGCCTCGTCGTCGGGCGAGCGCAGGGCGAGCAGCGACTGGTGCGGGAAGCGGCCCCTGGCGACGAGCTGGCGGACCTTGATGTCCTCGGGGGCGAGGGGGTCCTGCGGCAGGAAACCGAGCTGCTTGGCGAGGGCCTTGGCGGGATAGCCGCCGACTTCGCGGCCGTCGAACTCGACGTGCCCCTCGTGGGGGCGAAGGAGTCGCACGAGCGCGCGCAACAGGGTGGACTTCCCACAGGCGTTGGGGCCCACGATGGCGGTGAACGCGCCGTCGGGGACGTCCAGGTTCAGCCGTGCGGAGACCACTCGGTCTCCGTAACGCAGGGTGATGTCCCGCGCGGTCAGGCGTGCGGTCACGCGCGCGCCACCTCCTTACTGAGGAGCCAGATCAAGTAGCAGCCGCCGATCGCGGTGCTGACGACGCCGACCGGCAGGGCGACGGGTGCGAGGAGCATCTGGGCGATCAGGTCGGCGCCCTGGAGCAGCACCGCGCCGGTCAGCGCGGCCGGGAGCAGCGGTACGCCCGCGGCGCCCGCGAGCCTGCGGCCGATCTGCGGGGCGGCGAGTGCGATGAACGCGATGGGGCCTGCGACCGCGGTCACCGTGGCGGTGCAGCCGACGCCGACGAGGACCATCAGCAGCCGCAGCCGGTTGAGGCCGACGCCGGTGGTCACGGCGATCGCGTCGCCGAGGGCCGCCTGGTGCATGGCGTGCGCCCGCGACGCCATCAGGGCGAGGAGCACGGCGATGACCGTGAAGGGGATGCCCAGGTCCTCCCAGCCGACGCCGGCGAGGGAGCCCGCGCTCCAGCCGACGGCGGCGATCGCCACTTCCAGGTCGGCGCGGAGCACGATCCACGAGTTGATCGCGGTCACCATCGCGTTGACGGCGATGCCGATCACCACGAGGCGCAGCCCGGAGAAGCCGCGGTCGAACGAGAGGAGGTAGATCACGGCGGCGATGATCAGGCCGCCGAGCACGGAGCCGGTGGCCAGTTGGGCGGAGGTGCCCGACAGGACGGTGAGGGCGAAGAGGGCGCCGGTGTAGGCGCCCGCGTCGAGGCCGATCACGTCGGGGCTGCCCAGCGGGTTGCGCGTGAGGTTCTGGAAGAGGGCTCCCGCGACACCGAGGGCGGCGCCGAAGACCAGTCCGGCGAGGACGCGCGGCAGCCGCCAGTCGGAGATGACCACGGAGCGGTCGGTGCCGGTCAGCGAGGCGAACACCTCGCCGGGGGTGGACCATGACGTGCCGTAGCAGAGTCCGAGCAGGCCGAGGCCGAGCATCAGTACGGTCATGACGGCGACGAGGATCACCGTGCGGCGTTCGGTTTTCGGTATGAGTGTGTGCACGTTTCTCGTCGTGAGTGTGTTCACAGCGACCCCGCTCCGTAGCGGCGCACGGCCCAGATCAGCATGGGGCCGCCGAGGAACGCGGTCACGATGGCCACCGGCACCTCGCCGGTGGGCAGCAGGACGCGCGAGCCGATGTCGGCGATCAGGAGCAGGATCGGGCCGAGCACCATCGTGTAGAGGATCAGCCACGGCACGGAGCCGCCGGCGGGCCTGCGGACCAGGTGCGGCACGATCAGGCCGACGAACAGGATGGGTCCGGCGACCGCTGTCGCCGCGCCGCTGAGCACGGTGATCAGTACGAGGGCGGCGATCCGCACCCGTCCGACGTTCGCGCCCAGCGTGTGCGCGACGGTCTCGCCGAGCGACAGGGCGTTGAGCGCGCGGCTCAGCAGCAGCGCGCCGACGAGGGCGAAGGCGATGACCGTCACGGGCAGGGCCATGGGTGCCTGTTCGCGGGCCGCGAGGGAGCCGACCGACCAGAACCGGTACGCGTCGAAGGTGTCGGGCAGCATCAGCCGCAGGCCGAGGGCGACGCCGTTCAGTACGGCGGTCAGGGCGACGCCCGCGAGCACCAGGCGCAGCGGCGAGTGCCGTCCGACCGCGACGACGAGGAGCGCGGCGACGACCGAGCCGAGGACCGCGAAGCCCAGTTCACCGGCTTGATTGACCGTCAGCCCGAGCGCCGAGCCGATGGTGATGGAGAAGCCGGCGCCCGCGGTGACCCCGAGGATGCCGGGTTCGGCGAGCGGGTTGCGGGCCAGCGTCTGGATGAGGGCGCCCGCCACCGCGAGGGCCGCGCCCACCGCGATGGCGAGCAGCGCGCGCGGCGCGCGGACGTCGCGCACGATCACGTGGTCGTCGTTGCTGCCCTGGTAGTCGAACAGGGCCCGCACGACCTCGCCGGGCGCGACCGAGCGGGCGCCGATGCCGATGCTGAGCACGGCGACGACGGCCATCAGCACCAGGCCGCCGACGAGCAGGCCGGTCCGCGAGACGGTCTTTCTGGTTCCGGCCGCCTCACAGGCGCGGCCCGCGACGGTCACCGCTTCAGGAGCGGAGCGAACGACTTGTCGATCGCGTCCAGGGTCTGCATGGCCTGCCCGTAGGTCGCGGCCTCGGTGTAGCGGATCGGGAAGGTCTTGCCGGCCTTGACGGCGGGCAGGTTCTTCCAGAGCTTGGAGTCCATGACGTACTTGACCGGCTTCGGGACGCTGCCGTCGGGGTTGACCGAGTAGGTGATGGCGTCGGCCTTGCCGAGGGCGTCGGGGAGTTCCTCGATGGAGGGGTACTCGCTGACGGCCTTCGAACCCGGGCCGGGCTCCTTGACCTTGCCGTAGTACTTCGCGCCGACGTCCTCGGCGATGTTGGTGCCCCACGAGCCGCCGAACTCGCGCTGGAACGTGCCCTTCGCGGTCTCGCCGTACGCGCCGACATGGCCGAGCTTCAGCTTGGGCAGCACGTCCGCGTACTTCTTGGACAGCTTGTCGGCCTCGGCCTCGTACGTGGTCTTCGCGGCGTCGAACTTCTTCAGCGCGCCCGCCGCGTCGGACTGCTTGTGGGCCAGCTTGCGCCAGGCGGACGGCACGGTCGGGCCGATCGCGACGACGGGGGCGATGCCTTCGAGGCGCTTGACGTCGATGTCGCCGAGCACCGGGGCGGGGACGCCGATGACGATCAGGTCGGGCTCGGCCTCGGCGATGGCCTCGTAGTTGGTCTCGGTCGCCAGCTCGCCCGCCACCTTGGGCGTCTTCTTGTACGTGGCGAGGTCCTGCTTGCTCATCATCGGCTCGCCCCGCTTCCAGGACGAGATGCCGACGAGGGGTGCGCCGCCCTCGATCAGGGCCGGGACGGCGTAGCCGGTGGCCACCACACGCTTCGGGTCGGACGGGATGGTGATCTTGCCGTTGTCGGCGGCGAACACCCGCGTCTTGCCCTTGCCGGTGTCGTCCGATCCTCCGTCGGACGATCCGCACCCGGTCACCATCAGTGCCAGCGCCACGGCACCGACCAGGCCCGACGATCTGCGTATGGACATGTTTCACTCCTTGATACTTAGGTAAGGCTCACCTTAGTAGATGGTGAGCACGGCAGGTCAATCGGGGCGCGCAACGATTTCGCGCGCCCTTCCCGCCGGTCTGTCAGTGATCGTCCTCGTCGAAGTCGGCGACGCCGCGCTTCCAGTAGCCGGTGATGTCGTGGTCGGCCTTGCCGAGCCCCAACTCGTCGCGGACCCAGCGGCGCAGGGGCTTGATCTGCCCGGCCTCGCCCGCGACCCACACGTAGACGCGCTCCCCCTCGGGCACGGTCACCGCGGTCACGGCCCGCTCCAGCGCGCCGCCCGTGCCCGGGGGCAGCGTGCCGCGGTGCAGCCAGTGCACCTCGACGCCCTCGGGCGCGGAGAGCTCGATCTCCTCGGCGGCATCGGCCACTTCGACGAACGCCCAGCCCTTCGCGGTCCGTGGCAGCTCCTCCAGCCACCGCGCGATGGCGGGCAGGGCCGTGATGTCTCCGGCGAGCAGGTAGCGGTCGTAGGTGTGCGGGACGATCAGGCCGCCGGGCGGGCCCGCGACGTGCACGACGGCGCCGGGCTGGACCGCGTGCGCCCAGTCCGACGCGAGACCGCCGTCGTGCGGGACGATGTCGATGTCGAGTTCGCCCGTGCCGGGGTCGTAGCGACGCACGGTGTACTCGCGCGAGGTGGGCGCAGGACGCGGCCAGCGCAGCATCGCCCCGTTGCGCTCGGGCAGCCGCAGCTCGCCGTCCGGCTCCGGGAAGATGAGCTTCACGTGCTCGTCCGGCGCGTGCGCCTCGAACCCCTCGGTGCCGGGGCCGCCCAGGGTCAGCCGCAGCAGGCCTTCGCCGACCTTGGCGGTGCGCACCACCTCGGCCTGCCGGATGCCGATCGGGTAGCCCACCTTCTCGGCGTGCAGACCCTCGCGGACCTCGGCGATCCGGTCCAGGTGGCGGTGGCGGTGGTCGACCCGGGTCACGCGGCACGCTCCGTCAGGAGAGCCGTCCAGTGGCCCAGTTCGGGCTGCTCGGCCAGGTCGGGGAATTCCAGCGTGGTCGCTCCCGCGGCACGCCACCGCTGAACCAGGGTCATGATCCGCACCGAGTCGAGACCGAGGTCGAACAGATCCTCGTCGGGCGCGATCTCGGCGGGGTCGCAGTCGAGCAGTTCCGCGATGTCGGCGCGGACACGCTCGGGCGACAAGGTCTGGTTCATCGGATGGCTCCTTCGAAACGCGCAGCGCGGACTCTCCGTCCCCGGTCCACACTCAGGGAAGGCTAACCTAACTTAATCATGGTGATCACGTGAAAACGGGAGACCTGTTCGAAGGCCTCCCGTTTTCCGTCCGCGTGTCAGGGCGTCACATGACCTCGCGCAGGGCGTTTTCGACCACTTCGGTCAGGGCCGGGTGGATCCACAGCGGGCGCTCGGCGACCTCCCGCACCGTCAGCCCGAAGGTCATCGCGAGGACGAGCGGCTGGATGAGGGTGGCGGCCTGCGGTCCGAGCACGTGCGCGCCGAGCAGACGGCCGCTCTTCGGGTCGGCCAACACCTTGCAGAAGCCCCGGGTTTCCTCCAGCGCCCAGCCGTACGCCACGTCCTCGTACCGGCGCGAGCCGACCACGTACTCCACGCCCCGCTCGCGGGCCTCCTGTTCGGTGATCCCCACCTGGGCGATCTGGGGCCGGGTGAACACGGCCGCGGGCACCACGTCGTACGACATCGTGCGCGGCTCGTCGGGGTGCAGGAGGTTGTGGGCCACCACCTCGGCCTCACGGTTGGCCACGTGCTTCAGGGGCGGCCCGGCGATGGTGTCGCCGAGCGCCCAGACGCCGTCGGCGCCGGTGCGCAGCTGCGCGTCGACCTCGATCATTCCCTTGTCGTCACACGTGATGCCGGCCTTGTCCAGGTCGAGTGTGTCGCTGTTCGGCTCGCGGCCCACGGCGACGAGCAGCGTGTCGGCCTCGACGACCGAGTCGTCGTCGAGGGTCAGCCGCAGGTGTCCGGGGCTGCCTTCCACGCGCACCAGCTCCCGGCCGAGCCGCAGGTCGTACTGGTCGCGCACGCTGTCGGTGAAGGCCGACGCGACCGATTCGTCCTGCTCGGCGAGGAGCGTGTCCTTCTTCTCGACGACGGTGACGGCAGCGCCCGCGGCGTGGAAGACGTGGGCGAGCTCGGCGGCGATGTAGCCGCCGCCGAGGACGGCCAGCCGCTCGGGCACCCCGGCACGGCGCATCACGGTGTCGGACGTCTCGTAGGGGAGGCCGGAGTCCGCCACCGGGGGCGGGACGACGGGGCGGCCGCCCGCCGCGACGACGATCCGGTCCGCGCTCACCGTCACGGGCCCGTCGGCCGTCTCCACCAGCAGCTCGCGCTCTCCGGTGAAGCGGGCGCGGCCCCGGTGGACGGTCACGAAGTCCGAGGCACGGCGGCCGTCCTCGCCGTCCCGCGACACGGCGTCGAGGCGGCCGAAGACGCGCTCCCGCACGGCCGACCAGTCGATGCCGTCCGACGTCGCCCGCACGTCGTGCCGGTCCGCCTCGCGTACGCCGTCGGCCACTTCGGCCGTCACGGCGAGCATCTTGCTCGGGATGCAGCCCGCGTTGAGGCAGGTGCCGCCGAACGGGCCCTCCGCCACGACGGCGACGTCCAGGTGGGAGAAACGGTCGTCGATCAGCACGTTTCCGGAGCCGACGCCGAGGACGAGGAGATCATGGTGTCGCATATACGGAGAGTATCCACATATGTTCTCGGCACACCTCAGGCGCCGCGCCCACGCCCACTCCCCCGCCCGGTCCCCCCGCCCACGCCTGTTACAGGTGCCGCGGCGGGCTGTTGCGGACGGCGGAGCGTCGCGCCCACAGCGCGATCGCCAGCAGAACGACTCCGGGCACGAAGTACGCCCACGCGTCGGCCGTGCCCGTGACGGCGCCGACGCCCCACGCGACCGACCACACGGCGAGCAGGACGCACAGGGCGCCCCAGGCCAGGGTCCGCATGCGCTGCCGCGCCTCGAGTCTCTGCGGGGTGCCGCGCTCCATCTCGCCCATGCCGGACGGGCCGTTGAACTCATCACGTGTCGTCATACTCGGCCGGATGCCCCGAAGTCCCCGGGTGAACCAGCCCCGCGCCGGGGGTCAGTCGACGTCGGCCCGCGACTCCCCCATCGCCAGGCCGTCGATCCAGTTGATGGCCGCCGTACTGGAGTCGGTGCCCCAATAGGTGCCCCACCGCGGCTTGTTGCCGAGGTCGTCCCAGGTGCGGGCGCCGGTACGGGAGGCGATCTCCTTGCCGTCCAGGTGGACCGAGAGCTTGCCGGAACTGCCGGAACTCGTGGTGATGCCGAGCTGGACGGAGTGCCAGGCACCGGCCGACCACGGGGCGGAGCCGATGGACGTCCACTCCTCGCCGGGGGCCACGTACCAGACCTTCAGCCTGCCGTCCTCGACCTTCATGATCACCGGGTAGTTCTGGCTGTGCTGGTCGTTGGTGCCGTTGGACTTCCACTGGAAGACGGTCTGCGCCTCCCCCGTCTTCGTCATCGAGTCCCACCCGAACCAGTACGTGCGCCCGTCCCGGAAGGCGTACTCGCCGCTCCCGGTCCGCACGTTGTGCGCCTCGCAGCGCGGCACGCCGATCGGCTTGTTGAACTTGAAGAAGTCACCGCGGGCCGTGCCCCAGTTGTCGACGGTGACGCTGCCGGGCGCGTCGCACAGGGTGGTCCCGAAGACGCCGAGCCCGTGGGAGGCGTCACCGTCCCACAGCACGCTCCTTGCGCCCTTGGCCCGCTCGTCTCCCTTGCCGCTGTCGTGCGGCGCGGCGTCTGCGCCCTGCGGCAGGGCGACGGCGACGGCCCAGGCGGCGGCTGCGGCCGCGACCATGCCGCCTGCCGAGGTGAGCGTCTTCGCGGTCCGGTTCACGGCATGCTCCTGCGAGGTGGGGGGGTGGTGGGGCGGCCACGAGGGTGCCACTGCCCCCACCATCACAGCAAGCGCTTGCACAACAGGAGTTTCAGAGCACAACAGGAGTTTCAGATCCGGCGCGCGACGGCCTTCTGCTGACGAGCGACCGCGTTCTGCGCGCTCTCGGTCAGCGAGCGGACCGTCCCCGCCGCGTCCCCCGCCGCTCCGCTCAGCGCCTTCGTGGCGTCGCGGCGGGTGCGGCGGGCCGCCCGGCGGCCGGCGACGGCCGCGGTACGGGTGCGGTAGGCCACGGACGGCTTGCCGTGGGTGTCGGCCGCCGCGATGAGGAGGCCGCCGAGCAGCGAGACGTTCTTGACGAACTGTGTGCGCTGGGCCGCCCGTCGCTCCGGATCCTTCTCCTTCCACCACGCGTGCCCCGCCAGGGTCGTCGGCACCAGCGTGCCGGCGAGCGCGAGGGCCGCGACGCGCGGGACGCGGCCGGTCGCCAGCATCAGACCGGCGCCCAGCTGCACCGCGCCGTTGACGCGGACCAGCCGCTCGGGGTCCTCCGTGAGCCATGGGATCCGGGACGCCACGGGCGCGGTCACGGCCTCGGCGGCGGGCGCCACGCGCTGCGGGTCCCGAAGAGTGTGCAGCCCGCCCGTGACGAAGACGGAGGCGAGCATCGGGCGTGCGCATTTCCTGAGAACAGCCATGCCCATCGGCTGCCCGAATTGTGGGCGGACAGTCCGGCGGCATCAGTCGGGCCGCTCCGGGTACGGGAACAGCGACCGACCGCACGCCCGCCGCACCGGCGGGGTGAGCCCCAGGAGGACCTCATGGCCGGACTGCTCTCACGCATCAGGGCCTACAGCCGCACCCCACAGGGACGGCGCACCGTCGCGTCGGCGCGCCGCGCCGCCGCCGACCCGCGCAAGCGCGCGCAGGCCCGCTCGCTCCTCTCCCGGCTGCGGGGCCGCCGCTGAGCCGGCGGCCGGACCGCCGATGAGTTCCGGCGTGTGCGGCAGTCTTCAGCGATAGTTGCCGCACACCCAAGAACTCCGGGAGAACCCACATGCGTACCGTGATCAGCACCGCCTTCGTCTCGCTCGACGGCGTCGTGGAGGCTCCGGGCGGTGAACCCGGATACCGGAACTCCGGCTGGACGTTCAAGGACATCGACTTCCTCCCCGAGGCGTACGAGATCAAGGGCCGGGAACAGCAGGAGGCCGCCGCGCTGATGCTGGGCCGGGTCAGCTACGAGTCCTTCAGCCCGGTCTGGCCGGACATGGCGGACTTCGCCGACTACAAGCTGATGCCGAAGTACGTCGTCTCCACCACCCTCGGCGAGGGCGACCTGGTCGACAACTGGGGCGAGACCACGATTCTGCGCTCGCTCGACGACGTCGCCGCGCTGAAGAAGACCGAGGGCGGCCCGATCATCGTCCACGGCAGCGCCTCCCTGAACCGGAGCCTCTCGGACGCGGGTCTGATCGACCGCTACCACCTGCTCGTGTTCCCGCTCCTCCTCGGCGCGGGCAAGCGTCTGTTCAGCGACACGGACAAGGACGCCCAGAAGCTGCGGCTCGTCGAGCACGAGGCATACGCCAACGGCCTCCAGAAGAATGTGTTCGACGTCCTGCACTGACCGTAATCTGTGCGGATGTTGCTCTACGCCCCGGCGGCCCTGCTCTTCCTCGTCTTCTGTTGGCGGATGGTGCGCGAGCGCCGCCGGTTCGGCAATGCGGTGCTCCTCGGCCTCGCCGCGCTCTGCGCGCTCGCGGCCTGGATGTACCGGCTGATCTCGTCCGGCTCGACGACGGGGCTCGTCATCGCCTCCACGCTGCTCGCCCTCGGAGCCGTGGGCATCCTCGTCCTCGTGGGCCTGCTCTTCCTCAACGGGCTGCAGATGGTGCGCAAGGAGGGCAGAAGCCCGTCCAACCTGCTGTCCCTGATGGGCGCGCTGGGCATCATCGGCGTCGTGGCCCTCGTGGTCACGGCAGCGGTGCTGCGGACGCCGGTCCTGATCGGTGTGGGCACGGCGGCGCTCGGCCTCGCCTGCTATCTCTCGTTCCTGTTCCTCAGCTTCGTCGTGTACGCGTTCCTCTACGGCCGCCTGCGGATTCGCCGCAACGCCGACTACGTGGTCGTCCTCGGCTCCGGCCTCATCGGCGGGTCCACGGTGCCGCCGCTGCTCGCCAGCCGTCTGGAGCGGGCCCGTGAGGTGCACGCGCTGCTCAGCAAGCGTGGCACCGCACCGGTGCTCGTCGCATCCGGCGGGCAGGGCCCGGACGAGGACCTGCCGGAATCGCACGCGATGGCGGACTACCTCGTGGAGCGGGGCTTCCCCGCCGACCTGATCGAGCGGGAGGACCGGTCGACGACGACGGAGGAGAACCTGCGGTTCAGCAAGGCGATCATGGAGAAGACCGGGGCGGACTACCGGTGCGTCGTCGTCACGAACAACTACCACGCCTTCCGCGCCGCGCTCCTGGCCCGCAGGGCAGGTGTCAGGGGGCAGGTGGTCGGCTCGACCACGGCGGCGTACTTCTGGCCCAACGCGACGATCCGCGAGTTCGTGGCCGTCCTTGTCGCCTACAAACGGACCAACATCGCCATGTGCCTGCTGTTCGTCCTGGCCGGCGTCCTGGCGTGGGCGGCTCGTTAGGCACAAACGCGTGAGCGGCCGCGTCCCTGTCCCACGAAGGCGCGGCCGCTCAGCTCGGAGGTGGAGCCGCCCACTGACCGGTCAGCGGCCCCGGCAGGATGTCACCCCTGCACTGAACGCGTGCCCACACCTGGGACGGCTACACACATGCGCCGCCATTCGCAGGGGCGGACTCACGTCGAGTCCCTCACCACCAGCTCCGGCTCGAAGATCAGGGACGTCGGTTCCGTCCGGGCACCCCGCACATGCTCGTGGAGCAGCCGGGCCATCGCCGCGGCCATCTCCTCCACCGGCTGGCGGACGGTGGTGAGCGGCGGCCGGCAGGTCAGCGCCACGCTGGAGTCGTCGAAGCCGACCACCGCCACCTCCTGCGGCACCTGTCCGCCCCGCTCGCGCAGCAGTTCGCACACGCCCTGCGCCATGAGGTCGTTGGCCACGAACACCCCGTCGAGATCGGGGTGCGCGGCCAGCAGTTCCGCCATCGCCGCGGCGCCGCTCTCCCGGGTGAAGGCGCCCTCGGCGATCGGCACGTACGCCGTCCCGGCCCTTTCCAGCGCCTCCCGGAAGCCCGCGAGGCGCTCCTGCCCCGCCGGCAGGTCCAGCGGTCCCGTGACGGTGGCGAGCCGCCGTCGGCCCCGTGCGAGCAGGTGTTCCGCGGCGAGCCGTCCGCCCTCGCGGTGCGCGAGGTCGACGTAGCTGATCGGGACGGGCAGCGCGGGCCGCGCGAAGCACACGGCGGGCAGGCCCTCGGCGACGAGCTGGGCGGGGAGCGGGTCCTCCGCGTGCGTGGAGACGACCAGCGCCCCGTCGGCACTGCCCTGCCGCAGGAACTCCGTCACCTGTTTCCTGGCCGCCGCGCTCTCGGCGACCATCAGGACCGGGTGCATGGACCGCGGCCGCAGGAAGCCGACCACACCGCTGATCACACGGCCGAAGAACGGGTCGGCGAACACCCGGGCCGCGAAGGCGTTCTGCACGCCGTCGCCGGGACGGCCTTCGTCCCCCTCGCCGTCGCCCTCCTCGCCCGCGCCCGAGATGACGAGGGCGATGGTCTCCGTGCGCCGGGTGACCAGGGAGCGTGCCGCCCGGTTGGGCGCGTATCCGGTGCGCTCGATCGCCTCACGGACCACGTCCCGGATCGCCGGGTCGACGTTGCGCACCCCGTTGATCACCCGTGACACCGTGGCACGGGAGACACCCGCCTCCCGTGCCACGTCCTCGAGCGTCAGCGACTGTCTCTCCATGCGTGCACTCTAACTTCCCTGCACAGCAAGGTGATAGAGCGCTCTCCCATCATGGGTCGGCGGGGCGGAGGTCAGCGGTAGACACCGAACTCGTAGAGCGAGTAGCCCCAGCCCGTGCCGCGCGCGGTGCCGTGGATCCGTACGTGGCGGCCCGTGCCGTCGACGTCGAAGTCGTCGATGCCGCCGTTGCCGTCCTTCACCTCGTGGACGGTCCGCCAGTTCTGTCCGTCGTCGGAGGTCTGGATCGTGTACGCCTTCGCGTACGACGTCTCCCAGTTGAGCTGGACGTGCCGGAACGACTGACGGGAGCCGAGGTCGACCTGGAGCCACTGGGGGTCGCTCCAGTCGCTGGCCCAGCGGGTCGTGGCCTTCCCGTCGACGGCGCCCGCGGCGGTGCAGGGGCAGTCGCCGCCGCCGGCCTGCTCGGAGGAGGCCTTCGCCGACTTGCCGAGGGCGAGGTTCGTGCCGTCGACCGGCGGGGCCACCACACGCACCGAGCGTGTCTCGACGCCGACGTTGCCCTTGCCGTCGGTCACCTTGACGTAGATCTTCCAGACGCCCGTGCGGTCGGGAGCGGTGACCTTCAGGCGGCCGTTGCCCTCGTCCGTGTGGCGCAGGGGCGTCAGGTTCTTGTCCTTGTCGATGTACATGCTGTTGGCGAGGACCTCGTAGCTCAGCGCGTCCCCGTCGGGGTCGGTCGCCCGGGTGGTGAGGGTGAGCGCACGCCCCGCCGGCACCTTGGTGGCATCCCCCTCGACGTCCAGCGCGGAGATGACGGGCGCCGTGTTGTCGCGGGAGGTGTCGGCGCCGTACGCCTTCTTCACCGCGGTGTACGCGAGCCGCTTCTGGCCCGCGGGCAGCAGGTTGAACCAGATGCCCCCGAAGTCGTACTCGGTTCCGTAGTGGAACATGGTGGCGCCCAGCGCGACGCCCTTGTGTCCGGTGACGCAGTTCCAGGCCTTGGTGTACCCCTCGGCCTTGGCACGGTCGGTGGGTTCCCGGGGCACTCCGTTGGCGTCGTCGGGCACCTCCCACTCCCCCGCGGGCCCGGTCTCGGTGACGATGTACGGCTTGGTGTAACCGCCCTGCTCCCACGTGGACTTGATGTCGCAGACCGCGTTGTAGGAGTTCACGGCGTACAGGTCGAGGTCGGGGGCGTTCTTCTTGTAGTAGGGCCAGGCGCCGGTCCACGCGTCGGTCGAGGTGACGGGGTGATCCGGGTCGACGGCGTGGATCTTCTTGGTGACGTCGTTGACGAAGGTGGTGTAGGCGTCGCGCTGGCGCTCCAGCTCGGCGCCGGTGTAGCAGTTCTGCAGCCCGAGCACGGACTCGTTGCCCACGTTCCACATCAGGACGCCCGGGTGGTCCTTGTAGGTCCGCACCCACTGGGGAAACTCTTCGAGCATCTGGTTCTTGTACGTGCTGTCGGTCAGGTAGTTGACGCAGCCGCCGCTGCCCGGGCCGCCGCCCGGCTGCAGCCAGAAGCCCGCGATGACCTTGATGCCGTGGTTGGCGGCCGAGTCGAACAGGGGCTTGCTGGAGGCGTCGGTGCCCCAGGTGCGGATGGTGTTGACGCCCATGGACCTGAGGTCGGGCATGTACTTGTCGGCATCGGCGACGCTCGGCCCCCAGGTCAGGCCCTTGACCTGGTAGGGGGAACCGTTCACCGTCAGCTGCCAGTTGCCCTGTGAACCGGTCACCTTGACCACGCTGCCGGCGGCACCCGCCTGCTGGGCGGGCAGGGCGAGGGCGCCGGAGGCGAGCAGGGCGACGATGAGCGGCACGGCGACGCGCCGCCGTCTCGTCGGTGGGCGGGGCGTGCGGACTCTGGGCATGCGGGGTCTCCTGTGGGGGTGGGGTGGGGGTTCGGTGGGGTGGGGCCGGACGGGTGGCCGCCGGTCAGGGGAGCTCGTAGTTCTCGTCGAGCGCCGCGCCCGCCTCGGGGTGCGTCTCGTCGTATCCGCGGGCGTTGCACTGCAGCCCGCCGACGACGCAGTGGTCGACCAGGGCCTTGAGCGTCGCGGGATCCCAGGCGTTGAAGAAGTCGTAGTGGAACGAGTGGCCGTCGCCGCTCGCCAGCTTCACCTGCGAGAGGTCTCCGTTGACGGGGAACGCCATCTTGAACTCGATCATCGGCACCGCCACCGGGTGGGACGCGGGACAGATGTTGTCGTTCGTCCCCGCCTTCACCTTCGGGTACGACATGTGGCTCTGGTGGTCAGGAGTGTCGAGGTTCTTCCCGTCCCAGCAACTCGGAGCCTGGAAGCGGATGTTGAGCTGGGTGTCCGCCGACGTCGGGCAGTTCTTGGGGATGTCGACGTTGAAGTAGCTCTCACCGCACTCCCAGCCCTCGACGAAGCCGGGGTGGCGCCGGAACTCCTCGGCGCTCTGCATCGGGCTGCCGACGACATAGCGCAGCCCCTCCGGGAACGGGCGCACGCTGGTGTAGTCGGTGACACCGGCCTTGTAGTAGATGACCTGCGGACCCACCGGAAGGACCGGCTGCCCGGCCTTCAGGAGGGTGGGCATCCAGTACGCCGACTTGTCGCCCGGCGCCTTGCACGCGGTGTTCCCGCGCTTCAGGGAGTCCGTGGTGCTGTGCGCGTCCGTCGTCGTGTTGCCCATGAAGGTGTGGTCGTGGGACTTGCCCGGCTGGCCCGGATAGACGATCGGGTCGTCCGGCCTGGTGTGCGTCACCGAGCAGTTGGCCTGGAACTCGTGGAAGTAGCGGTGGGGCGGCGCCTTGACCGACAGCCGGGCGCCGGTGACCGGCGACTTCGCCGGGATGGTGCCGTCGCCGTCGCGGTCCTCGGCGGCGGCGACGGTGGACGCCGCCATCGTGTGTCCCTGGTGGTGCCCCTGGTCGTGGCGCGCCGGGGCGGAGTCGGCGCCCGCCGCCATGCCGCCCACTCCCAGCGAGGTCACCAGGAGCGCGCCGGATATCAGTAACCCTGAGATGATCTTCGATCTCCGTGCCATGGAGACCTCCTGCCGAGTCAGCCGGATCGATGGGGTTGCGAGTGGCTCGGGAGAGCGCTCTCCCGATCCGGAGTGTTGCGGCCCTGCCGTGAGCGTGTCAATAGAAAGTGAACGCTTCCGAGCCACCCCCGCACCACGGCGACTTCCACCCCTCACGAGAACCGGCCCACGTACAACCCACGGGCCAACCGGCTCTGTACAGGCCTTTCTTGAAGTCCCATCAGGGACAACACCGGTAACTACCGTGCGACCTCTTGACGCGCCTCTCACGCGGATGAACTATTCCCGGTCAAGAGAGCGCTCCCCCGGCTCCCGATCGTTCACTTCCTGAAACAGGAGAGCCCCCATGCCAACCTCCCCCACACGCCGCACGGTTCTGGGCGCCATCGCCGCGTCGGCCGCCACCGCGGGCCTCGCCGCCACCGCCTCCCCCGCCGCGGCGCGGACCCCGGCCGCCCGACTGCCGGGCGGCGGCGACCTCGGGCCCAACGTGATCGTCTTCTCGCCCTCCACCTCGGGCATCCAGGCCCGGCTGGACCAGATCTTCAAGCAGCAGGAGAGCGCGCAGTTCGGCACCGGGCGGTACGCCCTGTTGTTCAAGCCGGGCACGTACAACGGACTCAACGCCCAACTCGGCTTCTACACCTCGATAGCGGGGCTCGGCCTCTCCCCCGACGACACGTCGATCAACGGTGACGTGACGGTCGACGCCGGCTGGTTCAACGGCAACGCCACGCAGAACTTCTGGCGCTCCGCGGAGAACCTCGCGCTCACCCCGGTCAACGGCACCAACCGCTGGGCCGTGGCGCAGGCGGCCCCCTTCCGCCGCATGCACATCAGAGGCGGGCTCAACCTCGCTCCCAACGGCTACGGCTGGGCCAGTGGCGGCTACATCGCCGACAGCAGGATCGACGGCAGCGTCGGCCCGTACTCGCAGCAGCAGTGGTACACCCGCGACAGCTCCGTGGGCGGCTGGGTCAACGCCGTGTGGAACATGGTGTTCTCAGGCGTCCAGGGCGCGCCGGGCCAGAGCTTCCCGAACCCCCCGTACACCACACTGGAGACCACGCCGATCTCGCGCGAGAAGCCCTTCCTCTATCTGGACGGCGCGGACTACCGGGTGTTCCTGCCGGAGAAGCGGACCAACGCGCGCGGTACGACGTGGGGCAACGGAACCCCGCGCGGCACGTCGCTGCCGCTCACCCAGTTCTACGTCGCCAAGCCCGGCACCAGCGCCGCCACGATGAACGAGGCGCTCGCCCAGGGCCTCCACCTCCTCCTGACGCCCGGCATCTACCACGTCGACCGCGCCATCGAGGTGAACCGCGCCAACACCGTCGTGCTCGGCCTCGGCTACGCCACGCTCGTGCCCGACAACGGCGCCTTCGCGATGAAGGTCGCCGACGTGGACGGCGTACGGCTCGCCGGCTTCCTCGTCGACGCCGGTCCGGTCAACTCGCCCGTGCTGCTCCAGGTCGGGCCGCGCGGTTCGGCCAGGGACCACTCCGCCAACCCGATCACCGTCCAGGACATCTTCATCAGGATCGGCGGGGCGGGGCCCGGGAAGGCCACGCTCAGCATGGAGGTCAACAGCCGTCACACGATCATCGACCACACCTGGGTGTGGCGCGCCGACCACGGTGCGGGTGTGGGCTGGGAGACCAACCGCGCGGACTACGGCGTGCACGTGCGCGGCGACGACGTCCTGGCGACCGGCCTGTTCGTGGAGCACTTCAACAAGTACGACGTGGAGTGGTCGGGGCAGCGGGGGCGCACGATCTTCTTCCAGAACGAGAAGGCGTACGACGCGCCCAACCAGGCGGCGGTCCAGGACGGGAACGTGAAGGGCTTCGCCGCCTACAAGGTCGCGAGCTCGGTGACGTCCCACGAGGGCTGGGGACTGGGCAGCTACTGCAACTACACCTCGGATCCCTCGATCCGTCAGGACCACGGGTTCGCCGCCCCGCGGACGCCCGGCGTCACGTTCCACGATCTGCTGGTCGTGTCGCTCGGAGGCATGGGCCAGTACGAGCACGTCATCAACGACACCGGTTCCGCCACGTCGGGCAGCTCCACGGTGCCGTCGACGGTGGTCTCCTACCCGTGAGCCGTGCTGCTCCCGGGGCTGGGGCCGGGGAGGGCGGGACGATCAGTTCCCGACTTCCCGGTCCCAGTCCTTCTCGAATTCCTTCTTGAACTTCTTCTCGCAGTCGCGGCGGCCGTCCTGGCTGTCGGCGTCCTTCATGCACTCCTTGAAGGTCTGCGCCGAGTCCGAGTTCAGGATCGACACGCCCAGGGCGATGATCAGCGCCGAAGCGATCAGTCCGAGCAGGCCGAGGACGACCCCGGTGATGGCCATGCCCCGGCCGCCCGCCCGGCCGCGGCGCGCCCGCACCGCGGCGACGATGCCGAGGATCACGGCGAGCAGTCCCAGCAGGACGCCGCCCACGACCGTCCAGAACAGCACGCAGGCGAGGATGCCGAGGACGAGCGCCGCGATGGCGAGGCCCCGGCCGGGGGCCGCCCCGGACGGCGGCTGCTGCGGTTGCGGTTGCTGCCATCCCTGCGGGTGCGAGCCGTCGTAAGCCGCCATACCGCTGACCTCGCCTTTCCTGCTGCCCGAACCGATGATCACGACCTTCGGTCATCCTCACAGAGAGGGCAGGGCTCCGCACCCGGTGTAGGCCTCCGCGAGGTACGCGGACCCGGCGGCGGAACCCGTCACGGCGGCCAGCTCGCCCAGCTGGCGGCGCGTGTCGAAGTCGGTGGCGTCGGGCAGCCGGTGCAGCATCGACGTCATCCAGTAGGAGAAGTGCTGGGCCCTCCAGACGCGGCGCAGCGCCCGGGGGCCGTACGTGTCGAGGGCGGCGCGGTCACCCGTGCGGACGGCGCTCTCCACCGCTTCGGCGAGCACCCGTACGTCGGCGAGGGCGAGGTTGAGTCCCTTGGCGCCGGTGGGCGGGACGGTGTGGGCGGCGTCGCCGGCCAGCAGCATGTTGCCGTAGCGCAGGGGGTCGCACACCAGGCTGCGGAACCTGAGGACCGAGCGGTCGGTGACGGGTCCCTCCTTGAGGGAGAAGCCGTCCGCTCCGGCCACCCTGGCCTGAAGTTCCGTCCAGATCCGGTCGTCGGACCAGTCCGCGGGGTCCTCGTCGGGGTCGCACTGGAAGTACATGCGCTGCACGGTGTCGGTGCGCCGGCTGATGAGGGCGAAGCCCCGCTCGGAGTGGGTGTAGACGAGTTCGGCGGCGCTGGGCGGCGCCTCGACGAGGATGCCGAACCAGGCGAAGGGGTACGCGCGGAAGTAGTGCGTACGGGATGCCTCGGGCACCGCGGTCCTGCACACGCCGTGCGCTCCGTCGGCGCCGACCAGGATCTCGCACCGCACCTCGCCGGGCCGCCCGTCGGCGTCCTCGAACAGGATGCCGGGGTGGTCCGTCGTCAGGTCGACGACTCGGGTGCCCGTGATGCCGAAGCGCACGTCCGCGCCGTCGCGCTCGCGGGCGTCGGCGAGGTCGGTGAACACGTCGGTCTGCGGGTAGAGCCATACGCTCTCCCCGACGAGTCCCTGGAAGTCGATGCGGTGGCCGGTGCCCCCGAAGCGCAGCTCGATGCCGTCGTGCCGCTCCCCGTCGCGCAGCACGCGGTCACAGACCCCGGTGTCCGTCAGGAGCCGGACGCTGTCCGCCTCGAGGATGCCCGCCCGGCTGGTGCCCTCTATCTCCGCTCGCGTGCGGTTGTCGACCACGACGGAGTCGATGCCCGCGCGGGCCAGCAGATGGGAGAGCATGAGGCCGGCCGGGCCCGCGCCGACGATGCCGACCGGGGTGCGCGTGAGGTTGCGGGGCACGGCCCGTCCCTTCAGGTCGCCAGGATGGCGTCGACCGTCTCGTCCAGGGTCTGCTCGGAGCTGTCGAACCACTCGCCCTCGCCCCGGAGTTCGGCGCGCATCGCCTCGTCCAGGAACGTCCAGTCGTCGGCGAGTACCTTGTCGCGCGCGGTGAGCCGTCGTGAGACGACGTCGACGGCCGGGGCCAGCACGATGAGGCGCAGCGGCAGGTCCTTCAGCTGTTCCCGGTAGAACTCCAGGTGCGCGCGGCGGACGACGACGTCGTCGATGACCGGGACGACTCCCGCCGCGTGGAAGCTGCGGGCGAGGACGGCCGCGTTGCGTGCGCGCAGGAGCAGTTGGCGGTCGGCTTCGAGGTCTTCCTCGGGCTGGGGGAGGTGGCTGCCCGAGACGATCAGGTCCTGGAGGTGGTCGCCCTCGATGTGGGCACCGAGGGGGAATCTGCGGGCGAGCGCGTCCGACACGGAGCTCTTGCCCGAGCCCGGGATGCCGACGACGAGGAACACGTGCGGCGCCGGTTCCGTGTCGACGGTCTGCCCCTGGAACGAGGTGTCCGGCATGCTTCCCCACTCTCCGACGTCTGCGGCTCTGTTCGACGGCGTCGGCCAGCCTATGCGTGGCGGACGGCCCGTTCACCCCTTTTGAATGCGACTGCAACGCGGCGCGAACGTAATTGCTTCACACCGCCCACACATTCTCCACCGCGATCTTTACCCAACGGTTGATTGCTGGACCAATTCCCAGCTCAGGGGCGGTAATTACTCAATTTTTGGCAGGTTTTTGCTCTGTCATCCGTCGGTAATGCGATGGCAAAGTGATGGTCACGACGGCCGTCCAGGCTGTCTCCAGGGCGACAGGCGCCCACCGTTCCGGCGGGCCAGTGCCGCCCCGCCGTCACCATCGACCCGACCACACCGCGTCCCGGCCCCGCCCGAGCGACGCAGGAGGCAGGCCACCTTGAAGTCCCTTATCGACAACGCCCGTTCGTTCGCCGCGACACACGTGGCGGACCCCCACAACGCAGCGGCCTTCCGGGCTCTCGAAGCCGGACAGTCACCCGAGGCCCTGTTCGTCACCTGTTCCGACTCGCGCGTCGTCCCGGCCCTGATCACCGGAGCGCGACCGGGCGAGCTCTTCGAACTCCGTACGGCCGGCAACGTCGTCCCGCCCTACCCCGCGTCCGGCATCGACGGCCGCTCCGAAGGACCCATGAGCGAGGCCGCCACCATCGAGTACGCGGTGTGCGTGCTCGGCGTCCGCGACATCGTCGTCTGCGGACACTCCCACTGCGGCGCCGTCGGCGCGCTGGTGCGGCGCGAGGACCTGTCGGCGGTGCCGGCCGTACGCGACTGGCTGGAGCACTCGGTCGGTCCCGACGCCACCCTGCGCTCGCTGGCGGCGACCTCGCCCGACGTGGCGGAGGCCGTCCAGACCCATGTGCTCGCGCAGGTGGAGAGGTTGCACGCGTACCCGTGCGTCCGCGAGCGCGTCGCCGACGGCTCCCTCACGCTGCACGCCTGGTACTACGAGGTGCACACGGGCACCGTCAGCACCCACCGTCCTTCGGACACCGGCCGACCGTCGTTCAGTCCGCTGTGAGCACCGCCGCTCCTCCCTGACCGGCCCGCTCCCACGACAGGACCCCCACCCTCATGTCCTCCCTGCCCCCTTCTCCCGCCTCCCTCCGTTCCCCCTTCCGCGCCCTGCGCGAACCGGGCGTGCTGCGCCGGGACATCCTCGCCTCGCTCGTCGTCTTCCTCGTCGCCCTGCCGCTCTGCGTCGGCGTGGCGGTCGCCTCCGGCGTGCCCGCCGAACTCGGCCTGGTCACCGGCATCGTCGGCGGTCTGGTCGTCGGCTGTCTGCCGGGCAGTGCCATCCAGGTGAGCGGCCCGGCCGCCGGTCTCACCGTGCTCGTCTTCGAAGCCGTGCGCGAGTTCGGGCTGAGCATGCTCGGCGCGATCGTGCTGCTCACCGGCGCGCTCCAGATCGCCCTCGGTCTGCTCCGCTGCGGCCGGTGGTTCCGCGCGATATCGGTCTCCGTCGTCCAGGGCATGCTGGCCGGCATCGGCCTCGTGCTGATCTTCGGCCAGCTCTACACCATGGCCGGGGCGAAGCAGCCCCTCTCCGGCATGGACAAGATCACCGGTCTGCCCGGGCTGCTCGCCGACACGGTCGGGGACACCACGGCGCTGACCGCGGCGGCCGTCGGACTCGGCACGATCGCCGTCCTCGTGCTGTGGCCGAAGCTGCCATCGGCGGCGCGTGTGGTGCCGGCCCCGCTGGCCGCCGTGGCCCTCGCCACGGCCGTGACCGCCGGGTTCGGCCTCGACGTGGCGAACGTGTCGGTGCGCGGCATGGTCGACGCCATCCAGCCGCCCGGCTTCGGTGACCTCGCCGGGCTGGGGAGCGTGGCGGTGCTCGGCACCGTCCTCGCGTTCACCCTGATCGCGTCGGCCGAGTCGCTGTTCAGCGCGGCCGCGGTGGACCGCATGCACGACGGTGCCCGCACGCACTACGACAAGGAGCTCGTCGCCCAGGGCGTCGGCAACACGGTGTGCGGTGTGCTCGGCGCCCTGCCGATGACCGCGGTGATCGTGCGCAGTTCCGCCAACGTCCAGGCCGGGGCCCGCACCCCGCTCTCCCGCATCCTGCACGGCGCGTGGCTGCTGCTGTTCGCGGTGCTCCTGCCTGCCGCGCTCGGCATCATCCCCCTCGCGGCA
The DNA here is from genome assembly GCF_008642315.1 of Streptomyces venezuelae. NCBI lineage: Bacteria > Bacillati > Actinomycetota > Actinomycetes > Kitasatosporales > Streptomycetaceae > Streptomyces > Streptomyces venezuelae. Next base: position 7,995,355 of record NZ_CP029192.1, on the reverse strand, counting down.
CTCGCCGGCGTCCTGGTGCACGCGGGCTGCAAGCTGATCCCCGTCAAGGAGATCGTCCCGCTCGCCCGCACCCACCGCGGCGAGGCCGTCGTCCTGGCCGTCACGGCGATCGCCATCGTGGTGACCAACATGTTCGAGGGCGTCATCCTCGGCCTGGTGCTCGCGGTGGCCAAGTCCGCCTGGGACACCTCCCATGTCCACGTGGACGTACGGGAGTTGACCGACGGGCGGATGGTGGTGACGCTCACCGGCAACGCCACGTTCCTGCGGCTCCCCCGCATCCTGGAGACCCTGGAGGCCATGCCCCAGGACCGCCCCATCGAGCTGGACCTGACGGCCGTGCGCCACCTGGACCACGCCTGCCGCACGACGCTGGAGAACTGGGCGCTGCGGCACAACGACAGCGACACGGAAGCCGTACGGATGAAGACGCTTCCGGCGGCCGGGTCCGAGGCCACGTCCGCGGTCGATGCCGAGGCCGAGACGAAGGCCGGGGCGAAGCCCAAGGCCAAGGCCAAGGTCTGACGGCCGGCTCACGCCACCTGCCGCTCACCGATTTCCCCCTGCTCCGGGGGCCGGGACCAGAACACCCGGCCCGGCCCCCGGTGTCCCACCCATCCCTCGGCACGGAGTGCCGTGCCGATCAACCATGGAGGTTTCCACCGTGGAACAGCTCATCAAGCGCATGACGCAGGAGTCCGTCTGGCAGAAGTGGGTCGCGGTCAACTCGGCCCAGGGCGCGGGCGCGAAGGACGGCTGCATCAGCGCGACGCCGAAGAGCGGCTGCATCAGCGCCACCGGCAAGACCGGCTGTATCTCCTAGTACCGCCGGCACCGCCGACGCGGCGGGCGGTGGCGGTGACGACGGCGGCACGAGCCGCGGTCGGTCACCGCCCCCGCCCCGCCGTCCACCCCGCCCGGACACAGCCCGTCCGGGCCCACCCTGCCCGGCCCCACCCCGCCCAGCACCGGAGCCCCTTTGAACCGCCTGCCGAGCGCCGACGTCCTGGACCAGGTCCGGGACATCCCCCTGTACCGCGCGTCCGTCGAGCGCGGCGACTTCCCCGTCCTGGAGAAGCCGGAGATCGCCCGGGACTTCCCGGCCAACTGGATGACCCCCGAACTGGAGCGGGCCCTGGAGACGGGCGACGCCGAGTTCGTGCTGTCCACCGGGACCAACCACGCCCGCATGCAGCTCATCCGGCCGCCGTACTTCCTGCTCCGCTCCTACTACCGCCTGTGGAGCGAACACCCCGAACTCGGCGCCCTCTGGCACGCGGAGGCACGGCGCATCTCGCTCACCACCGTCCTCGCCACTGAGCACGTCGCCCGCGTCAACGCCCGCAAACCGGGTGCCACGCCCGGCGAACGCTGGCTGGACCACCGGACCTTGTACCTCAACCGGCAGCTGGATCCGGACGGTTGGGACCGCGTCGAGGTGGAGCGGATGCTCACCGAGATCCGCGAGGTGAGCGCCGCCCATCCCACGGGCGCCTACCTCCTGGACTGCTCCAGCTACCACTTGGCGCACCTGGTCCGGAAGGTCACCGAGTGGGACCTGTGGGCCCTGTTCCCGCGTCCGGCCGGGATCATCCACGCCTACGAGTACACGCCGCTGAACGTGCGCGCGTATCTGCGCACCCACTTCGACTGTCCCATCGTCGACCTCTTCGGCAGCACGGAACTGGGTTACCTCTTCTACAGCGAGGGCGAAGGACGCTACCGCCCCTACCTCCACGACATGAGCGTGGAACTGATTCCGGTGGAGCCGGGCAGTGGCATCCACAGCCTCATCGTCACCAGTGTCCGCAACCCGTACATGCCGCTGGTCCGCTACCGCTCCGGCGACTGCGTCCGCACCGCCGACGGCAGCCCCGACCCGGAGCGGATCGTCTCCTTCTGCGGCCGCGAGAAGGAGCTGCTCGCCACGCCCGCGGGCCCCGTGGCCCAGGCCGACCTGGACGCCGGGGTCGCCGCGGCCTCGTCCCGCGTCTTCCTGCACCAGCTGCACCTCACCGGCGACGACCGCTGCGACCTGTGGTGCACGACGTTCGACGGCAGACCGCTCACCCCCGGCGAGACCGCCGAACTCACCGCGACGGTCACGGCGTTGACCGGACGCGTCTGCCGTGTGGAGTACCGCGACCACGTGCCGATCGGGCACTCCGGCAAGTACGCCTGGCTGGCCGCGCCCCAGTGACCGCGCCAGCGACCGCACCAGAGACCGCGCCCGTGACGGCGACGTCGACCCACCGCACCGGAGAGCCCTCATGCCCACGTCCGTAACGCACGCCCCCACCGCCGAGGAGCTGCTCGGCTCCGACCTGCACGCCGAGGTCGTACGGCACTTCGCGGCGAAGCCCGACGCCCCGGACCTCACGTACGTCACCCACCAGGTCCGCGAGTGCCTCCGCTACCTCTACCTGGTCTCCCGCCACCCCGACCGCCTCGCCGGGCTCTTCCTCCCCGTCGAGCAGGACATCGACGAGATCTGGCACTACCTGATCCTGCAGACCCGGGAGTACCGGGAACTGTGCGAACAGCGGCTGCCCGGGGGCCACTTCATCCACCACCGGAGCGTGTCGTACGACACCTATCAGCAGGAGCCGGGCCGTGAGACGGCGGCGGAGGAGGCGCTGCGCTGGATCCCCCTCTACACCGCCGCGTTCGGCCCGTACGACGAGGACGCCCTGCCGCACTGGACGGTCGTGCGGTTCCTGCACGAAGTGCTCGAGATGCCCCTGTCGGAGATCGCGACTCTGGCGGACACCCCGGTTATGTGACATTTTACTGAGCGGCCCCGCGCCTCCGTCCGTGCGTCGTCCCCAGGGAGTCCTCGTGACCGCATCCGGCATGCCGCAATCCGCCGCCACCCTCCACACCGGCAGCCACGACCTGCCCGCCTCCGCCGAGCTCTCCCGCTTCATGGCGGAGGCCTGGGCACCGTCCGCCCTGCCCGACTCCGCGCGGGTCCCCGCGCACGCCGTCACCCCGGCCCGCCGGGCGCGGCTGTCCGCCCGCTTCCCCGGCGAGCGGCTGATCGTGCCCGCGGGCGAGCTCACGGTCCGTTCGAACGACTGCGACCACCGCTTCCGGCCGCACAGCGCGTACGCCTGGCTGACCGGGCTGACCGGTGAGGACCAGGCCGGCGGCGTGCTGGTGATGGAGCCTTCGGGGCCGCACGGGCACGAGGCCGTGCTGTACCTGCGGCCGCGCTCGCCGCGTGTCGACGGCGACGAGGAGTTCTACCGGGACCGGCGCTACGGCGAGTTCTGGGTGGGTCGCCGCCCCGACCTCGCCGAGGCGGAACGGCTCACCGGCATCCGCTGCGCCCACCTGGACTCCCTGGGCGCGCCGACGGGCCGCAACGCCGCCGCCGACCCCGAACTGGCCGCCGCACTGGCCGAGTTGCGGCTCGTCAAGGACGCCTGGGAGGTCGAGCAGCTACAGCTGGCCGTCGACCACACCGCCGCCGGGTTCGAGGACGTGGTCCGTGCACTGCCGCGCGCGCTGGCGCATCCGCGCGGGGAGCGCTGGATCGAGGGGGTGTTCGGCCTGCGCGCCCGCGCCGAGGGCAACGGCACCGGGTACGAGACCATCGCGGCCTCGGGGGCCCACGCCTGCGTGCTCCACTGGATCCGCAACGACGGACGCCTCGACCGCGGCGACCTCCTGCTGCTTGACGCGGGCGTGGAGACGGACAGCCTCTACACCGCCGACATCACCCGCACCCTGCCGCTCTCCGGCCGCTTCTCCCCCGTCCAGCGCCAGGTGTACGAGCTGGTGCTCGCCGCCCAGGACGCGGGCATCGCGGCGCTGCGTCCCGGCGCGCGCTTCCGCGACTTCCACCGGGCGGCGATGCGCGTCATCTCGGAGGGGCTCGCCGAGTGGGGCGTGCTGAAGGACGCGCGGGGGGACCTGCACCGCCGCTACACCCTGTGCGGCAGCGGCCACATGCTCGGGCTCGATGTGCACGACTGCGCCAAGGCGCGCGCCGGGGCCTACTTGGACGGCGTCCTGGAGGAGGGCCAGGTCCTCACCGTGGAGCCCGGCCTCTATCTCCAGCCCGACGACGAGACGCTCCCCGCCGAACTGCGCGGCGTCGGCGTCCGGATCGAGGACGACCTCGTGGTCACGGCGGAGGGCGCCCGCCTGATGTCGGGCGCCCTGCCGCGCACGGTCGCGGGCGTCGAGGAGTGGATGGGCACCCTGCTCGACGCCCGCGCCTGAGCCGCTCCTGGACGCGGATTTCTCCCACGGCCAGTCCATGGGGTACAGTCGATCATGTGCTCGACGCCGGAACGACGGCGCAGGGCCCGCGCGTTGGTGGTCCAAGGAAAGGCGCCCCACTTCCTGTGGGGAGATGCAGGTGCAAGGCCTGCCCAGCGCTCAGGAAAGAAGGCCCGACCTCCGTCACGGAGGTCGGGCCTTCTCGTGTGAGCGACACTGTGACCATGTTCCTCGACCGTCTTCCGCCCCCTGACCTCTACGGCCGCCTCCGCGTCGAGCGCCACGACCTGTCCCCCGCCCACTGGCTGGCACAACGCCCGTCGGGCGCGGACGGGTTCGGGACGGTGGCCGCCGTGTGCGCTCCCGGGTTCGAGGCGTACGCGCGGATCCTGCATCCCGCGCGGCTCGGCGCCGCACCGGTGCGGTGGGACCGGGCCGCCGCCTCGTACGGCGCGACGGTCGGGGCGGCGACGCGCTGGCACGAACTGATCGGCGCCGAGGACCGGCTCCTCTACCGCAACGACGACACCCCCGCCGTGCCCGGCGTCTGGGACGAGCACCCGCACGAAGGGCCCACGCAGGGCGATGTGGCCCGCGCCCTCGTCCCCGTCCTGGCCCGGCACACCGGGACGCCCGACCGCTGTTGGTACGGACTGTGGGCCGGATACGGGCACATTGACTGGGACGGCGTTCCCGTCTTCCCCACGCCGGGCCGCGAGGAGATCCTGCTCTCCGGCCCCCTCGACGACGCCGACTCCCCCGCGCCCGGCTCCGTCGACGGCGTGCCCGAACTCCCCGACCTGTGGTGGCCCGAGGACCGCGCGTGGTGCGTGGGCGGAGACGTCGGCCTCGTCAGCACGTACGTCGGAGGCTCCGCGCGGTGCGTCGCCGAGATCCTCGCGACCCCGGGCCTTGAGGCGTACGAGGTCGACGAGACGTCCGCGGTGGACTGATCCTGAGCGGTCAGCGCAGGAGACCCGTCCGGCCCGACCTCGCCGTGGAGACGAGTTCGGCGACCGTGGCGATCTTGACGCGCGGGCGGCCCGCGCTCGCGCCCCGGGTCACCTCGGCCCGTTCGATGGCGGCGAGGCCTCGTGCGTCGACCACGTGGCGATTGCGGCGGCGCACCAGCCGGTGGAAGGCCTTCGTGGCGTGGAGCGGGGCGGGCAGCGCGCCCGCGACCGCGTCGGCGAGGAGGGTGGTGACCGTTTCGGCGGCGCAGGTGCGGTTGGCGCCGATGCCGCCGCTGGGGCCGCGCTTGATCCAGCCCACGACGTAGGTGCCGGGCCGTCCCTCGACCCGGCCGCCCTCGTGGGGCACGGTGCCGCCGGTCTCGTCGAAGGGCAGTCCGGCGACGGGCGTGCCGCGGTAGCCGATGGCGCGCAGGAGCAGGCCCGCCGGGATGGACTCCTCCCCCGCGGCCGTCTCCACGCGCACCCCTTCGACCCGTTCCGTGCCGAGGACTTCGGCGGGTCCGCAGTGGAAGCGCAGCACGATGCGGCGGCCGGGCTCCGGCTGCCGTTCCCAGTCCGGGCGTGTGCGCGTGACGCCGTGCAGGACCGCCGCCTTGTCCTTGGCGCCCGCGGCTTCGACGGCGTCCGCGACGCGCGGGTCGTGGTCGTCGACGACCAGGTCAACGCCCGGCAGATGCTTGAGGGCCAGGAGTTCGGACGTGGTGTACGCGGCGTGCTCGGGACCGCGCCGGGCCAGCAGGACGACCTCGCGGACCTTGCTGTCACGCAGGGCGCGCAGCGCGTGGTCGGCGATGTCGGTGCGGGCGAGGGTCTCGGGGTCGGCGAGCAGGATCCGGGCGACGTCCAGGGCCACGTTGCCGTTGCCGACGACGACCGCTCGCTCCGCCGACAGGTCGATGCCGTCCGGCGCCGCGTCGGGGTGGGCGTTGTACCAGGCGACGAACGCGGTGGCGGAGATGCTGCCGGGCAGTTCCTCGCCGGGGATCGACAGGCGCCGGTCGGCCGACGCGCCCACGGCGTAGACGACCGCGTCGTGGTGGGCCGCGATCTCTTCCGGGGTGACGTCGGTGCCCACGTCGAGGCCGAGGTGCATCCGTACCCGCGGGTGTGCGTGGAAGCGGGCGAAGGTCTCGCCGACCTTCTTGGTCGCGAGGTGGTCGGGCGCGACGCCGTAGCGCACGAGTCCGCCGGCGACCGGGAGCCGGTCGATCAGGGTGACCTCGGCGCTGGTGTGGAGCAGCAGGTCCTGCACGGCGTACATCCCGGCGGGGCCCGTGCCGACGACGGCGACCTTCAGCGGCGCGAAGTCCGCGGGCAGGACGCGCGGGAAGGACGGCTCGCCCCAGACGTGGAAGTTGGGTCCTGCCGGGTCCGGTTCGGGAGCCCCCTCCCCCGTCGCGTCGTCGTAGTAGGCCGCGTTGATCGCGGCGTACTCCCGCTGCGCAACCGGCAGGGTGTCCACCGGGAAGATCGCGTCGACGGGGCAGGCGTCGGCGCAGGCGCCGCAGGAGATGCACGTCCTCGGGTCGATGTGCAGCATCTCCGTGCTGCCGAACGCCCGCTCCTGCGGCGTGGGGTGGATGCAGTTGACCGGGCACACGGCGACACAGGTGGCGTCGTTGCAACAGGTCTGGGTGATGGCGTAGGTCATGTTCGTCGGCTCAACTCGGGTCGGCTCGGCTCGGATCGGCTCAGATGAGGTGGGCGCGCTTGTAGAAGACCAGGGCCGGCTTGGTGAGCAGACCGCACGAGGCGAGGAACTCCATGAGGCCCGAACAGCTCGACCGCATCATGGACTTGTGGTGCTCGTTGGCCTTCGCCTCGGCGACGGCGCGCTCCTCGTCGAGTCCGGCGTTCGCGTACACCTTGCGGTTCACCATGCTGGTGACGATGACGTACGACGCGATGGCGATGATGAGGGAGTTGATCTCGCGGCGCACCCGGCCCGCTCCCGCGAGCTGCTTGCGCGTCTGGTCGCGGGCGAACTTCATGTGCCGCGACTCCTCGACGACATGGATGTTGTTGATGGTGCGGACGAACGGCACGACGCGCTCGTCACGCATCCAGTCGCGCTGCATCACGTCGAGGACCTCCTCGGCGACGAGGATCGCGGCGTACGCGGCCTCGCCGAACGCGACGGACTTGAAGACCCTGCCGAGTTCGGTGGCCCAGCGGCGCGGGCGGTAGGCGGGGGCACCCAGCTTCTCGGCGCCGCGGGCGAACATGATGGAGTGCCGGCACTCCTCGGCGATCTCGGTGAGCGCCCACTGCACCTCGGTGCTTGTCGGGTCCTTGGCGTAGACGTCGCGCAGCACCATCTGCTGCAGGATCATCTCGAACCAGATGCCCGTGCTGGCCACCGAGGCGGCCTCCTGCCGGGTCAGCTCCTTGCGCTGCGCCTCGGTCATCTCCCGCCAGTAGGCGGTGCCGTAGAGCGTGCTCCACTCCGGGCTCGCGCCGTGACAGTCGCGGTCGAGGGGGGTGTCCCAGTCGACTTCGACGGCCGGGTCGTACGCCAGCACGGCAGCCGAGTCCAACAGCCGCCGGGCGACATCGCCCTCCGGGGAACTGCCCTGTGTGCTCGGCCGAACAGTGCTGCTTGCCATGCTGCGGCTCCTTGGCTCGGTGACGCGTCGACTCCGACGCCGTCCAGGCAGCGGGCGCGGCGCAGCGTCGCACGGCTGGCCGCGACCCCGTTGTTAGACAGAACGTATAACAAGGGGGTCGCGTACGCCTACCCTCGAGTAAGCAAGGAATTGGGCAGAGCCGGTGAAGCCGTAAAACCCCGCAGGTCAGCCGGTCGTGGCCGGCCAGCGGATCCGCGTACTGCACGCCGAGACGACCAGCGCCGAGGCCGCGACGGCCGCCAGACCCCACACCAGACTGCTCGCGTGGGCGATGAAACCGATCAGCGGCGGACCGGCCAGCAGACCCGTCGTCCCCATGGCCGCCACCAGGGTCAGCGAGTCCGAGCCCTGTCCCGCCGCGGCCACGTAGACGCACGGGGTGACGGCCGCGATGCCGAGGCCGACACAGGCGAAGCCGAGCAGCGCGGGCACCAGGCCCCCGCTCAGCAGGGCGAGCGCCAGACCCGCCCCGGCCAGCACGCTCCCGGACAGGACGACACGGCCGTCGCCCCAGCGGCTGCGCCACCCGTCGGCGAAGAGGCGGGCGACGACCATCATTCCGGAGACCACGGCGATGCCCAGCGGCGCAAGCTCCGCGGACGCCTCGGCGACGTCCTCCAGATAGAGCGCCGACCAGTCGTTCATGGCGCCCTCGGTGACCGTGCCGAAGGCCATGGCGACGCACATCCACAGCGTCACCCGGGACGGCACCGTCCACCTGGACTTCTTCTTCACCGCCACCGCACCCGCCGCCGCACCCGACTCCTCGCCGGCCGTCTCCGCCTCCGCGGGACGCTCCGTCAGGAGCCCCGTGCGGGCGCAGACCACCAGCAGGAGCAGGAACAGCGCGGCCGCCCCGAAGTGCGCGGCGACCGCCGACGTCACCGCGTTCATGCCGGAGGCGAGCAGCGCCGCCAGCAGCGAACCACCGCTGAACGTGGCGTGCAGGCGGGCCATGGCGTTGCGCTCGTACCGCTTCTCCAGCTCGGCACCCTGCGCGTTCATGGCCACGTTGAGACAGCCCACGAGGACGCCGTCGACGCACATGACCAGCAGCGCCACGGGGTAGTTGGGCGCCCCGGCCAGCGCGAGGAGCAGCAGCGCCAGACAGAGCGCCGAAAGGAGCGCGAGGCGCTGCGAGCCGAGGCGCCGCATCAGGACGGCGACGAGGGGGAACGACACCGCCGCGCCGATGCCGGCGGCCATCAGGAGCACACCGACCTCGGCCGCGGACAGGTCGAGGTCCTCCTTGATGGCCGGGATGCGCGACGCCCAGGTCGCGTACTGGAAGCCGAGCGAGCAGAACAGTGCCGCGATCGCCAACTGGCTCCGATGGAAAGGATCACGCACGCGGAGCACCCGCATCAGCCCACTTCTCTGGTTCGCTCGCCGGTACGGTCGCCGGTCGTGTGGTTCTCGTCGTCGAGGGGCCCGTCGTTCTCGACATGTAGACGGCCGTCGGGCCGTAGCCGACGGGTGGCGGGCCCGGGTGCGCGGTGAAGCCCCGGCCCGCCCAGAACGTCTCGCTGCCGCCCACGGCGACCAGGGAGATCTGCTCGTACCCGTGCGCGCGGGCCGTTGCCATGAGATGGCGCAGGAGGTGCCGGGCGAGACCCCGGTGCCGCAGGTGTTCCGCCACGACGATGTCGTGCAGGTGCAGGTTGCGCGACGGGAGCGTCGCCCCGCGCTCGGGCCCGTCCAGCTCCGGGTACGCGGACTCCGGGTACGGCAGGGCCAGCAGGTAGCCGGCCAACTGCCGTCCGAGGTCCAGCGCGAAGCACGTCCCTGGCGACGCGTCGACCCGGGACTCCAGCGCCTCCCGCCCCTCGGAGAGGCCGAGGGGCGTGTAGGCGCGGGACTCCAGTGCCACGATGCCGGGCCAGTCGCCGTCGGCGATGCGGCGTATGCGTACGACCTCGGTCATGCCGCCTCGCCGTCGATCCAGGTGTACGGAAGCGGGCTGAAGCCGTTGAACCCCTGCGTCATGTAGCTGGTGGCGTACGCGCCGCAGGACATCACCCAGACCGGGTCGCCCGAGGCGAGTCCCCTGGGCACCGGTACGAGGCCGTCCTCGTGCGAGTAGGCGTCGTCGCTGTCGCAGGTGGGGCCCGCGACGACGGCGGGGACGGACTCGGCGTCGCGGTGCGAGGGGAAGACGAGCCGGTACTGCAGCTGGTCCATCTCGTAGAGGCCGTTGAACTTGCCGCAGCTCAGGTACAGCCAGTACTGGCGCTCGCCGTCCGGCCTGCGGCGCGCCGACAGCCGGGAGACGTGGGCGCGGATCGCGCCGTGGTCGGCGACGAGGTAGCGGCCCGGCTCCACGACGAAGCCGAGGTCGTGCCCGGGCAGCGCGCCGAGGCGTGCCATGCCCTCGCGGATGACGGTGAAGATCTTGTCCATCGGCGGTTCGAGGGTTCTGCCGTGCTTGTCGCGGTAGCCGAGCGCGGGCAGGCCGCCGCCGAGGTTGACGTGGTCGAGGGCGATGCCCCGGGCCGCGAGCGCGGTCAGCACGTCGGCGATGCGGTCGAACGCGCCGTTCCAGGCGTCGGCGGTCATCTGCTGGGATCCGACGTGCACGGAGAGGCCGGCGGGCGTGAGCCCCAGGTCGCGTGCCGTCTCCAGGATCGCGAGGGCATCCTCGGGCGAGCACCCGTACTTGTTGCTGAGCCCCCAGAGCGCGCCCTCGCCGGTGGTGGCGAGGCGGCAGAAGACCCGGCTGCCCGGGGCGTGTTCGGCGACCGCGCGCACGTCCTCCAGGCTGTCGGTCGCGAAGTCCCTGATGCCGAGCCGGAACGCGTCGGCGATGTTCCGGTCGGACTTCACGGTGTTGCCGTAGTGCACGCGGTCGATGGGCACGCCCGCCCGCAGCGCCTGCTCCACCTCGATGGGGCTCGCCGCGTCCACGCCGGAGCCGCGCCGCGCGAGGAGGGCGAGCACCTCGTCGACCGGGCAGGCCTTCATGGCGAAGCGGACGGCGACTCCGGGGAGTTCGCGCAGCAGCGTGTCGTACCCCTCCTCGATGCCCGGGAGGTCGAAGACGATCTGGTCCTGCGCGGATGCCGCGAGGGCGTCGAGGAGGGAGGCGCTGTCCGGCCCGTAGGTCGTCGTGGCGTTCACGCGGGGGTTCCCGTCGACGTGAGGGGGCCGATGTCCCGGGCGGCACGCATCAGCGGCTGCCAGGCCTCGGTCAGCAGGGCGAAGTCCTCGATGTCGCCGCGTGCCTCGTCGAGGAGGCGTTCGCGGTGTACGGCCAGGTGGTCGGCGACGTCCGCGTACCGGCCGCCGAGCGTGCGGTGGGCGGCGTCGAGGCGGTCCAGGCGCCGGACGTTCTCCGCCTGGTCGAGCGCGGTGCTCTGCCGGGCGAACCCGGCGATGACGGAAGGGCGCACGTGGCCCTCGCCGTCGAGCAGCTCCTCGCAGGCCTCGGCCATGCGGTCGTAGATGTGGTTGAAGTAGAGCATCGACAGGAGGAACTTCGCGTAGCGCGTCTGGTACGCGAGGAAGCCGGCGTCGGTCCTGCGTTCCCCGGTGTAGTAGTTGACGATGTTGCGGTTGTGCAGGACGCCGGGCAGGCCTGCGTCGTGGACCAGGTGGATGAGGAAGTAGTCGCTGCCGATGGTGTCGGTGGCGGGCGGCAGCGGCACGTGTTCGTGCACGTCGTGGAAGCTGATGTTGCACATGTCGACGCGCATCGGGTCGACGAGGCCTAGGAGGGCGTGGTCGCGCTCGAACGGGTCGGTGCCCGCGCCCCGGAAGGACTCGTCGACCAGCGCCCGCTTCTCGGCGTCGGACCAGTGCTCGGGCGCCCAGAGGCTGACCACGTCGTGGTACACGTCCGGGTCGATGCGCTGGATCTCGCCGATGTCCACGGAGAGTTCCCCGACGAAGGAGCTGCCCACCATCGCCACGCGCCGGTCGGCGTGGTCCGGTTCGAGAGCGCTCTCGGAAACGCCGTGCGCCGCCTCCCGCGCGGGCTTGCCGAGCGACATGAGCTCGTGGTGCACCGGGAAGACGGGCTCGCCGTCGACGCTCTGGTAGCGGCTGTCGGAGTCCCTGCGGTGGACGGACTCGCAGCCCAGCGCGCGGGCGACGAGGAAGGCGCGGTTGGTGCAGGCGCCGTAGGAGAGGCTTTCCGGGAGCATCAGGTCGAGCATCAGCTCGGGCTTGGCGACCTCGGCCCGGTCGATCACGGTGCGCAGGAAGTCGCGCTGTGCCGCCTCGTCGAGGTGGTGCACGACGACGTGCGGCACGTCGGGCAGTGCGGCGACGGCCCGGGTGTGGTCGGCGAACGTGGCGGTGTCCGAGGAGTCCAGGATCAGCAGGTGCGCCTCGACGTCGAAGTGCGCGGCCGCGTACGCCGCCTCCTCGGCGATCGCCGCGATGGTCTGCGGGCAGGACCGGTTGGTGGGAAGGGTCAGGCAGATGCGTCGCATGCGGCTTCCCCGTTCCAGGACTTGAGGCCGAGGAGCTTGGCGCCCAGGTCGTTGAGGGCGGCGGTGCCGTAGCGCAGCGATTCGTGCTTGTGGGCGTCCCCGAGCAGCGTGGCGTTCCACTCCGGGGTGCTCAGGTTGGACCAGGAGTCGATGCGGGAGCGGCGGAGCTCCTCGTGGGACTCCAGGGCGGGCATCATCGAGAGGTACTGGACCGCGCGGACGCCGTCCTTCGAGGTGTTGGGAGCGACGCCGTGGGCCAGCAGGCCGTTCCAGATCAGCAGGTCGCCGGCCTCCAGCTCGGGCCGGACGACGGGCATCTCGTCGCGGTCGATCGCGGGGCGGATGGGGTCGCGGCCGTCCGGCTGGAGCGCCTTCCACCGGTCGAACTGCCGGAACAGCTCGGGGCAGCACTGGAAGCCGCCGTGGTCCTCGCGGGTGTCGTCGAGCGCGATGATGCCCTGCACGCGCTGGGGCAGCACGCCGAGGGTGGTGTCGACGTCCCAGTGGAGGTTGATGTCGAAGCCGCGCTCGGTGGGCGCGATCAGGGAGCGGGAACGGTTCTTGACGTTGGGCGGGTTGAGGTTGAGGCGGTCCAGGGTGACCCAGAGCTCCTCGCAGTCCCATACGTCGACGAAGGCGTCGTAGACCCGCTGCGTCTGGCGGCTGTCCCAGATCAGCTGGTGGTGGTAGGCCTCGACGAAGCCGTAGACGTGCAGCTCGCGGTCGAGGTCGGAGCGCCACTCGCGGTCCTCGTACCAGGTCTCGGGGCGGCCGCGGTCCAGGCCCTGGAACTCCCAGGCGAAGTCGAGGAGGTCCTTGGCGGCCTCGCGGGGGATCGCCTGCTTGACGACTATGTAGCCGTACGTCTGCCAGTGGGCGAAGTCCTCCTCGGAGAGGACGCGCAGGGGCCGGGTCTTCTTGAGGTCGCGCAGCTGGGTCTGGGCCAGGTACGTGTCGGCGTCCGAGCTGAAGTACGGGACGTCGGAGGGGGCTCGATGGAGGTAGCGGTCACTCGCTGACATGTGGTGCTCCAAGGATCGGTTCTCAGCTCCGGCGGCACATCTCCACGCCGGGATCACCAAAATGGACTAGACCAACTCCTCGTGTCAACAATTGAATTGGGCGCCTTGAGGGGCAAAAAAGTGACATTTACCCCCAGTTCACTCGCCCGTCATATGTGGATTCGGCAAAGATCCCGCAGCTCAACTCGGGCCTACTGACAGGTAGTTGGTCCGGACCAAAATAAAAGAGGCGCCACCGTGAACACGGTGACGCCTCCTGAGCCCTGGGGCAGGACGGACCTGCCTCAGGGACCCGCCGTTACTCGTCGATCGCCGCGCCGAACGCCGCGTCCGCGGCCGGCGCCCCGAGCGAGCCCGCGCCGTACGTCCAGGAACCGGCGGCGGTGACCCCGCCGGAGTTCGCGGACAGGACCCACACCACACCGTCCCCGGTGTTCTCGCCGGGAGCGGCCGCGAGGAGCCCGAAGCGGCCGTCGCGGTTCGGGTCGGTGAGCCGCACCTGCGCGCCCCACTTGTCGCCCTTCTCCGCCTCGCCGGGGATGTCCGCGGAGTTCTGGTCGAACGACTTCGCGCCGGTCGCCGTCATCCCGTTCTCCGAGCCGCGGAGCACCCAGACGGCGCCCGCGTCGGCGACCGTCCCGATGTCCTCGCCCGGCGCACCGATCGCGACGTCGGCGTAGCCGTCGCCGTTGGTGTCCGCGACCGACAGGTCGGCGCCCCACCCGTCGCCGCGCTCGGCGACACCCGGCACGCCCTCGGCGTCCTGCGTCCACCACTTGGCCTCGTCCACGAGGCCGTCCTCGGTTCCGTAGCGCACGCCGACCAGACCGCCGGTCATGGTCTCGCCGCCGTCGTCCGGGGACGCAGGCTCGCCGGTCACGAGGTCGTCGTAACCGTCGTTGTTGATGTCCCCGGAGGCCGCGACCGGGCCGCCGCGCAGGTCGTTCTTGTACGTCAGGCCGTCGGCGCCGCCCGCGAACTGCACGGACCAGCCGTGACCGGGCTCGTCCCCGTCGGTGGTTCCGGAGGCGACGAGGTCCGCGTAGCCGTTCTTGTCGTAGTCGCCGGTGGTCAGCGACTTGGACACGATCGCGCTCGCGGCGGCCGACCTGCCGAGCCGCTCGGAGGCCTGGCGGCGCAGCGAGGCCTCGCCCCTGGCCTGCGGCGCGGGCTCGTACACGTAGAGGTCCACGTTGTCCCGGTCGAGGACGGCGAGGAGGTCGCCGGGCGTGTCCGCGGTGAAGTGCGCGGCGGCGAGCCCGAGACCGAACTGCTGGCCCGCGGCCGCTTCCTGGCTCTGCAGCCAGCTGCTCGCGGAGCCGGTGAGCCCCGACTTCGAGCCCCACAGGACGGCGACGCCACCGGCGTCCGCCCCGGCGTCGAGGTCCTCCCCGGGGATGCCGATGACCGCGTCGTCGTACCCGTCGCCGTCGAGGTCGCCGGTGGCGACGGCCTTGCCGAAGTTGTCGCCCGCCTCCGCGGCGCCGGAGACACCGGCCGTCGACTGGCTGAATCTGGCGACGTTGCTGGTGTTGATGCCGCCTGTGGAGCCGTACTGGACCGTGACGAGTCCGGCGCCCTTGGCGCCGCTCACCGTGGCGCCCGGGGCGCCGACCAGGACGTCCTCGTACCCGTCGCCGTTGAAGTCACTGTTGCGGTCGTCGGCGCGGGTACCCCCAGGGGTGCCGGCGAAGGCGGAGGGGGCGGCGGCGATACCGGCCCCGGTCAGCAGAAGGAACGATGCCGCGGCGAGGGCGGCCGAACGGTTCTTGCGCACGAGCGGCTCCTGTGAAGGAAGGTGGCCGGGCAGGCGCGGGGGGTGTCCGGAAAGGGCCCGTTCCTTGTCCGGCGCCCTGTTCGACACGGCATGGGGCGCCAGGGTTGTACCGGGTTCACGATCTGCTTCCGGAGCGTGTGGTCGCAGTTCCCGGAAGCGTCACTTCCATCCGTAGGCGTACGCAGCCACCCAGGTGATCTCCAGCTGCGCGCTGCTGCCCGGTTCGGCGCCCGGTCCCTCCAGGGCGCTCTCGTTCTGCAGGACCCAGGAGAGCGGGCGGTCGGGGACGCCGCGCGTGTCGTGTCCGGTCTCGCGTCCGTCGACGAAGAACCGGACATGGCCGGGCGTCCACTCGGTGGAGACGGTGTGCCATGCGGTCCAGTCCTCGGCGCCGGGGTAGGAGCCCTGTTCGCCTCCGCCGCAGGGGTGGTGGAAGGCCGTGAGGGGGCCGGTCCACTCGCCTTCGGGATGGTCCATCTCGCAGCCGCCGCCGTGGTGCAGCCAGGCCGACTTGTAGCCGGGAGCCGGCTTGGTCACCTTGATGCGGGCGCTGTACTTGCCGTACCGCATCTGCATGACCGCGCGTGGTACCACCGCCGACGCGTGGACGGGCCCTCCGTCGGCGGGCCGCCACATACGGATGCGCATACGGCCGTCGCCGTCCGCCGCAGGCCCCACGCTCACCGTGTCCTCCGGGTGGTAGACGCCCACGACCTCGCGCCCCCGGTCGTTGGCCGTGTCGCGCCAGCCCGTCGGATACGCCCACCAGTTGTCCCGGTACGAACCGTCGAGCCCCGCGCAGAAGGCGGCGGACGTGTCGGCGTGGTGATCGCAGTCGCGGAAGGCGCCGAGCGGCACCCGGTCGCCGTTGAAGTCCTCGGCGAGCACCTGCCAGAACGGTCCGCAGTCACCGACCGGCAGCGTGCTGCCCGCGGTCCGGCAGGCGTCGGCCGACACCGGCGCTCCCCCGGCACTCGGGATGCACAGCAGAGCCCCCAGCAGCGAGACCCCGAGCGCCCCGAACACGACCGGCCGCCGACGCCGCCGTCCGGCCGCAGCATGTGATCCCATCGCGCCGCCTCCGCTCCACGGACGGCCCCACGAGAAGGGCCGCGCCCTGTCGAGGGGGACATCCTCGTGGAGAGACGCAGGTGCCGCCACACGGACGGCGCAACGCTCGTCCTTTGCAGTGCTCTTCGTATGAAGCGCCGATGGGTTGAACGGTCCAGAACGTCAATCGTGCGAGCCTCCCCACGTCTCATTGACCATGTGGGAGCTGATGTGCACGTGACCTTTCCTTCCCTCGTCCGGACCGGAATGAGGTACCTCTGCCTCCTCGGCGTCGTGGCGGGGACGAGCCTGTCGGCCGCGCCCGTCGCCGAGGCCGCCGCGAAGCCCCTGCCCGGCGGCCTCGGCCCCTGCGTGCCGGGCAACTGCCCCGACGGCGACTACCCGCCGATCAACAACGGGGGGATCAAGTACCGCGACAACGGCATCAACATCTATGTGGGCGGGGACTTCCTTGTCCGCGAGAAGGCCTCGGAAGCCGAAGGGCGGGTCGTCGTCCTCGGCGACTTCGACCAGGACAAGGCGGACGGTGTCAGCGGCGTCTACAACATCGGCGAGGCCGGTGTCGGCTCACGGGTGGCACCGCCCGTGGGCGCGGACTGGCTCACCGCGGGCGGCGACGTCACCGTCGGCAGCGGGGAGCGGCTCCTCGCCGAGGACGGCGTGGTGCGGTACGCCAAGGACGCCACCGGCACGATCGTGGGCACCAAGAAGAAGGACCCCGACGCCGCGAAGCCGTACATCCCGCTGCGCGACGAACTGACCGAGGCCAGCCAGTGCTACGCGCACCCCGAGGGCGGCACGCGCACGCCCACCGGGACGGCCACGCACGCGGGTGGCGAGACCCTGTTCCGTGGCGACAACACCTCCATGCTCCAGGTGTTCAACGTCGACTTCGACCTGATGGGCGGCAGCGGCGGCCAGGAGGGCATCCGCTTCGAGGGGATCCCGGACGGCGCCACGATCCTGGTCAACATCCTCGGCACCAAGCGCACCATCAACACCTACAGCGGCACCATCGACGACAGCAGTCAGCTCAACAAGCTCCGCAGCCGCCTGCTGTGGAACTTCCCCGACGCCACCTCGGTGGAGGTCAAGGGCACCGGCCAGTTCCAGGGCAGCGTCCTGGTCGGCAACCAGGCCTCGATGACGACGGTCAGCGTGCCGGGCATGAACGGCCGCTTCTTCACCACGGGCTCGCTCACCCACACCAGCTCGGCTTCGGGCGGCGGCGGCCAGGAGTTCCACAACTATCCCTTCCTCGGCGACCTGCCGGACTGTGCCACCGCACCCACCAGCGGCGAGGTCAAGGTCGTCAAGACCGACGCGGACAGCGGCAAGCCGGTCGCCGGCGCCGAGTTCGAACTCTGGCAGGAGACCAACGGCGACGACGGCCTGCAGACGAGCGGCGACGACCCCGACACGAAGGTCGGCGGCGTCTGCGCCACCGAGAAGCCCGGCGAGTGCGTCCAGACCGTGCCGCTCGGCACGTACTACTGGCGCGAGACCAAGGCCCCCGACGGATACGTGCTGCCGAAGCCTGCGGTCTTCGGACCGCTGGAGCTGACCGCGGCGAACGCCTCCGAAGGAGTGTCCGTCCAGGCCGTCAACAAGAAGAAGCCCTCGGTCAAGAAGGGCGAGGTCAGCGTGGTCAAGAAGGACCAGGACACGGGCAGGCCCCTGTCCGGAGCCGTCTTCCGGCTGTGGCGCGAGACCAACGGCACCGACGGCCTCCAGCAGAAGGGCTCGGACCCCGACACCGCGGTGGGTTCCCCCTGCACGACGACCGACTCCGGCGCCTGCCGCAGGACCGTCGCCGTCGGCACGTACTACTGGGTCGAGACCAAGGCGCCGAATGGGTACGCACTGCCGGACCCGGCGGTCTTCGGGCCGCTCGAACTCACCGCGGGCAACGCCGCACAAGGAGTCTCCGTCGAGGCGCTGAACAGGAAGCACCACCACCCTGGCGCTGTCGGCGAGATCACCGTCCGCAAGAAGGACGAGAAGACGGGCAGGCCGCTGTCCGGCGCCGTCTTCCAGCTGTGGCGCGAGTCCAACGGCAAGGCGGGTCTGCAGTCGTCGGGCGCGGGCCGCGACACCCTCGTCGACCGGGGCTGCGCCACGGACGGCCGTGGCCGGTGCGACTTCGAGGGCCTCGAACTCGGCTCGTACTACCTGAAGGAGACGGCCGTTCCCGATGGCTACGTCCTGCCGTCGAACACCGTCAGCGGCCCGTACAAGGTGACCGCGGGCAACGCCGGGAAGGGCGTCACGGTGACGCTCACCAACCAGCGCGGCGGGGGCAAGAAGGGGAAGTGACCCCCTGAGGGGCCCTTGATGGTCCGCGTTCCGGGCGCGGGTGGCATCAGCCGCCCGTGCCCGGTTTCGTTCCCCAGAGGTAGATGCGGTCGCCCTTCTGCAGCAGGTCGTACAGGCGCCGGGCGTCGTCGACGGCCAGGTTGACGCAGCCGCCGGAGCCGGACGAGAAGAGGTCCGCGCGGGTGCCGTGCAGGGCCTGGCCGCCGTTGAAGAACTGCGCGTACGGCATGGCGACGTGATAGATCGTCGAGTAGTGGTCGCGGTGCTTCAGGTAGATCCGTTGCCAGCCCCGGCGGGTCTCCAGACCGTCCCGGCCGCTGCGCACCGGCACCGGGTCGAAGACCAGCCTGCGCCCGCTCTGCGCCCACAGGATCTGCCGGGACAGGTCCACGCACGTGATCCGGTACGGCTTCACGGGGCAGGCCCGTCGTCGCGCGGGATCGCGCCGGATCTGGTCCGCGACGAGGAAGCGGTAGGTCCGCAGCGTGGCCCTGCCGTCCGCGGGCCGGACGCCGAGCCGCTGCTGGAGCCGTTTGATCGCCGCGCAGTCGGCGGCGGACTGCCGCCCGTCGACGGGGAGCCGCAGCTCACGCTCCAGTTCGCGCTGGTAGGGGGCGGTGCCTGCCCGGCACGCCGGGCCCTGGGCGGGCCCGGGAGGCGCCGCGTACGACGCGGGGACGGCCAATGACAGTGCGGCGATCGCCGGAAGGAGCCAACGCATCGCACCAGCTTCACCCGTGCGCCGCCGCTCCCCCGGCGACACGACCCGACCATCCCACGATTGCTCCGAACAGGGCCCCGGGCCGCCGCCTCGCAACCCTGTCGCAACGTACCGGAGGGCAGAGTCCCGCCATGGACCGTCATGAGACGAAGGACTCCGGGGGCGAGGTCCCCCGGGTGGAGCTCACCCCCGCCGCGGCCCGGCTCCTGCGGACGTTGCGGGAGGCACACGGGCCGCTGATGTTCCATCAGTCCGGCGGCTGCTGCGACGGCAGCGCCCCCATGTGCTACCCGGACGGCGAGTTCCGTACCGGCCAATCCGACGTCCACCTCGCGTCGCTGACGGTCGAAGGGGTGGCCGAGCCCGTAGCGTTCTGGATGTCGAAGAGCCAGTACGAGCTGTGGAGCCACACCCGGCTGATCGTGGACGTCGTGCCGGGGCGGGGCAGCGGCTTCTCACTGGAGGCCCCGGAAGGCGTACGTTTCCTGATCCGTTCCCGGCTCGTCGGAACGTAGCCACCGGCGTCTGGTGAACTCCTCTGGCTGCTGCGACAGTTGGTTCGCTGCCCGGTCGACAACCAGGGGGATCTGTGACTCGCCAGAAGCTACGCGGTGGACGGTTCAGAACGGCCCTGACCCTTGTCACGACGCTCGGCATGCTGGCCGGCGCGGCTCTCACGGGAGCGGCGCCGGCCGCTGTCGCTGTCGGGGGTGAGAAGCGCGCGTCGGGGCCGGTCGCGCCGGGCGTGGAGTATCGATACTTCGACGTGGCGGGATCGCACGGCACGGCCCGCGTGCACGTCCTCGATGTCGATCTGCGCGACCCCCGCACCAGCGTGGGACTGCTCTATCCGGGGAAGGTCGCCGCGCGTGCGCCCGTCTCCGCGCTCGCGGACGGTGCTGGCGCGGTCGGCGGCATCAACGGCGACTTCTTCAACATCACCGAGACGCAGCACCCCGGCGTCGAGGCGACCGGCGCGCCCGTCGGTCCCGCGATCACGGGCGGGCACGTCCTCAAGGGCGCCGTGCCGAACGGGCAGCGGTTCGGGCCCGCGATGCCGCCGGGCGTGACCACCGAGGCCGTCCTCGGTGTCGGGTACGACCGCAAGGCCCGCCTGGACAGCCTCACCCTGGACGGGCGGATCCGCAGCCGGGAGGGCCGTCTCCCGCTGGGCGGACTGAACCAGTACGCGCTGCCGGTGGGCTCCGTCGGCGCGTTCACCAGCGACTGGGGCTCCGTGTCACGGGTGCGGGCGACCTGCGGCACCGACACGAGCCGCGGCGCGCCGTGCAGCACGGACACCCACGAGGTGACGGTGCGCGGGGGACGCGTGGTGGCGTCGGCCGACACGCCGGGCACGGGGCCGATCGCCCGCGGCACCACCGTGCTGGTGGGCCGCGAGGCGGGCGCGCAGGAGCTGCGGAAGCTGTCGACGGGTGACTGGGTGCACGTCAGGCACCGCCTGGTGGCGTCCGAGTCGCGCGTGCCGCTCCGCTTCGCTCTCGGCGGCTACCCCGTGCTCCGGGGCGGCGAGCCGCTGCCCGGTCTCGACGGGACCACGTCGGCGGTGCGGACCGCCGCGGGGATCTCCGACAGCGGCCGCCGCCTGCTGCTCCTGTCGCTCGACGGGTCGCCGGAGTTCCGGGCGGGCCTGACGATCGCCGAGATGGCGCGGGTCCTTCAGGAGCTGGGCGCGCGGGACGGCTTCAGCCTGGACGGCGGCGGCTCCTCCACGCTGGTCTCCGCCACGTCCACGCTGGTCGCGCGGCTCCCGGGCGCCGAGGCCGTGACGGTGCGCAACAACCCCAGCGGGGGGATCGAGCGGCCCGTACCGAACGGCATCGGCGTGTTCTCCCGTACCTGAACCGATCGCTCACCCGCCGTCCCGCACCGCCACGAGCCCGTTGAAGGCGCCCACGTAGGCCGTCCCGTCGGGCCCCAGGGTCACGGGTGCCCAGTTGTTGTCGTACGCGATGCCCGTGCCGGCGAGCCGCTTCCAGCGGGTGTCGCCGGTGCGGAAGTCGACGGCCGTCAGGTACCACGCGTCGATGCCGAGCCGGTTGGGCTCCTTCGTATAGAAGTACAGGAGGCCGTTGGCGGTGGACAGTTTGGGCACCGTGGACGGGGAGCGTTCGGCGCTCTCCCAGACGGTGTCGCAGCCGGTGCCGTCCGCGCGCACGTCGATCCTGGTGACGCCGCCGACGACGCTGCGGCCGAGGGTGAGCGAGGTGATGTTCTCGTAGCCGTAGTTGTTCTCGACGACGAGGCTGTCGCCCCAGGTGATCAGCGAGTTGTCGGTGGTGGAGGCGCCGGAGCCGAAGACGGGGACCTTGCAGACGAGCCGCTCGTCGTCCGGCACGTCGGCGCCGCGGCGGTAGACGAGGACGTTCATGCGGTCGTCGGCGTTGTCGGTGATCGCCACATAGTCGTCGTGCGCGCCGAAGAGGTCGGGCGTCGTGCCGGAACCCTGGTTGACGGAGCCGGGCTTGGTGCCGGTGCCGCGGTCGTACGTCTGGCGCCAGAGGGCCTTCGGGGTGCCGTCGGCGGTGGCCCGGAAGGTGTAGAGGGCGTGGTCGGAGACGATCGAGACGCCGTCGTCGGCGACGGAGAACGAGTTCTGGATCTCCTCGCCGTCGAGGCGGACGGAGCGGATGTCGCCGGACTTCGGGTCGACTGTCCCGATGCGGCCCTGCCGGGTCACCCACCAGATGCGCCCGTCCCAGTCGGGCATCACCGACGTGACGGGGTCGCACTCGCCGCTCGGGTACAGGTTGGTCCAGCTCACGCAGTCGTGCGGGACGTGGTCCGTCAGGTCCCACTCCTTGTCGACGACGAAGCGCCAGCCGCCGTCCGCGGTCCGCTCGTGCGCGAGCCGCACGATGTGCTGGCGCGAGTCGGCCAGGACGAGCCGGTCCTCGTTGTCGAGGTACGAATAGGCGCCGCCCGACGTGTCCTTGAAGATCTTCGAGAAGTCGAGGCGGGTGATGGCCTCGACGGTCGAGGGCCGCTGCGGCAGCTTGTACTCGGCGAGCGTGTCCAGCGTCTTCGGGTCGAGCAGCTTGACCAGGAATCCGGTGAACGTGCCGCACACGGTGACGATGCGCCCGTCGCGGTCGAAGGTGACGGTCGCGCACTCGCCGCCGAGCGCCGCCATCTTCTCGCTGTCGACGACGGGCCGCTTCCCGAGCGGCCCGCTCCAGGGGTACGTTCCGCTGCCGGCCGCGTCGGCGTGCATGCCGCTGCGGCCGTTGGCGGCGAGGTACGGGTGCTGGGGCGGTGGGGTGCCGGGCAGCGGGCGGGCCTCGGCGGGCGCGCCCTGGTACTGCTCGACGAGCCGGTGCCCGGGGGCGTTGGGTATCTCGTCGGCGTACGCGGGAACCGCGAGGGACACGGTCAGGGCCACGACACCGGCGGGAACGATGCGGCGCAGTCTGCTGGACATGCGCCGAAACTAGAGGGCGCCTCTACAACTGTCCATGACACGTAGTCAGTTGTTCATGAAACAGCAAGACTGGCCGACGCCAGGGCCACGTCCGTGGCCACCCTCACGGCCGGATCGAACTGACGATGTCGGCGGTGGCCGTGAGTCCGTCGTGGATGGTCGGCGCCATGCTCGTGCTCGCCAGATAGAACCCGAGGAGTCCGCAGACGATGGCGTGCGAGACCTTCAGCGCCCCGTTGCGCAGGAAGACCACCGCGAGGATCACGAGCAGCAGCACGACAGAGATCGAAACAGCCATGGGAAGTACCTCCTCCGCCACGTGGAACCGCGGCTTCCGGCCGTCAGTCTGGCGTAGCGGAGGGAGCGTCCGGGCGTCTGACCTGTGCTCCGAACGGGTGCTAGTTGCGCGAGGGTTGCTCCTCGAAGATCATCCGCGGTGTGCGTCGAGGAACGCCTCGAGTCCCGCGAGGTCATCGGTGTTGAGGTGATCGACCCCGGCGTCGAGCAGCTCGCCCCACACCGCTTCGCGCTGCGCCCCCGGCAGGTCGGGCGTGGCCCAGAACCGCACGCGCTGACGGCGCGCATGGGCGGCGGAGACGATGCCGCGCAGCTTCTCACGCTCGGTCGCAGGCATGGGCCCGACGCCCTGCCAGCCGAAGTTGAGGGACCAGTTGTCGCTGATCAGCGGGATGAGCGAGGCGCTCGCGGGCCCACCGAGATCGGCGAGCCGCCCGTCATAGAAGGCATGCCGCACCCGCTGCGCCTCCATCGGCCCGCGCGCCGCCCGGTCCCCGGAGACGACGGCGGTGACGGCACCACGGCGCACTTTCCCGTGGCTGTACGACGTGAAGAGGTGCCGGTAGCGCCGCAGATGGCGGTGGAGCTCGGCGTACGTCGAGGCGCCCTCGGTCTTGATGTCGATGAGCAGCTGGAAGGGAACACGGTGATACCCCCGGTACACGGACCCGTGCTGAGCGCGCACGCGGGCGGCAAGCGGCTCCAGGTAGAGCGACTCCAGGGTCCGCCTGGGGTCGAGGTCCACCGGGTCGTGCGCGACGAGCAGCTGCCCGTCGACGAGATAGATGTCGGCCTCGACGCTGCCGAAGCGGTGGTCGAGCGCGTCGAAGAGCGGCCGAGGGTGTTCGTAGTCGTTGTGCGCGTGGGCGCGGAACAGGGGCCTGGGCCGGTGACCACCTCCGGTCGCGTGCGCATAGGAGGGCATCGCGACGCCGCCGACGAGGGCGGCTCCGAAGGTGGTGAGGGCTCTGCGACGGGTGGTGAGGGTCATGTCTGCCTCCCGGGGCGAGTGGGAACGGGGCGTCGCTGTACGACGACGGGCGGGACCACAGTGAGTATGGGGTCCCGCCCGGCCCAGGAAACTCCGCCCGTAAGGGAGTTGGCTCTATCGACTCCGTGCGTTCACGGGCGGTCCGCGAGCGCGTCCGGGTTCGCGCAGTGGGCGAGTGGTTCGCCGCGGAGGTAGCGGGCGACCTCGGATGCCACGATTCGGGCCGCCTTGTGGGCCACCTCTTGGCTGCCGCCCGCGATGTGTGGGGTCATGACGATGCCGGGGGTCTTCAGGAGGCGGGAGTCGGCGGGGACGGGTTCTGTGGGGTAGACGTCGAAGGCGGCGCCGGCGAGTTGGCCGGCGTCGAGGGCGTCGCAGACCGCTTCGTAGTCGAGGAGGGCGCCGCGGGCGCAGTTGACGAGGACGGAGCCGCGCGGCATGCGGGCGATCTGTTCGGCGCCGATCATGCCCTTGGTCTCGTCGGTCACGCGCGCGTGCAGGGAGACGATGCGGGAGCGGGTCAGCAGGTCGTCGAGGGAGACCTGCTCGGCGACGCCGGTCAGCAGGTCCGGGCGTACGTAGGGGTCGTGGACCAGGACGTGGGCGCCCAGGGCGACCAGGACCTTGGCGACGCGGCTGCCGATGGCGCCGTAGCCGACGAGGCCGACGGTGGCGCCCTCGATCTCGATGCCGCAGTTGTCGTAGTCGTAGTAGTCGCCGCGCCAGATGCCCGAGCGCAGGTCGGTGTGGGTGTCGCCGACGCCGCGTGCGGCGGCGAGGAGCAGGGTGAGGGTGTGTTCGGCGGTGGCGACGGCGTTGCGTCCGGGGGCGTAGCAGACGGCGACGCCGTGGCGGGTGGCCGCCTCCAGGTTGGCGTTGACCGGGCCGCCCCTGCTGACGCACATCAGCTTCAGGTCGGGGCAGTTGGCGAGGATGCGCTCGGTGAGGGGTGCCATCTGCGTGACGCACACCTCGACGCCCTGGAGCGCCTCGATGAGCTCGTCCTCGGTGCCGGACGCCTCGACGACCTCGGCGACGGGCCCGAAGGGCGTGTGCGGCCAGGGCAGCGTGAGTTCCCGTACGGCGACGGTGTCGTCGCTGTCGGAGGTGGCCGCGCGGACCTCGTCGGCGAGCAGGCGGGGCAGGACGAAGTGGTCGCCGGCGGCGAGGACGGTGGTGCTCATGAGGGGGTTCCTTCGTGGGTGGGGGCGGCCGTGGTCGGCGCGTTGAGGCGCAGGAGTGACATCCGGCCGCCGCGCAGCCGCAGTTCGGTGAGGGCGCCGTTGTGGAGTGCGGGGAAGACCCGTCGGTAGTCGGCGAGCGGTATGCCCAGCTGGTGGCAGAGGACGAGGCGGACGAGGGTGGAGTGGGCGACCACCAGGACGCGGCCTTCGGGGTGGGCGACGGCGAGGTCGTGCAGGGCCTCGCTCCCGCGCTCGGCCGCCGCGCGCGGGTCCTCGCCACCGGGCAGGTGGTGGGCGACCGGGTCGCGGAGGAACGCGGCGAGTTCCTCGGGGAAGCGGTCGCGCATCTCGTCCCGGGTGAGTCCGTCCCCGCGTCCGAAGTCCAGCTCCAGGAGGCGTTCGTCGACGAGGGGTGTCAGGCCGAGCGCCTCGGCGGCGGGCTCCGCGGTCAGCCGGGCGCGGCTCAGCGGGGAGCTGACCACGGCGTCGATGCGTTCTCCCGCGGCCCACGCGCCGAGTGCGGCGGCCTGGCGGCGGCCGTGCGGGGTGAGCTCCACGTCGGTGCGCCCCGCATAGCGGTTGCCGTCGTGCCAGACGGTCTCCCCGTGGCGTACGAGGACGAAGTCGGTCACTGGTCTTCCCTTTCGCGTTCCTGGGTGCCGGGATTCCGGCGGGCGCGTTCCCGCGCGTGTGCGACGACGGTTCCGTCCAGCCAGCCCCGGCGGGCCAGCTCGTCGACGAAGGCGAGGTAGACGGGTGTCCAGCGGGCGGTGCGCACCGGGTCGGGGAGGATCTCCTCGCCGGTGCGGACCATGGCGGCCACCGCGTCCCGTACGCCGACGCCCGCCGAGGTCGCGGCGAGGACCGCCATGCCGACGGCGCCCTCGGCCTGTTCGGGGACGCGCACGGGCCTGCCGAGGACGTCGGCGCGCAGCCCGCTCCAGTACCGGTTGCGGGCGCCGCCCCCGGTGAGCGTGAGCGGTCCGTCGACGGGCGCGCCGATCAGGTCGAGGTAGTCGAAGCAGAGCCGTTCGACGCAGGCGACGCCGAGGAGGTGGGCGTGGAGGCGCTCGGCCTCGTCGGCGGGGTCGCCGAGGACGAACGGCCGGGCGTCCGGGGCGCGGAAGGGGAAGCGTTCGCCTCCGGCGGAGACCAGCGGGTAGGCGACCGCGTCGGACGTGCACCGGCTCGCGAGGGCGGTGAGTGCGTCCAGGTCGGCGTCCGGGAACTCGCGGGCGAGGACGCCCGCGCCGCTGCTGGAGGCGCCGCCCGGCAGCCAGGTGTCACCGGGCCCCCGGTGGCAGTAGACGACGCCTCCGGGGTCGCGCACCAGATGGGGGCTGGTGCCCTTGAAGACGAGCGTGGTGCCGAGCACGGAGTTCCAGGCGCCCGGGGCGAGGGCGCCCGCGCCGATCTGCGCGGCGCACCCGTCGGTCATGCCCGCGACGATCGCGGTGCCTTCGGGGATGCCGGTCGCGTCGGCAGCCGCCGCGCAGACGGTGCCGAGGAGGCTTCCGGGACGTATGACATCGGGCAACAGGGCACGCGGGACGGCGAGTTCGTCGAACACGCCGTCCGGCCAGCGTTCCTCGGCGAGGTGGTAGCCGGTCTTCAGGGCGTGGCTGGCGTCGCTCGGCACCTGGTGGCCCGCGAGCCGCCAGGTGATCAGGTCGGGCTGGTGCAGCAGCCGGACCCCCGTGCCGGCCGCCGCGGGTTCGTGGTCGAGGAGCCAGAGCAGTTTGGGCAGCGCCCAGGACGGCTGCATGGAGCGGTAGCCGAGCTCGTGCCAGACGGCGGCGCCCGCCTCGTTGGCGCGGGCGGCCTGTCCGGCGGCGCGCCCGTCGTCGTACATGAGACCCGGCGTGAGCGGGGCGCCGGAGGCGTCGGCGAGCAGGATGGTCCCCGATGTGCCGTCGATGGCGAGGCCACGGACGCGGTCGGCGTCGATGCCGGACAGGGCGTCGCGGCAGGCGGCGGCGAGCGCGTCCCACCACTGCTCGGGGTCCTGTTCGTGGCGGGTTCCCTCGCGGCGGCTGGTGAGGGGTCTGGACGCGGTGGCCAGCACGTGGCCCGTGGAGTCGACGGCGACGCAGCGGGCGCTCTGGGTGCCGAGGTCGAGGCCGAGCCAGACGGCGTCGGGGGGCAGTTGCTCAGGCACGGGGGGCTCCTTGATCATGTGCCGCTTCCGGTCCCCTGCGGGGGCCGGGCAAGGGGGTGGCGGTCGCGGTCCAGCCCGCTTCGCGGGCCAGGCCGCGCCACCTCAGGAACGACTCGTACAGCTCCGCGTAGTAGGCGGATCGCTCCGGATCGGGTTCCCAACTGGTGCGCATCCGTACGTATTTGGCGGCGGCGCTGTGCATGCTGGACTCGGCGCCGCTGAGCACGAGCCCGGTGAGGAAGGCGCCCTTGGCGCCGAGTTCGGTGTCGCCGGAGCGGGCCGTCGGCACGCCGGTCGCGTCCGCGATGAGCGCGCACCACTCGGCGCTGTTGGCCCCGCCGCCGCACAGCCGCAGCTCCGTGACGGAGGTGCGCGAGGCGACGAGCGAGTCGCGCAGGACGAGGGAGAGTCCGTCGAAGACGGCGCGGGCCAGGTCCGCGCGGGTGTGTTCGAGGGAGAGTCCCCAGAACGAGCCGCGGGCGCGCGGGTCGAGGAACGGTGCCCGCTCCCCCGCCGGGGAGAGGTAGGGCAGGAACATCAGGCCTCGGGCGCCGGGTCCGGAGTCGCCGAAGGCCAGCTCGGCGAGTTCCGGCGGTCCGTCGACGCGCAGGGTTCGCGCCGCCCAGTTGAGGACTTCCGCGCCGTTGAGGGTGGGGAAGGCGCGCAGGACGCGTTCGCGGCCGCGGTAGGCGATGTTGATGCCGGAGGGTTCGCCGCTCGTGTCGACGTCCTTGCGGACGATCTCGGTGCACAGGGTGGTGCCGAGGATGCCGCACGCCTGGCCGGGGTTGACGACGCCGGCGCCGCGGGCGGTGGAGGCGATGTCGTACGGCGCCATGACGACGGGGAGCCCGGCGGGCAGTCCGAGCTGGGCGGCCGCCTCCGAGGTGATCTCGCTGATGCGCTCGTGCTCGCCGAGGACCTCGGGAAGGAGCCGGGCGTAGGAGGTGAGGCCGAACAGGGCGACGATCTGAGGGTCGTAGTCGCCGGTGGCGTGGTCGAGGAAGGGTGCGGAGGCGTCGGACTCGTCCGTGGCGGTGACTCCGGTCAGGCGCAGGAACAGCCAGCCCGCGGCGGTGAGCGAGGCGGCGGAGTGCGCCAGGCGCTGCGGGTCGTGGGAGCCGAGCCAGCTGAAGATCGCGTTGGGCATGCCGCTGCAGGTGAGGGAGCCGTTGCGGCGGTAGGCCTCTTCGAGGACGCCTTCGCGCTCCCAGCGGGTGAGGATGTCGCCCGCGCGGCCGTCGGACCAGAGGATGGCGGGTCCGGTGGGGCGTCCCGCGGCGTCGACGAGCCAGGCGCCGTCGCCCTGCGCGGTGAACGCCACGAGCCAGACGGGGTCGGTGATCTCCGACAGGGCGTTGCGGACGGTGTAGACGACGGCGTTCCACACGGTGTCCATGTCCTGCTCGGCCCACCCGGGGTGGCGGCGCTGCACCTCGGTGGCGAGGCGGGAGACGGCGAGTTCGTTGCCCTGGTCGTCGAAGACCACGGACTTGATCATCGTGGTGCCGACGTCGATGGCGAGTACCGACATGGGTCACAGTCCCTTCGGGGCGGGTGCGCCGACGGGCCCGGTGGCGTCGGCGGGAAGCGGCTGTGGCAGGCGTACCGCGGAGTCGGCGGCGGGGACAGGGTTCGGGACGGGGACAGTGGCCGGGGCGGTGGTCCGTAGGGTGAGCGTCAGGAGCGCGCTCACCGCGTGGAACCCGGCGAAGATCCACACGACGCCGCCGACGCCGAGCGGCCCGAGGAAGAGGCTGACGACGAGCGGTCCCACGAAGGTGGAGGCGCCGGCGCCGAGGTTCAGCGCGGCCATGGCCTGGCCCTTGTGGGTGGGGGCGATGTCGGTCATGAGTGCGGAGAGCGGGACGTAGCCGGAGAGCGTGGCGCCGTAGAGGACGGCCACCAGTACGCACAGGGCGTACTGCGCCCCGACCGCGGACGGGACGTAGTACAGGACGAGCGTCGACACCGTGCAGCCGACACCGCCGAACCAGGCGACGGTGGTGCGCCAGCCGACCTTGTCGCCGACCATGCCGAACACCAGGTTGGTGACGATGTTGGTGGCGAACATGAGGGCGAGCAGCCGCAGCCACTGCGCGTTCGAGAGGCCGATCTCCTTGACGAACCAGGTGGGGAGCATGACCAGGAAGCCGAACTGGGAGGCGGTGTTGAGCATGCGCACCGTCGCGCCCACGCCCACCCGCGGGTCCCGGTAGAGGATCGTCAGGCTGCCGACAAGCCCGGTCACGGGGCTCTCCCCCGCCGGTGCGAGACGTCCGGAACCGGTGGGCTCCCGGATCAGGAGGAGCGGTACGAGTCCGCCGACGACGACCACGCCGAGCGCGGCCCACAGGGTGCCGAGCTCCCCGATGTGCGGGATCAGCAGGCTGGCGGTGAGCGAGCCGAGTGTGGGCAGCCCGGCGGAGAACGCCGACCAGAACCAGCCCATGGCGCTGCCCATCTGCCGCTGCGGGGCGACGGCCGCGATCCACACGAGGAAGGCGTACGCGAAGAGCGGGAAGGCGAGGCCGCGCAGGCCGTAGCCGAGGAGGAGCAGGGGGTACGCCTTGCTGGGGATCGCGACCGTGAGGAAGAAGACGTGCGTGACGGCGAACGCGGCGAGCCCGGCCCACATGACACGGCGCGGACCCCACAGGTCGGAGAGCGCGCCGGCGAACCAGGCGGCGACGGCGCCCGTGACGCCGTACACGGTGAAGACCATCGCGACCGAGGAGGCCGGGATGCCGAGGTCCTCCAGGTACGGCGAGAGGTAACCGGCCTCGATGCCGACACCGGTCATGAAGATCAGGAGCCCCAGGTATCCCCAGGAGAGGGCGGGCGGGATGCCGAGTCGTGTGAAGACGGAACTCGGGGTGTTCGTCATTGAAGCTCCCCTGCGGCAAGGTCGGCGGCGGATACGGCGGCGAGTGCGGGCAGCTCCGAGCTAACAGTTGGCCGAAATCCGCCGTCAATCACCTGCCGACATCTCCCGCGACGAGGGCCTTTCGCCGTGTGAGGAGGACTTCGGTCCCCTGCCCCCGAGCAGCGCGACCCCCGGGCCGCCCGACACCCCGGCCCGTGAAATCCATGAGATCATCACACAGCGATTTCACACGGTGGGCGGACGAGCGGCACGGCGGGAGAGGGCTCATGGCGACGGCGGACCGGGCGGACGTGCGCGAGGCGCGGCGCGGCAGCATCCGTGAATCAGTGGTCGCGCACGGTTTCGTGCGCGCCGCCGACCTCGCCGACGAGTTCGGCGTCAGCCTGATGACGATCCACCGCGACCTGGACTTCCTGCAGTCACAGGGGTGGCTGCGCAAGGTGCGCGGCGGGGCCACGGGCCTGCCGTCCGCGCAGTTCCACGGCAGCGTCGCCGAGCGCATGTCGACGATGGCACAGACGAAACAGCAGCTGGCCCGCGCGGCCGCACGCGAGCTGGTGCCGGGCCAGACGGTCCTGCTCGACGACAGCACAACCTGTCTGCATCTCACGCGACTGCTCACCGAGCGCACGCCGCTGACGGTCATCACCAACTCGCTGCCCGCGATCACGGCGCTCGCCAAGGAGCCCGGCGTCTCCCTGATCGCGCTCGGCGGCAGCTACTTCCCGGCGTACGACGCCTTCATGGGCCTGCACACCGCGGACAGCGTGGAGGCGTTCCGCGCGGACGTCCTCTTCATGTCGACGACGGCGGTGACGCGCGGCCGCTGCTACCACACGTCACCGGAGACCGTGCAGGTCAAGCGCGCCATGATGGCGGCGGCCACGCGCCGGGTCCTGCTCGCCGACCACACGAAGTTCACCCGCGACGGCCTCTACGCCCTGGCACCGCTCACGGACTTCGACCTGCTGGTGGTGGACGACGGTCTCGCGCAGGACGAGGTGGGCCGGATCCGCCGGGGCGGCACGGACGTGCGGGTCGTGCCGCGGGGCTGAGGCCTCAGCGAGGAGTCCGGCCCGCCAGTTCGTCCCAGTGCGCCGTGCGGTCGCACCAGCGCTCCAGGAGTACGCGGTCGTGGCCGACGGCGAGGAGGCCGGCGTCGTGTTCGGTGCGGTACTCCTCCACGACATGGACGAGGGCCGCCGTCGTCGACGCGTCGAGCATCGCCGTCATCTCGTCGCAGATCAGCCAGCGGGGGCGGAGCACCAGGGCACGGGCCAGGCAGGCCCGTTGGAGCTGGCCGTCGCTGACCTCGTGCGGGCGGCGGCCCAGGAGGTCCGTGCCGAGGCCGACACGGGCGGCCAGTTCGGGGACCGCGGTGGCCGCTTCGGCGCCGCGCCCGACGGCGCGCAGGGGTTCCGCGATCAGGGCGGTGAGGGTCAGGCGGGGGTCGGCGGAGAGTCGCGGTTGCTGGAAGACGACACCGAAGGCGGTGCGCTGCTCGCGGGGTGCGCGGTGGCGCCAGCCGCGGGCGGTCGTGCCGTCGATGACGACCTGTCCGGCGTCGGGGCGGTGCAGGAGCGCGGCGACCCGCGCGAGCGTCGACTTGCCGCAGCCGCTGGGGCCGAGGAGGCCGACGGATTCGCCGGGCGCGAGGGTGAGGCTCACGTCGCGGACGACGGGGGCGCGGCGGTCGTAGCCGGCGGTGATGGAGCGCAGTTCAAGCACGGGGCGCCTCCAGCACGTCCGCGTGGGGATGGTGGCAGGCGGCGCCGTCGCCGAGCGCGGGCAGCGTGCCGCACGCGTCGTCGGCCCGGTCGCAGCGCGCCGCGAAGGCGCATCCCTCGGGAAGCGCGGAGAGTTCGGGCGGCATGCCGGGGACGGGGGTGAAGGCGCGCTCCGGCAGGGCGTTCAGCAGGCCGCGGGCGTACGGGTGCCGGGGGCCGGGCGCGCCGAAGAACGCGTCCGCGTCGGCGACTTCGACGATACGGCTCGCGTACATCACGGCGACCCGGTCGGCGATGCGCTCGGCGGCCGCGAGGTCGTGAGTGATGAGGAGCAGCGCGCGGTCGTCCCCGACGTGCCGGCGCAGCTCGTCGACGGTGCGGTCGACCAGGTCGCGGTCGAGGCCCGTGGTGGGCTCGTCGGCGAGGAGGAGCGGCGCGTCGCCGATGAGGGCGAGCGCGGTGGCGGCGCGCTGGGCGAGGCCGCCGGACAGTTCGTGCGGGTAGCGGTCGAGGTGGCCCAGGGGGAACGCGGCGCGTTCGGCGGCCGCTTCGGCGGCTGACCTGAGCTGCGGCTTCCGTACGCCCGTGAGTTCGCGGAGGGTCTCCTCCAGTTGGGAGCGGACGGTGCGCACGGGCGTCAGGTGGGCGGCGGGGCTCTGCGGTACGAGGCCGACGCGGCGCCCGCGCACGGTGCGGGCCAGCGTGCGCTCGTCGGCGGTGAGCAGGTCGACGGGGGCCGCGCCGTCCCGGTCCGCGATCAGCGCGGACCCGGCAGTCCGCGCGTTCTCCGGGAGCAGGCCGAGCAGCGCCGAGGCGAGCACGGACTTGCCGCAGCCGCTCTCGCCGACCAGGGCGAGGCACTCCCCCGCCGCGAGGTCGAAGGTGGCGTCGGTGACGGCGGAGACGTGGGTGCCGCCGCGCATGCGGAAGCGTACGGAGAGTCCGTTCACGGAAAGGACGGGGACCGTCACAGCATGAGCTCCGATCGGCGCCGGGGGTTGATCCGTTCACGCCAGGCGCCCGCGAGGCCCGCGATCGCCAGGGTGGGCACGATGATGAACAGGCCGGGGAACAGCGTCGGCCACCAGTCGCCCGCGAGGAGCGAGCCGCGGGCGCTCTGCACGAGCGTGCCGAGGCTCGCCTGGTGGGAAGGGAGGCCGAGGCCCAGGAAGGACAGCGCGGACTCGTGCCAGATGGCGTGCGGCACCATCAGGACGGCGGCGAGTCCGGCCTGCGGCAGGACGCCGGGCAGCAGGTGCCGCACGGCGACGCGCAGCCGCGAGGCGCCGCCGGAGATCGCCGCGTCGACGTAGGGCCGCGAGCGCAGCGACAGGACCTCGGCGCGCACGATGCGGGCGGTGGACAGCCAGTGCGTGAGCGCCACGGACACGACGACAGGCCAGACGCCGGGCCGGAACATCGCGACGATGAAGATGCCGAGCAGCAGGTGCGGCACGGACGCGAAGACGTCGACGAGCCGCATGACCAGGCGGTCCACCCAGCCTCCGGAGGCGGCGGCCAGCGCGCCCACCGCCGTGCCGATGACGGTGGCGACGACCGCCGCGACGACACCGACGAGGAGCGAGACCCGAAGCCCGTACACGCAGCGCAGCAGCAGGTCGCGGCCCACGTCGTCGGTGCCGAAGGGGTGCGCGAGCGACGGCGGCCGCAGCTTCGACGCGAGGTCGACGGCCTGCTCGTCGAGGTGGACGAGCGGGGGTACGAGGAGGACGGCGAGGACGACCGCGGCGACGAGCACCGCGGAGGTGCGCACCCGCCACGCGCGCGTGGAGCGGCGCGCACCGCCCCGGTCGCGCCACACGATGTCGGCGTTCTCAGCCGTCCCGGTCATCTCGGTCGTCTCAGCCATCGAATCCCACCCTCGGATCGGCGAGGCCGTACAGGAGGTCGGCCACGAGGTTGCCCAGGAGGACCGCGACGGTGGCGAGCGCGGTCAGCGCGGCCAGCAGCGGGAAGTCCACGGAGGTCGCGGCCTGCACGGTGGCCGCGGCGATGCCGGGCCAGCTGAAGACGGTCTCCACCAGGAGCGCTCCGGTGATGAGTTCGGGCACGCGCGAGCCGATGAGCGTGAGGACGGGCAGCATGCCGGAGCGCAGCGCGTGGCCGAGGAGCACGGTCCGTTCGGCGAGGCCACGCGCGCGTGCCCCGCGCACGGGGTCGTCGCCGAGGGCGTCGCCGACCCCCTGACGCACGTACAGGACGAACCACGGCAGCTGCGAGATCGCGAGCACGGCGGCGGGCAGCACCAGGTGGCTCGCGACCTGTCCGGCCGTCACGGTCGAGCTGGCCGTGTCGGTCAGTCCGCCGGAGGGCAGGACGCCCAGTTTCAGCGCGAACAGCCAGACGGCGAGCAGGCCGAGCCAGAAGGGCGGGGCGGCTTCGAGGGTGTACGCGAGGGACGTCACGGCGCGGTCGAGCCAGCCGCCGGGCCTGCGCGCGGCGAGCACACCGAGCGCGGTGCCGAGCAGGATGGCGACGACGAACGCGGTCGCGGCGAGCAGCACGGACCAGCCGATGCGTTCGCCGATGGCGTCCGCGACGGGCTGCCTGAGGGTGCTGGAGTCCCCGAAGTCACCGGTGAGCGCCGAGGTCAGCCAGTCCCACCAGCGAGCGGCCAGCGGCCGGTCGACGCCGAGGTTGGCGCGCAGCTGGTCGAGGTTCTCCTGCGAGGCGGTGAGCCCTGCCGTGCCCGCGTACGCCTTGACGGGGTCGAAGGGCGACGCGGCGGCGACGGCGAAGACCCCGAAGGTGACGACCAGCAGCACGGGGACGGCGAACAGGGCCCGCCGGCCCACGAGGCGCGCCATCGGCCCCCAGGGGAGGCGACGGCGCGTCGCCTCCCTCGGGGTCTTGGATATCGCCGGTGCCGGTGTCACTTCTTCGGCTGCCAGTCCTCGACGTTCCACCAGGGGCCGGAGGCCAGTCCGTGGTCGTGCGGCTCGACCTGGGTGGTCAGGTCGCCGAACTTCTTGTCGACGACGTAGAGGTGGTCGATGTGGGTGAGGAACGTGTAGCCGGGGTTCTTCACGAGCTCGCGCTGGATGGTGTCGTACGCGGCCTGGCGCTTGGCGTGGTCGCCGCTCTTGCGGGCTTCCTCCAGGGCCTTGTCGACCTTGGGGTTGTCGTAGTGCGCCATGTTGTTGAAGCCGTCACCGGCGAGGGAGGACTTCAGGAGCGTGTACTGGTCGAAGTCGGGGTCCGCCGGGGAGCCGCCGCCGGCGAGGACCGCGTCCTTGGGCATGCGGGGCTCGATGACCTCCCACGTGCCGGACTGCACCTCCACCTTGACGCCGATCTTCTTGGCGTCGGAGGCGTAGGCGAGGGCGTGGTCCTGGCGGAGCTTGTCGCCGGAGAGGTACCAGAGCGGGAACTTCGCCTGGACGCCGTCCTTCTCGCGGATGCCGTCCTTGCCCGGCTTCCATCCGGCGTCGTCGAGGATCTTCTTCGCCTTGTCGGCGTCGAACTTGCGCTCGGTGCCCTTGGTGAACCAGGGGCTGTCGGTCGGGACGGGCCCGTAGGCCTCCTTGCCCTCGCCGTACAGGATCGAGTCGACCATGGCCTTGCGGTTCACGCCGGTGTCGAGGGCGCGGCGGATGTCGGTGTCGCCCGTGACCTCGTTGCCGGTGGGCAGGGTCACCACGCGGTAGTCGAAGGTCTTGGCGGCGTAGGTGTTCTTGGCGTCGTCGCTCTTGTACTTCTTGGCGAGGTTGGGCGGCAGGATCGCGCCGTCGAGCTCACCGGCGTCGAGCCGGGTGGCGCGGATGTCGTCGTCCTTGATGATCGCCATGGTGAAGTTCTTGACCTTCGGCGCGCCGCCCCAGTAGTCGGGGTTGGCCTTGAAGGTCAGCTTCTCGCCCTTGGACCACTTGACCAGCTTGTACGGTCCTGTGCCGACCGGCTTGGTGGTGAAGGTGCCGGTGTTCACGTCCTGCTTGCCCGCGACGTGCTCGGGGGCGATGGGCAGGACGGTGCGCTCGGCGAACGGCGCGTAGGGGTACTTGAGGTGGAAGACGACGGTGTCGGCGTCCTTGGCCTCGACGCTCCTGACGGCGTCCAGCTCGGTCTTGGAGGCGTTGTTCGTCTTCTTGTCGAGGATCGTCTCGTACGTGAAGACGACGTCCTTGGCGGAGAAGGGCTTGCCGTCGCTGAACTTGACGCCCTTGCGCAGCTTGTACGTGTAGGTCTTGCCGTCGTCGGCGACCTCGGGCAGCTCGGCCGCGAGGGCCGGCTTGAGCTTCATGTCGGCGTCGTGCGTGAGCAGGCCGTCGAAGATCTTCGAGTTGCCGTCCTTGCCGTAGCCGAGGAGCGGGCTGAGGGTCTCGGGTTCGTAGGCGATGCCGACGACCGCGGAGTCCTTCGCGTCGCTGCCGCCGTCGCCCGGCGCCGAGCACGCGGAGGCGGCGACCGCTATCGCGGCCGCCGTCGCCGTCGCGCCTGCGCCCCGTATCGATCGGGCCCTCATGCTCCACACCCCTACTGAAGATCAACCGTTGTTGCGAACGGCTCGCAATTATGCCCTACGTAATGACGGCGTAAAACGCGCAGCCCGCACCTGGTAGGTGCGGGCTGCATCAAAAATACGGGGGTGGGGTGTCGGGGCTCGGGGGCCCTGACGTGTCGGGGCTCAGGGGGCCCTGAGATCAACCAGCTCCGCCAGCGCCGCACGGTGCCGGCCCGCCGTGCCGTAGGCGATCGAGTCCGCCTTGGCGCGCTTCAGGTACAGGTGGACGGGGTGCTCCCAGGTCATGCCGATGCCGCCGTGCAGTTGCAGCGCCTCCTCGGCGGCGTGCACCGCCACGGGGGCGGCGTACGCCTGGGCGAGCGCGGTCGCCACGTCCGCGTCGGCGCTCTCCGTGGCGAGCGCGTCGGCGGCGTTGCGCGCCGCGGCGCGGGTGTTCACGACCTCCAGCCACAGCTCCGCGAGGCGGTGCTTGAGCGCCTGGAATGAGCCCACGGGCCGGTTGAACTGGTTGCGCTCCTTCGTGTACCCGACGGTCTCCGTCAGGCACCACTCGGCGACCCCGAGCTGTTCCGAGGCGAGCAGCGCGGCACCGGCCCGCAGGCCGCGCCGTACCGCCGGGGCGGCGTCCCGGGTGAGCTCGCGCGCCGCGGCGCCCTCGAACGTCACGGTGGCGAGGGGCCGGGTGAGGTCAAGGGAGGTCCGCGGGGTGACGGTGACACCGTCCTGCGCCGTGTGGACGGCGTGGAGCGCGCCGTCGTCGGCGGGGACGAGCAGGATGTCGGCGCCGGCCGCGTCCGCGATGCCGGTCGACTCGCCGTGCAGGGCACCCTCTACGTGACGTACGCCCGGGAAGGCGGCCCCTGGGGCGGCCGCGAGACCCACCGCGAGCGCGGCCACCGTGCGCCCGGCGGCGAGCGCCGCGAGCAGTTCGGTGGCCTCGCTCCCCGTACAGGCGAGCAGCGTCTCGGTGGCGACGACGGCACTGGTGAGGTAGGGCACGGGCGCGACCGCGCGGCCCAACTCCTCCAGGACGACGGCCGCTTCGCGATGCGTGGCGCCCTGACCGCCCAGCTCCTCCGGGACGAGGAGCCCGGCGAGACCCATGCCTTCGGTGAGCGCCTTCCACAGTTCGCGGTCGTGCGGTCCGTCGGCGGCCGGGGACTCGGCGCGGGCGAGGACGGTGGCGGCGTCGCACCGGTCGGCGAGCAGGCCCCGCACGGCCGAGCGCAGCGCCTCTTCCTCTTCGGAGTACAGCAGGTCGCTCATCGCGCGAGGTCCTTCCAGGCTACGTCCTTGTCGGTGCGCGGCTCGGCGGGCAGGCCGAGGACGCGCTCGGCGACGATGTTCAGCAGGACCTCGCTGGTCCCGCCCTCGATGCTGTTGCCCTTGGACCGCAGGTAGCGATAGCCCGCGTCGCGGCCCGTGAAGTCGACGAGCTCGGGCCTGCGCATCGTCCAGTCGTCGTACAACAGCCCCTCCTCGCCGAGGAGTTCCACTTCCAGGCCGCTGATCTCCTGGTTGAGGCGGGCGAAGCCCAGCTTCATGCCGGAGCCCTCGGGGCCCGGCTGCCCCGCGACGAGCTGCTGGCGCAGCCGCTCGCCGGTGAGCCTGGCGACCTCCGCGTCGACCCAGAGCTTCATGAGGCGCTGGTGGAGGTCGTGGGTGCGCAGGTCGGGGCGGTCGCGCCAGGCCTTGGCGACGGGGCCGATCATGCCGCCCTCGCGCGGGATGCGCATGCCGCCGATGGAGACGCGCTCGTTCATGAGGGTGGTCTGGGCGACCTTCCAGCCGTCGCCGACCTCGCCGAGCCGGTGCGCGTCGGGAATGCGCACGTCGGTGAGGAACACCTCGTTGAACTCCGCCTCGCCGGTGATCTGGCGCAGCGGCCGCACCTCGACGCCGGGGTCGGTCATGTCGCACACGAAGTACGTGATGCCGCGGTGCTTGGGCAGGTCCGGATCGGTGCGGGCGATGAGGATGGCCCAGCGCGCGGTGTGGGCGCTGGACGTCCACACCTTCTGGCCGTTCACCACCCAGTCGCCGTTCTCCCCGTCGCGGACGGCGCGCGTGCCGAGCGCCGCGAGGTCGGAACCCGCGCCCGGCTCGCTGAAGAGCTGGCACCACACCTCGTCACCGGTCCACAGCGGGCGCAGGAAGCGCTGCTTCTGCTCCTCGGTGCCGAAGCCTAGAACGGTCGGCGCGGCCATGCCGAGGCCGATGCCGATGCGGCGGGGGTCGTTGTCGGGTGCGCCTGCGGCCTCCAGTTCGGCGTCCACGACGGCCTGGAGGGAGCGGGGCGCGCCGAGGCCGCCGAGGCCCTCGGGGTAGTGCACCCAGGCGAGTCCGGCGTCGAAGCGGGCCTTGAGGAAGTCGGCGCGGTCCGTGGTGGCGGGCGGGTGCGCCGCGAGCAACGCGCGTGTACGGGTACGGAGTCCGTCGGCGTCGATCATGCGGCACCACCGTGCGGCAGGACGACCACGCGGCCGGTGGTGACGCCGTCGGCGACGCGCTGCACGGCGGACGCCCCGTCGGCCATCGGCACGCGCTCGCTCACCAGCGGCTTGATGGCGCCCTTGGCGGCGAGTTCGGTGAGCTCCTCGTGGCAGCGCAGGATGGAGCGCGGGTCCTTGGTCTTGTACAGGCCCCAGTGCAGGCCCACGATCGAGTAGTTCTTCACGAGGGCGTGGTTGAGCGCGGGGGTCGGGATGGAGCCGCTGGCGAAACCGATGACGACGATGCGGCCCTCGAAGGCCACGCACTTCGCGGACTTCGTGTAGGCGTCGCCGCCCACGGGGTCGTAGATCACGTCGGCGCCGCGTCCGCCGGTCGCTTCCTTGACGGCGCCGATCACATCGTCCGAGCGCCGGTCGAGGACGAGGTCGCAGCCCAGCTCGCGCGCGACCCGCGCCTTCTCCTCGCCGCCGACGACGCCGATGACCTTGGCGCCCGCCGCCTTGCCGAGCTGCACCGCGGCGCTGCCCACACCACCGGCGGCCGCGTGCACGAGCAGCGTCTCGCCCTCCTGGAGGTGCGCGCGGCGGTGCAGGGCGAACCAGCCGGTCTGGTAGCCGATGTGGAGCGCGGCGGCCTCCGCGTCGTCGAGCGCGTCGGGGGCGGGCAGCAGCCCGGCCGCGTCCGCGACGGCGTACTCGGCGAGACCTCCGTACGGCAGCACGGAGTTGGCGATCACGCGCTCCCCGCCCATCGTCTCACCGCAGATCTCCACACCCGGCGTGAACGGCAGCGGCGGCCTGACCTGGTACTGCCCCCGGCAGAGCAGCGCGTCCGGGAAGTTGATGTTCGCGGCGCGGACCTTCAGCAGCACCTGCCCCTCGTCGAGCGGAGGGCGTTCCACCTCGGCGAGACGCATCACCTCGCCCGGCTCGCCGTTCTCGTGCACTTGCCATGCCTGCATGCGGGGCCTCCACGGGGCTGTCGTAGACCATGCTCGTCCGCATACTAAGCGGTCGCTTGCCCCCAAGGGAACAGCCCCGTGGCACCCTCCCGCGCCCCTTTCAGTCCGCCTCACCCTTGCGGGTGGGCCGGGCCCGTACGTGCATCCGCTCCCCCTGCGGCCCGAAGAGGCTGATGAACTCCGCACCCCCCTCGCTCGTCGCCCCGAACCAGTGCGGGACCCGGGTGTCGAACTCCGCCGCCTCCCCCGGCCCGAGCACCACGTCGTGGTCGCCGAGGATCAGGCGCAGCCTGCCCGAGAGCACGTACAGCCACTCGTACCCCTCGTGCGTCTGCGGGTCCGGAGCGGGCGAGGTGCGGGCCGGCTCGACCACCTTGTACGCCTGGAGGCCGCCGGGCTGTCGGGTGAGCGGCAGCATGGTGCGCCCGTGCCGGACGATCGGCTTGGCCCGCACGCGCGGGTCGCCGACCGGCGGGGCGCCGACCAGCTCATCCAGGGGCACCTGATGGGCGCGGGCGATCGGCAGGAGCAGTTCGAGGCTGGGCTTGCGATGCCCGGACTCCAGGCGGGACAGGGTGCTGACGGAGATACCGGTGGCCGCGGAGAGGCCGGCGAGGGTGGCGCCGCGCTCCTTGCGGATGCGGCGGAGCCTGGGGCCCACCTCGGTGAGGACCTGATCCATGGCTTCCGGTTCCCCGGTGTCGCCTTCCCGGCCGTGCCCGGCGCGCTTTTCACTCATGCCGACCATCATGACACTTCTTGCGGTATCAGCAAGGCTGCTTGTCGATACCGCACGACTGGGGGCATGGTGCGAGTGGAGGTGGTCGCGATGACCGAGAACGCTCAGGACAGGCGGAACGAGATGAGGAACGGGCAGGCGTACGACGTGGTGGTCGTCGGCGGGGGAACGGCGGGGCTGAGCGCCGGCCTCGTGCTGGGCCGCTCACGCCGACGGGTCCTCGTCGTCGACGCGGGCGAGCCGCGCAACGCGCCCGCCGCGCACATGCAGGGTTACCTGTCGCGGGACGGCATGCCGCCCGCCGAGTTCCTCGCCGAGGGACGGCGGGAGCTGGCGCGGTACGGGGTGGAGGTCGTGCGCGACCGCGTGTCGGCCGTGCGGCCGGACGGCGCCGGGGAGTTCGGGATCGCGCTGGCGGAGGGCGGGGGCGTGCACGCACGCCGGGTCGTCATGGCGACGGGCCTGGTCGACGAACTCCCCGACGTGCCGGGTGTCGCCGAGCGCTGGGGCCGTGACGTGCTGCACTGCCCGTACTGCCACGGCTGGGAGGTGCGGGACGAACCCTTCGGCGTCCTGGCGTCCGAGCCCTTCACCAGTCACCAGGCGCTGCTCGTCACCCAGTGGTCCAAGGACGTGACCCTGTTCCTGCACACCGTGCGGGACCTGCCGGACGAGGAGTGGGAGCGCCTGGCGGCCGCGGGGGTCCAGGTCGTGGAGGGAGAGGTCGCGGGCCTCGCGGTCGAGGACGACCGGCTGGCGGGCGTGCGGCTCGCCGACGGCCGGGTCTTCCCCCGCTCGGTGCTGTTCGTCGCCGCGAGGCCGGTGGCCCGCGGCGGTCTCCTGACCGACCTCGGCGCCGAGCACCAGGACACCCCGTTCGGCCCGTACCCGAAGGTGGACGAGACCGGCCGCACGAGCGTTCCCGGCGTCTGGGCGGTGGGCAACGCCGCGAGCCCCATGGAGCAGGTGATCAACGCCGCGAGCGCGGGCTACCGGGCCGGCTCCACGATCAACGCCGAGCTCGTCATGGCGGACCTCGACGTGGAAGTGGCCCGGCGCCGCGCGGGAGTCTTCTCGCCTCGCCTGGAGGCGGAGGTGGCGCGTGTGTCGGCCGGCGCCCGCATCCACGAACTCGCCGCGGACTAGGACGCGGCCGGTGCGGCAGGCCCGGGCCGCGGCGGGCTCGTGTCCAGCAGGATCCACTGGTCGTCCGGCACGTTCCCGGCCACGGAGGCGGGGACGGGCCGCGACTCCTCGCACCAGTCGGATCCCACCGCCTCCGTCGCGACCCCGCGCCAGAACCGGGCGGCCCCCGCGTTGGCGGGCTGGAACGCGATGGCCCACGCGCCCGGCCGGGAGCGCAGCAGCTGAAGGGCGGCCTCCCGGCCGACACCGCGTCGGCGCAGTGCCCGTACGACGAAGAACGCGGAGATCGAGGTCGCGCCCTCGGACATCGGGCGGGTCAGCACGAAACCGGCGGGCACCGACCCGTACTGGATGAGCAGGGCCGACCGCCCCGGCTCGTCGAAGAACAGCGGCAGCTTGCCGAAGTCGTACGTCCCGTCGGGCGAGGGCAGGTACCCGATGAACTCCGACATGTCGTGCCGGTAGAGCTGGGCCAACCGCTCGACCACAGGCCGAAGTTGGGGCCCGGCGGGAACGAGGGCGGTGCGGGCGGGCTCTTCTGCGCTGACCGTTTCCGTGTTGACCATTGCGGGATTCTCGCACCGCTGTCCGACGGAGCCGCAGGCGCCTCGGCCGGGTTTGCGACGCGGTGCCCGTGACTGCCCCGTCCGTCCCGGCACCCCGGCCGGTCCCTAGCCCAACCAGGTCACATCTGCCCCCAACCCTCCTCCCGTCGGTGCGTCCCCGCGGCCCGTGCGCGCCGCTCGGACGATGTTGGTGCCGGTGTGCGTGCCGGTGGCGGCTTCGGCACCGGACAGGGACCAGAGCGAGGGAGCGCACGATGCCGGAACTGTTCGTCGACGGGGAGTGGACGGGGGCCGTCGAAGGGGCGCGGCGGGATGTGATCAATCCGTTCGACGCGTCCGTGGTGCAGCAGGTCGACGACGCCGGAGAGGCGGACGTCGACCTCGCCGTGCGGGCCGCGCGGCGGGCCTTCGACCGCGGCGACTGGTCGGACGCGCCGACCCGGGAGCGCGCGGACGTGCTTTTGAAGGTGTCGCGGTTCCTGCTGCGGGACCAGGAGGAGATCGCCCACGTCGAGTCCCTGGACACGGGCAAGACGCTCGCCGAGGCCCGGATCGACGTCGAGGACGTCTCGAACGCGTTCCGCTACTTCGCCGAGATCGCGGACAAGGACGGCGGCCGGGTCGTGGACGTCGGCCCCGACGTGCTGAGCCGGGTCACGTACCACCCCATCGGGGTCTGCGCCCTGATCGCGCCCTGGAACTATCCGCTGCTGCAGGCCTCCTGGAAGGTCGCCCCCGCCCTGGTCGCGGGCAACACCTTCGTCCTCAAACCCAGTGAGACCACGCCGCTCTCCACCATCCACATGATCAAGCTGATCGCCGAGGCGGGCGCGCCCGCCGGGGTCGCGAACCTGGTGCTCGGCCCGGGCAGCACCGTGGGCGCGGCCATGTCCGCGCACTCCGAGGTGGACCTGGTCTCCTTCACCGGCGGTCTGGCGACCGGGCGCCGGATCATGGAGGCGTGCGCGCCGGGCGTGAAGAACCTCGCCCTGGAGCTCGGCGGCAAGAACCCCAACGTGGTCTTCGCCGACTGCGACTTCGAAGCGGCCGTCGACCACGCGCTGGAAGCATCGTTCCTGCACTCCGGTCAGGTCTGCTCGGCGGGCTCCCGGCTGCTCGTCGAGGACTCCCTGCACGACCGGTTCGTGGAGCGGCTCGCCGCCCGTGCGCAGACCATCCGGCTGGGCAACGGGCTCGACCCGGAGACCGAGAGCGGTCCGCTGAGCTCGGCGGAGCACCGGGAGAAGGTCGAGGGCTATCTGGAGGTGGCCCGCGAGGAAGGCGCGCGGCTGGTGTGCGGCGGCCGCAGGCCCGACGCGCCCGAGCTGTCGCGCGGCTACTTCCTGCTGCCCACGATCTACGCCGACTGCGACCGCTCCATGCGCATCGTGCAGGAGGAGGTCTTCGGCCCGGTCGTCACGGTGGAGCGCTTCCGCTCCGAGGACGAGGCCGTCGAGCTGGCCAACGACACCCGGTACGGCCTGGCGGGCGGCATCTGGACGAACGACGCGAGCCG
The DNA here is from genome assembly GCF_008642315.1 of Streptomyces venezuelae. NCBI lineage: Bacteria > Bacillati > Actinomycetota > Actinomycetes > Kitasatosporales > Streptomycetaceae > Streptomyces > Streptomyces venezuelae. The sequence continues at coordinate 7,951,633 of NZ_CP029192.1, read as the reverse complement.
CGCCCAGCGGGTCGCCGCCCGGCTGCGGCACGGCACGGTCTGGATCAACGACTTCCACCCCTACGTCCCGCAGGCGGAGTGGGGCGGCTTCGGCATGTCCGGTTTCGGCCGGGAGCTCGGGCCGACGGGCCTGCGCGAGTACCAGGAGGCCAAGCACATCTACCAGAACCTCAGGCCGGGCCCCTCCGGCTGGTTCAAGGGCTGAACGGGCTCGGCGCTCCACACGGACGAGCACGGACGACAGGGAAGGCAGCGGCATGGCCGACGAGACGACGACTTACGACTACCTGATCATCGGCGGCGGTACGGCGGGGTCCGTACTGGCCGCCCGGCTGAGCGAGGACCCGGCGTCCCGGGTCTGCGTGGTGGAGGGCGGGCCCAGCGACGTCGGCGACGACCGGATCCTGAAGCTCCGCAACTGGATCAACCTGCTCGGCGGCGAGTTCGACTACGGCTACACCACCGAGGAGCAGCCGCGCGGCAACTCCCACATCCTGCACTCCCGGGCCCGCGTGCTCGGCGGCTGCTCCTCGCACAACACCCTGATCAGCTTCCTGCCGTTCCCCGAGGACCTCGACGAGTGGGTGGCGAGCGGCTGCGAAGGATGGGGGCCCGACACGATCCTGCCGTACCGGTCGCGGCTGCAGAACACGATCGTGCCGGTCGGCGCCGCCGACCGTAACCCGATCGCCCAGGACTTCGTGACGGCGGCGACCAGCCGGCTCGGCGTCCCGGTCGTCGAGGACTTCAACGCCCGTCCGTTCACCGACGGCGCGGGGTTCTTCTCCCTCGCGTACGACCCGCAGACCAACAACCGTTCCTCCGCGTCGGTCGCGTACCTGCACCCCGTCATGGACCGCCCGAACCTGACGCTCCGCCTGGAGACATGGGCGTACCGGCTGCTGCGCGACGAAGAGGGCCGCTTCACCCGCGTGCAGGTCCGCAACCCCGACGGCTCGGTGTCGATCCTGGAGGCGGAGGCCGAGGTCCTGCTCTGCGCGGGCGCCATCGACACGCCCCGGCTCCTGATGCTCTCCGGCATCGGCCCCGCCGACCAGCTGCGCGACCTCGGCATCGAGGTCGGCGCGGATCTGCCGGGGATCGGCGAGAACCTCCTCGACCACCCCGAGTCGGTGATGGTGTGGGAGACGAGCGGACCGCTGCCGCCCAACTCGGCCATGGACTCCGACGCCGGTCTCTTCCTGCGCCGCGACGCGGCGGGCGGGCCGCGCCCCGACCTGATGTTCCACTTCTACCAAGTGCCGTTCACCGTCAACACGGAACGCCTCGGCTATCCCGTTCCCGAGCACGGGGTCTGCATGACGCCGAACGTGCCGCGGGCCCGCTCCGTCGGCCGCATGTGGCTGCGCAGCGCCGACCCGTCCGTCAAACCGGCCCTGGACTTCCGCTACTTCACGGATCCGGAGGGGCACGACGAGCGGACGATCGTCGACGGTCTGCGCATCGCGCGCGAGGTCGCCGCCACCGCTCCGCTCAGCGACTGGCTGCTGCGCGAGGTCGCCCCGGGGCCGGACGTGCAGTCGGACGCCGACCTCTCGGAGTACGGGCGGCGGGCCGCGCACACCGTCTACCATCCGGCGGGAACCTGCCGGATGGGCGCGGAGGACGACCCGATGGCCGTGGTCGACCCGCAGCTGCGCCTGCGCGGACACGACGGTCTCCGCATCGTCGACGCGTCCATCTTCCCGACCATGCCGACCATCAACCCCATGGTCACGGTGCTCCTCGCCGCCGAACGCGCCGCGGACCTCATCATGGCGAGGCCCGCCCCCGGGGCCGCCGGCACGGAAGGGGCCGATCAGTGAGCACCGCGGATACCCCGGACGGCACCGCGAACGCGGGCACGGGCAAGGACTCGGGCACGGACACGGCTCCCGGCGAGGAGAACTCGGAGTTCCGCAAGGAGATGGGCCCGTGGGCGAACTTCGCCCTCGGTTTCACCTACCTCTCCCCCGTCGTGAGCACGTACACCCTCTTCGGCACGGCCCTCGCCGACGGTGGCCCGCCGATGATCTGGGCGTTCGTCATGGCGGGGTGCGGGCAGTTCCTCGTCGCCCTCGTCTTCGGCGAGGTCGTCGCGCAGTACCCGGTCGCGGGCGGCGTCTATCCGTGGGCGCGGCGGCTGTGGGGCGTGCGCTGGGCGTGGATGACCGGCTGGGTCTACATGTGGGCGCTGCTCGTCACCATCACCAGCGTCGCGTACGGCGCGGGGCCCTACATCGCGATCCTGCTCGGCTTCAAACCCACCGTGCACACCACCGTGCTGTGCACGATCGCGCTGATCGTGATCTCCGTGCTCATCAACTACGCGGGTACGAAGGCGCTTTCATGGGCGGCGCTCATCGGGTTCAGCGCGGAGCTGCTCGGCGCGCTCGTCGTCGGCATCATCCTGCTGACCACGCACCGCTTCCACGGCCTCGGCGTCCTCTTCGACGACTACGGCGCGGCCGGTGACAGCTCCTACCTGCCCGTCTTCCTCGGCGCCGCGATCATCGGCTTCTACCAGTACTACGGCTTCGAGGCGTGCGGAGACGTCGCCGAGGAGGTCAAGCACCCCGGCAAGGTCATCCCGAAGGCGATGCGCCGCACCATCTACGTCGGCGGGGCGGCGGCGACGTTCACCTGTCTGACGCTGCTCCTCGCCGTCGTCGACTACCGGGCCGTGATCTCGGGCGAGGACACCGACCCGGTGGTCAGGGTGCTCTTCGACGCCCTCGGCGAGGCGGGTGCGCGCACGGTCATGGCCGTCGTCCTCATCTCCTTCCTGTCCTGCACGATCAGTCTGCAGGCCGCCGCCGGACGACTCATCTACTCGTACGCACGGGACGAGATGATCATCGGCCACCGGCTGCTGCGGAAGTTCTCGTCGGCGCGCGCGGTCCCGCCGTACGCGCTGCTCATCGCGGCGGTCGTGCCCGCGCTCATCGCCGTCGGTTCGCTCATCTCGGAGGACGCCCTCACGAAGATCGTGTCCTTCGCGATCCTCGGCATCTACGCGGCCTTCCAGATGGTCGTCCTCGCCGCGCTGCGAGCCCGTCTGAAGGGGTGGAAGCCGAGCGGCGAGTACCGGCTCGGGCGATGGGGTCTGCTGGTCAACTTCGGGGCGCTCGCGTACGGGATCTTCGCCATCGTCAACATCGCCTGGCCCCGCACGCCCGAAGCGCCCTGGTACGACAACTGGATCGTGCTGCTGAGCGGCGGCGTCGTGGTGGCCGCGGGCCTGCTCTACATGTTCACGACGCACCACTACGGCCGCAGCGACGCCCCGGCGGACAACGCGGTGCCCGACGAGGCGGACACCGCGTGACCCCGTGAGCCGTGGCCGGCGTCGTGGCTACCGGAGGTGGGCGAGGAGCGCGTCGAGTGCCTTGGTGAGGGACTCGGCGTTGCCCCCGTCGAACCACGTGGTGCGGATGCGCTCGTTGCTTCCGCCGGGCGTCTCGTGGTCGCCCGCCAGCTGCTTCGGCGAGCGCGTCCCGTCGCCCAGCGCCCGTCCGACGGCCTGGAAGAGGCCGCGGACGTAACGGTCGGCCTCCTCGGCGGGAACGCCCTGCCGGGCGGCCCAGTCGGTGAGGGTCGCCAGGTACGCGTAGTGCGCGCTCAACGTGCCCGTCAGCGTGGAGAACACGGCGAAGTCCGCCTCGTCCGCCACCGGCAGCGCGCCGCCGAGCCCGTCGAAGAGGGCGTCGACGGCCGGGTGGGACGGGAAGGTCACGGTGACGGAGCGGCGTTCGCGCACGGCGGGCAGCGGGATGGCGCGCACCACGGGGGCGGCGGTGCCGAGCAGGTCGCGCACCTCGTCGACGCCGACGCCCGCCATGACGCTGAGCACGACCTTGTCGTCGCCGACCCGCAGTCCTTCGAGGGCCTCGGTACGGTCCTGGGGGCGGACGGCGAGGATCACCAGCTCGGCGCGGTCCGCGACCTCCTGGTTGTCCGCGCACACCCGTACGCCGGGGTACCGGCTCGCCAGCTCGGCGGCCGTTCGGGCCCCGCGCGGGGAGAGGTGGATCTCCGGCGGTTCCTGGACACCGTCGCACAAGCCGTCCACCATGGCCCGGCCGATCTCGCCCACGCCGATGATCCCGATGCGGTTCACCACTGAACTCCCCTGTCGTGTCGATGGAGGTTTCGCCCCGGACGGAGTATCCATGCGCGCATGACGCACCACGACACCGCGGGCGGGGCCGACGGGCCGCCCGGACTGCCTCCGCCTCCCCCGCTGGGTGCCACCGCGCTGCCACCGGGCACGTACGACGGCACGGTCGTCCTCGTCACGGGCGGCGGGACGGGGCTCGGCAAGGCCGTCGCCGCGGAGTTCGCGCGGCTGGGCGCCGACCTGGTGATCGCGAGCCGCAAGGCGGACCGGCTCAGGGCCGCGCGGGACGAACTGGCCGCGCTGGGCGGGCGCGTGACCACGGCGGTCTGCGACATCCGGGACGCCGATCGTGTCGCCGAGGTCTTCGACGCGGCGCGGGCGGCCTACGGGATGCCGGGGGTCCTGGTGAACAACGCCGCCGCCAACTTCCCCGTACCCGCCGAGGACATGTCGCCGGGCGCCTGGCGATCCGTCGTGGACATCACGCTCACCGGCACGTTCCTGATGACGCGCGAGTTCGGCCGCCGTCACCTGGCCGCGGGCACCCCCGGCTCGGTCATCGACATCGGGGCGTCGTACGCGTGGACGGGCGGCCCCGGGTTCGCGCACAGCGCGGCGGCCAAGGCCGGGGTGAAGAGCCTGGTGGAGACCCTCGCGGTGGAGTGGGGGCCGTACGGCATCCAGGTCAACGGGCTGGTGCCGGGGCTGATGCCGCACGACGACATGACCGCCGACATCCGCGGCAACCTGGATCCCGCCGGATCACTGGCCGCCCGCCAGCCCGCCCTCCGTGTCGGGCTGCCCCGGGAACTGGGCTGGGCCGCCACGTTCTTGGCCTCCCCGTACGCCCGCTTCATCACCGGCCACACGCTGGTGGTCGACGGCGCGAACTGGCAGCGCAGAGGGCTGGTCGGGTCGCGGGTGGTGACGGTGCGGGAGCAGATGGGGAGGGCGCCGTTCGACGGCGGCGCGGGTGCCGGTCAACGGACCTCTGCTTCCCCTACTTCCCCTCGAACGCCGCCGGCCGGCCCGCCGCCTTCGCCCTGTACCCCTCCCGGGAGTCCTCCGACGTGAGCGTGATCGCCGCGTTCATCGCGACGCGGTCGAGCGCCTCCGCCATGCCCGCGTCGGTGTAGGCGTCGATGCCGCGCTTGATGCCCCGCACGGCGAGCGGCGCGTTCGCCGCGATCTCGGCCGCCACGCTCCGGGCCGTAGTGCTCAACTCCGCCAGAGGCACGACCTGTTGGAGGAGGCGCAGACGTTCCGCGGTGGACGCGTCGATCCGGCGGCCGGTGAGGGCCAGCAGCTTCGCCCACCCCGCGCCGGCCTCACGGGCGATGCGCAGGTCGCCGCCCGCGTCCACGGCGACGCCGATGCCCGCCTCGGGCAGCGCGAAGACCGCGTCGTCCGCCGCGATCCGCACATCCGCCATGAGCGCGAGTTCGAAGCCGAAGCCCAGGCAGTACCCCTGGACGGCCGCGACGACCGGCTGCGGGAGCCGCGCGAAGGCGCGGAAGCGCTCGTGGGCCCAGCGCAGCCCCTCGTAGTAGTGGTGGGTGCGCTCGGCGCCGGTGCGGCCGGTGATCCCGCCGCCCGGCGCCGTGATGTCGATGCCCGCGCAGAACGCCCGGCCCTCGGCGCGCAGCAGCACCGCCCTGATGGAGCCGTCGAAGCGGATCCGGTCGGCGAACAGGCCGAGTTGGCGGGTGGATTCCCAGCTCCACGCGTTGAGCTTGCGCGGCCGGCAGAGGGTGAGGATGCCGAGCCCGTCCTCGACGTCGAGGCGCAGCCGCTCCTCGCCCTCCGGGATGTCCGTGCCGATGGTGTCGATCACGCGCGCAGGTTACGCGCATCACCTCGACGACTGAAGACTCACCGGCTGAAGACCTCGAACGCCACCGCGGGCTTGCCGCCGAAACGCGACGCCAGGGACTGCGCGTTGCCCGTCAGGAACGTACGGCAGTACTTCTCCGGGTCCTCGTCCGTCAACGCCTCGATGTACGTGCGGTGTTCGAGGAGCGAGGCGACCGAGCGCTCCAGCCCCGCCGACGCGTCCGCGGCGTGCGTGGGCGTCGAGGAACCAGCGACGGCGACCCACCGCACGCCGTTCCACGGCTCCAGGCCCTGCTCCTCGATGAGCTCTGGGAAGATCCAGCGGTTGCCCGCGTCCGCCGCGGCGTCCAGGGTGGCGCGGCCGACGGCCACGTGGTCGGGGGTGTTCCAGGCGACGCCGCCCCAGGTGTCGCGGTGGTTGAGCGTGATGACCAGCTCGGGGCGGTGTCTGCGGATCGCGGCGGCGATGTCGCGGCGCAGCGCCGTCCCGTACTCGACGACGCCGTCCTTGTGGTCGAGGAACTCCACGGTGTCGACGCCGACGACGGCGGCGCTCGCGCGCTGCTCCCGCTCGCGCAGCGGCCCGCAGGTGGCGGGGTCGATGGTGTCGATGCCGGCCTCGCCGCGGGTGGCCAGGACGTACGCCACCTCGCGGCCGCCGTCGGTCCAGCCCGCGATGGCCGCCGCGCACCCGTACTCCAGATCGTCCGGGTGGGCGACGACGGCGAGCGCGCGCCGCCAGTCCTCGGGCATGGGGGTGAGCTGGTCGGCGGGGGCGGCTGAACTCTGCGGCTCGGTCATGATTCCCAGCCTATCCCCGGGGTCGGACAACGGGCCGGGCCCTCACGCCTCGCCGCGCACCAGCGCGAGCAGCCGGTCGAGCACCCGCGGCCCGCTCGCGCGCAGCCCGTCGTGCTCGAACTCGTCGGTGACCCAGGTGCGCAGGCCCCGGATGGTGCGGGCGGTGCGCAGGGAGTGCTCCGTGTCGACGTAGAGGTCGTCGTGGTAGATCGCGGCTGCCGCGGGCACCTCGTTCGCGGCGAGGCGTCCGGTGTCGTACAGGCGCGGCCAGTCGGTGCGCTCGGCGAGGAGCTCGGCGGTCTCGCGCAGGGGGCGCAGCGCCGGGTCGCTGTCGAACATCCAGCGCTGCACGGCTTCTCCGGTGAACAGCAGCGGGGCGTCGCCCGCGAGGGTCTTCTCGGGGTCGAACTGCGGGTGTTCGCCGCGCATCCGCTCGGCGGACCAGGCGGTGGGGCGCTCGTCCTGGCCGTAGATCGCCTCGTGCAGGACGGCGAAGAGCGGGTTGCCGGCGTACGAGAGGACCGTCCGCATGCTGTCGAGGAAGGCGTCGGAGAGCGCGGGTCCCGCGGGGGTCGGCACGAAGGCGTCCTCCAGGAGGTAGTGCAGGCGGTGGCTGCCGTCGCCCGAGCCGAGCAGCATGCCGAGGGACTGGAAGGCCGGGACGGTCAGTTTGTAGCCGCCCTCCAGGACCGTGTCGTGCTCGGCGAGGTGGGCGGCGACGCGGCGGGCGCGCTCGACGTCCTGGGGGTAGCGGGCGTAGTGCGCGGCGGTCTTGCGCTCCATGCGCGGGTAGGCCGCGCGGTACACGTCGTCGGCGTGGCCGTCGAGGGTGGGCAGGCCGCCGGTGATCAGGGCGGCGGTGAGGCCTTCGGGCGCCGACGACAGGTAGTGGGTGGCGCAGAAGCCGCCGAAGCTCTGCCCGAGGACGGTCCAGGGGGCGCCGCCGGTCACCTCGGGGCGGATCGCCTCGCAGTCGCGGACGATGGAGTCCGCGCGGAAGTGGGCGAGGTAGCCGGCCTGTTCGCGGGGGCCGCCGCGCAGCGGGAGCGTCTGGCGGTTGGCGGGCGTGGAGCTGCCGGTGCCGCGCTGGTCGACGAGCAGGACGCGGTAGTCCTGGAGGGCGCGGGCGAGCCACGACTCCGCGCCGTGGAAGCGGGTGGCCCCGAAGCCCGGGCCGCCCTGGAGGTAGACCAGCCACGGCCGGTCCGCGCCGCCGCGCGACGCCGAGACCGCCTCGCGCGCGAAGATCTCGATCCGCTCCCCCGTCGGGTCGTCGTGGTCGAGCGGCACGCTGAAGCGGCGGTCGGCGAGTACGACTCCGGGCTGACGGTACGAGCGGGTCACGGGGGCTCCTGGCGAGGTGCGGAACGGTGTCTACGTAGGCCCTAGTCCAGCACACTTGTCGCACGGCAGGTCATGGCCTGCCTGAGGGCGGTGCACAGGGCGCCGGGGTCCTGTGCGGAGACGGCCATGGCGTCGACCTGCTGCTGGGTGAGCGTGTTGACGTAGCCGACCTGTCCGCTGGTGTCCGTGGCGCTGTTGGGGCCGGTCTCCTTGTACGTCGATCCGAGCTGCTTCAGTGCCTTCTCACCGCCCTTGTCGGCGACGGTGAAGTACGGGTTGCTGACCTGCTTGGGCAGGAACGCGACGGTGAGGTCCTACTTGGTGGCCGCGTTCGGATCGGCCTTCGCGCCCGAGGTCCTCGCGCTGTCGTCCTCCTTGCACGGGGGACGGCGACATGGTGGATCCCTTTCGGACGGGCTCGGGGAGGCGGGGCGGTCGTGGGCGGTGTCAGGGGGCGGAGGCCGCGGAGCGGCGGCCCGCGCGCGGTGGTCACCGGTCGGGCCACGCGGGGCCCGAGCACGGACACAGGCGTCCGCACTCGGCAACGTCCTGGTGCAGGCCCGGGCCCACGGCCTTCTGGCGGACCGTGACGAGGCGCGTGCGCTGGTGGCCCGCAGCCATCCGCCGACGCGGTACGAACCCCGTGGTGACACCGCCCGCTGGCAGGCGGCGGAGGAGCGTCTCCTACGGCCGCCACTGCCTATGCGGCCTGTACCGCCTGCACGGCCCGTACCGCCCGTATGGCGACAGCCCTCACCCCAACGGCCTCTGCGACCGTCGCGACCCGAGGACCGATGACTCCCCCGCGGACCGATGATTCCCCCGCGGTCCGTGCCCGCGTACGCTGCATCCATCCGATGACCCACTAGGAGGAACCCGCGATGCGTGTCGCTCTGTTCCTGACCTGCGTCAACGACACGCTGTATCCGGAGACGGGTCGGGCAGTGGTGAAATTGCTGACCAGGCTGGGAGTTGACGTCGACTTCCCGATGGCGCAGACCTGTTGCGGGCAGGCGCACTACAACACCGGATACCGACATCAGGCGGAGCCGCTGGCCCGGCATTTCTCCGATGTATTCGGTTCGACCGCGTACGACGCGGTCGTGACGCCGTCGGGGTCGTGCGGCGCCATGGTGCGGGAGCTGTATCCGCGGATGGGTGAACGGGCCCGTGCGGAGGGGCGGGGCGACAGTCTGGCGCGGGAGGTCGCACCGGTGGTCCCGAAGACGTACGAACTCACGGAGTTCCTGGTGGACGTCCTCGGTGTCACCGACGTGGGCGCGTACTACCCGCACACGGTGACGTACCACCCGACCTGTCACGGGTTGCGTGCGCTGGGGCTCGCCGACCGGCCCACCCGGCTCCTGCGGGCGGTGCGGGGGCTGGAGTTGGTCGAGCTGCCCGGTGCCGAGGAGTGCTGCGGTTTCGGCGGCACCTTCGCCGTGAAGAACGCCGACGTCTCGGCGGCCATGGGCGCCGACAAGGTGCGCAACGCCGAGTCGACCGGCGCCGAGGTGCTGTGCGCGGCGGACAACTCCTGCCTGATGCACATCGGCGGCACGATGGCCCGGCTGCGGACGGCCGTGCGCCCCGTGCACATCGCGGAGATCCTGGCGAGCACGGAAGAGGACCCCGCCGAGGCAGAGCACAGGCCGGCCCGGAGGGCCCACACGGGCGGCGCGGAGAAGGGGGCCCTGTCATGAGCGGCGGCACGTTCGTCGGTATGCCCGCGTTCCCGGCGGCCGCGCGGGAGGCGGTCGGCGACACCACGCTGCGGGCCAACCTGCGTCATGCGACCCACACGATCCGCGACAAGCGTGCCCGCGCCGTCGCCGAGCTGTCCGACTGGGACCGGCTGCGCGAGGCGGGCAAGCGCATCAAGGACCACACGCTGCGCCACCTCGACCGCTATCTCGTGCAGCTGGAGGAGTCCATCGAGCGGGCGGGCGGCACCGTGCACTGGGCCGCCGACGCCGAGGAAGCGAACCGCATCGTCGCCGACCTGGTCAGAGCCACCGGCGAGACGGAGGTCGTCAAGGTCAAGTCGATGGCCACGCAGGAGATCGGCCTCAACGAAGCCCTGGAGGCGGAGGGCATCCGCGCCTACGAGACCGACCTCGCCGAACTCATCGTGCAGCTCGGCCGCGACCGCCCCTCGCACATCCTGGTGCCCGCCATCCACCGCAACCGCGGCGAGATCCGCGACATCTTCCGCAAGGAGATGGCCGACTGGGGCCGTCCGGCGCCGGACGGTCTCACCGACACCCCGGCCGAGCTGGCCGAGGCGGCGCGGCTGCATCTGCGGGAGAAGTTCCTGCGCGCCAAGGTGGGGATCTCCGGGGCGAACTTCATGGTCGCCGAGACCGGCACGCTGGTCGTCGTCGAGTCGGAGGGCAACGGCCGCATGTGCCTCACGCTTCCCGAGACGCTGATCTCCGTCGTCGGCATCGAGAAGGTGGTTCCGGCCTGGCGGGACCTGGAGGTGTTCCTGCAGACGCTCCCCCGCTCCTCGACCGCCGAGCGCATGAACCCGTACACGTCGATGTGGACCGGCACGTCCGACCGGGACGGTCCGAGCACCTTCCACCTCGTCCTGCTCGACAACGGCCGCACCGACACCCTCGCCGACGAGGTGGGCCGTCAGGCGCTGCGGTGCATCCGGTGCTCGGCGTGCCTCAACGTCTGCCCGGTGTACGAGAGGGCGGGCGGACACGCGTACGGCTCGGTGTACCCGGGGCCGATCGGCGCGATCCTCAGCCCTCAGCTGCGGGGCACCGGGAGCGAGATCGACGCCTCGCTGCCGTACGCGTCCTCGCTCTGCGGCGCCTGCTACGAGGTCTGCCCGGTGGCGATCGACATTCCCGAGGTCCTCGTGCACCTGCGGGAGCGAGTGGTGCAGGGCGGCGAGGCGACGCGGGGCGGCAACAGGGTGACGCTGAAACCCGCGAAGGGGCATGCGGCGGAGAGGGCGGCGATGCGGGCCGCGGGGCTGGCGTTCGCCCGACCGGGTGCGCTCCGTGCGGGGCAGCGTCTGGCGTCGCGGACCCGGCGGCTCCATCCGCGCACGCTCCCCGGCCCCGGCAGGGCCTGGAGCGCGACCCGGGATCTGCCGGAGGTGCCGGTGGAGCCGTTCCGGGACTGGTGGCAGCGCACGCGGGGCGGCGGCGGCCGTACGACGGAAAGCAACGGGCAGTGAGCGGGGTGCGTGGTGTGAGCGCGAGAGACCGGGTTCTGGGCCGGGTGCGGCGGGCACTCGCCGACGTGCCTGCCGACAGCGTGCCGGTCGACGACGTCGCGTACGAGAAGGCGGTGGACCGCGGGTACGCGCGCGAGCACGGCGTGCGGACCGTCGAGGAGACCGTGGACCTGCTCGCGGAGAACCTCGCCGACTACCGTGCGATCGTGCACCGCTGCACGGAGGACGAGGTGTCGGACCTGCTGATGCGCCTGTACGCGGAGCGCGGTTCCGAGACCGTGCTCGTGCCGCCGGAGCTGCCGCCGCACTGGCTGGCGGCGGCCGACCCCGTGCGCGTCCACGACCGTGCCGTGAGCACCCCGCACGAGCTGGACCGGGTCGACAGCGTCATCACGGGGTGCGCCGTCGCCGTCGCCGAGACCGGCACGATCGTGCTCGACGGCTCCCCGGATCAGGGCCGGCGCCGCATCACCCTGGTGCCGGACCACCACGTCTGTGTCGTCCGGGTGCCCGACCAGGTCGTCGCCTCCGTGCCGCAGGCCCTCGAACGGCTCGATCCGGTGCGGCCGCTGACCTGGATCTCGGGGCCCTCCGCGACCAGCGACATCGAGCTCGACCGGGTCGAGGGCGTGCACGGTCCGCGCACCCTGGAGGTGGTGTTGATGAGCGGTGAGTGACGGGCGCGGCTAGCGTGAGGGTCATGATCCGGTTCGAGCAGGTGACCAAGCGCTATCCGGACGGCACGACGGCCGTGGACGACCTCTCCTTCGAGGTCGCCGAGGGCGAACTGGTCACGCTCGTCGGCCCCTCGGGCTGCGGCAAGACCACCACGATGATGATGGTGAACCGGCTCATCGAGCCGACGTCGGGCCGCATCTTCGTGAACGGCGAGAACATCGCCGACGTCGACCCGGTGCGCCTGCGCCGCCGTATCGGCTACGTCATCCAGCAGGTCGGCCTCTTCCCGCACCGCACGATCCTCGACAACACGGCGACCGTCCCCGCCCTCGTCGGCTGGAAGAAGGCGAAGGCACGGGCACGGGCGGCGGAGCTGCTCGACCTGGTGGGCCTGGACCCGATGACGTACGGCTCGCGGTACCCCGAACAGCTCTCCGGCGGGCAGCGTCAGCGCGTCGGAGTGGCCAGGGCGCTCGCCGCCGACCCGCCCGTGCTGCTCATGGACGAGCCGTTCGGCGCCGTCGACCCGGTGGTGCGCGAGCAGTTGCAGGACGAGTTCCTGCGGATGCAGGCCGCGGTCCGCAAGACGGTGCTGCTGGTCACGCACGACATCGAGGAGGCGGTCCGGCTCGGCGACCGCATCGCGGTGTACGGGCAGGGACGCATCGAGCAGTTCGACACGCCGGGGGCGGTGCTCGGGGCGCCCGAGACGCCGTACGTCGCCGAGTTCGTGGGCGCCGACCGCGGGCTGAAGCGGCTCTCCGTCACCGAGATCCAGACCGACGACCTGGAGGAGCCGCCGCTCGCCCGGCTCGACGAGCCCGCGGCGCAGGCCGCGGCCCGGCTGCGCGAGGAGGAGGCGCGGTGGGCCGTCGTGCTCGACACGGACGGCGATCTGCACGGCTGGGTGGGCCTCGACGAGCTGGCGCTGGCCGGGGCCGGCGGCACGGTGGGCGACCTGGCGCACCGCATGAAGTCCTGGGTGCCGGTCGGCGCCCCGCTCAAGCAGGCCTTCGGCGTGATGCTGCAGCACGACGCGGGGTGGGTGGCGGTGCTCGACGGCGCCCGCTTCCTGGGCGTCCTGACCCCGGCCAAACTCCACGAGGCGCTGCGCCGCTCGGTGGACGCGGACGCGCAGGGCGTGGCGCGGGACGAGGTGGAGTTCGACTCGGTGTCCGACGCGTGAGCGCCTGACGGGCGCTACAGCAGACCCTTCCCTTCCAGGTACGTCCGCGCTACGTCCTGCGGAAGCCGTCGCCAGCTGTCGACCTGTTCGTTCATCGACGCCAGGTCCGCCGTCGTCAGGACGGGGTTCAGGCGTCCCAGCGCGGCCGCGACGCCCTTGCTGCCCGCTCGGGAGCGGTTGACCACGGGGACGAGGTAGTCGGCGTTCTGCAGCTTCTTGTCGTCCTTGAGGAGCACCAGGCCGAAGTCGTCGAGGGTCGCGTCCGTGGATGTGGTGAGCACCATCTGGTCCTGGCCGCCCTGGACGGCCTTCTTGGCCTGGGTCGTGCCGACGCCCTTGGGATCGACTCCGGTGATGTCGATGCCGTACACCTTCTTCAGGCCCGGGGCGCAGTAGGGGCGCTGTACGCATTCGTCGCCCGCGGCGAGCCGTACCTGGAGGCCCGACCTGCCGAGGTCGCTGAGGGTCTTGAGCTTGTGCTGCTCGGCGTAGGAGGCGGCGACGGCGAAGGCGTTCTGGTCGACGGCCTTGCCGGGGTCGAGGACGGTGAGGCCGCGTGGGGCGGCGAGGCGGCGCAGGGCCTTCATGGTCGCGTCGAGGTCGGGTGAGCCGACGGGGCGCGCGTCGGCACCGTTCTTCTTGGCGTTGAGCCAGTCGGCGAAGGTCGCGGCGTACTCGGGGACGACGTCGATCTGGCCGGACTCCAGGGCGGGTTCGTACAGCTCGCGGTTGGCGACGGACAGGATGCGCGTGCTGTAGCCCGCTTTGTTCAGCAGCAGGGTGTACATCTGGGCGAGCAGGTCGGACTCGGTGAAGCCCGCGGAGCCGACGACGAGGCTCTTGCTGTCGCCGGGAGGCGCGGTGACCTCGCCCTGGGTCTCCAGTGAGGGACCGGTCGCGCAGCCGCCGAGGAGCAGGAGGACGGTGGCGCCCGCGATCGCCGTGCGCCGTTTCATCCGGTCCTCCCCCGTCCTCGCGCCCACCCGGGTGCGAACCGTTCGGCGACCTCGAAGGCGCCCTCGACGAGCAGGGCGAACGCGGCGACGAGGATGGCGCCGGCCACGACCTGCGGGGTGCTCGCCAGGTTGAAGCCCGCCGTGATGATGCGGCCGAGTCCGCCGCCGCCCGCGAGCGCGGCGATGGTGGCGGTGGCGACGAGCTGCACCGCGGCGATGCGGACGCCGCTGAGCACCAGCGGAAGGGCGAGCGGCAGTTCGACCCGCCACAGCATCTGGCTTCCGGTCATTCCCATGCCGCGGGCCGCCTGGACGACGCTGCGGTCGACGCCGCGCATGCCGACGTACGCGTTGGTGAGCAGGGGCGGTACGGCGAACAGGACGAGCGCGACGACCGTCGGCCCCTCGCCCCACGTGCCGAGCGGGGTGAGGAGCAGCAGGACGAGGACGGCGAAGGTGGGGACGGCGCGGCCGACGTTGGAGATGTTCACGGCGAGCGCGCCGCCCTTGCCGAGGTGGCCGAGGACGAGGGCGACGGGCAGGGCGATGAGGCAGCTGAGCACCAGGCAGACGACGGTGAGGACGAGGTGCTGGGTGAGCCGGTGCCAGATGCCGTCGTCGCCGGCCCAGTGCGCCGAGTCGGTGAGCCAGGACCAGGCGTCGCCGAGTGTCTTCATGGGCGTACCGCTCTCGTCGCTCGTTCCCACGGGGTGAGGACGCGTTGTACGCCGAGCAGCAGGAGGTCGGCGGCGACGGCGATGACGACGCAGAGCACGGAGGCGGTGAGCACCTGTGCTTTGAAGTAGGTGTTCATGCCGGTGTAGATGAGGTTGCCGAGCCCGCCGAAGCCGACGATCGCGCCGATGGTGACGAGGGAGACGGCGGAGACCGTGGCGATGCGCAGTCCGGCCATGGCGGCGGGGAGCGCCAGCGGGAGTTCGACCGTGAGCAGGAGGCGGACGGGGCCGTATCCCATGCCGCGGGCGGCCTGCCGGGTGTCCTCCGGTACGGCGCGCAGCCCGGCGAGGATGTTCCGCACGAGCAGGGTGAGCGAGTAGAGGACGAGGCCCGCGACGACGAGTGAGGCGGAGAGGCCGTACACCGGGAGCAGCAGCGAGAACATCGCGAGCGAGGGGATCGTGTAGAGGACGGTGGTGAGCGCGAGGACCGGCCCGGCGGCCCACCCCCAGCGGCGGGCGAGCACGGCCAGCGGCACCGCGACGACGAGCGCGATCAGGACGGCGAGCGACGTCAGCTGCAGGTGCTGCACGACCGCGTCGAGCAGGATCTGGCGGCGGGTGCTCAGGTACTCACCGCAGATCCACTCGTTGCGCGCGAGGCAGTCGTCGGGAGGCGCTGTCACCCGTTCATTCAAGGCGCAGGTGCGGGGCGACGGCGCGTTCTGGTGACCCGTACGGGTCGGGGTGGCGGCCCTGTCCCGTACGGGTCGCGGCGGGGTCGACCCTGAGATGTCCCCTATCCGACCCTCCGGTCTCGTCATCGGTTCGCTCGAAGTGAGCGAGGACGGAAAGAACATGAAGTACTACGAAGTGGCGCCGTTCTTCTACGTGTTGACGCCACAGCTCGTCCACCGGGCGGTCCCGCCCCTCACGGACACCCGGGAGAAGCCCGCACGGACCCCGGAAGGGGAAACCCCGACAACGCAGACCCCGAAAGAGGCAGCGAAGTGAATGGACAACTGGTGACGCTCGCCGCGCGGTACGCCCAGCTGCTCGAGGACAACGTCGAGCTGCACCGGCGCTCGCTCGAGGAGATGCGGCAGACCCGCGAGGAGCTGGCGCAGACCCGGCACACGGTCGGCTCGATGGAGAAGATGATGCGCGAGATCGAATAGCCCGCGGCTCTCGCGGTCCTCGCGGGGCTGCCGCTGGTGACGATGGCTCAGCTGGGCGCACTCGTCGGCGTGGGCGTCCTCCTGGACCGCTGTGAGCCGCCGCGTCGGTCAGTGGCTCCCCGCCTGCGCCCGCAGCGCGTCCACCGCGATGCGGGCCGCCGTGCCGATGACCGCGTCGGCCGTGGGGAGGATGGCCGCGGTGCCCGCGGCGCGGGTGAAGACGGCGACGGCGTAGCGGCCGCCGTCGGGGTATTCGACGACTCCCACCTCGTTGCGCAGCGTGGGGAGGCTGCCGGTCTTGCCCGCGACGTGGACGTCGTCGAAGGGGAAGCCCGACGCCATCCGGTGCGGCCAGACCTGGAGGCCGAGGAGACGGCGCAGCGCGGGACCGTGCTCGGGCGCGCACGCCTCGTCCCGCCAGACGGCGGCGAGGAGGCGGGTCATGTCGCGCGGCGTGCTGCGGTTGCTGCGGGCCGGGTCGAGCGCCCGCAGCCGTGCGATGACATGGGGGTCGGTGAGCGCCTGCGCGCCGCCGGGCCCCGCGTCCTCCTTCATCGTGGCGAGGAGTTCGCCGAAGGTGTGCGCCGCGTGCGTGCGGTCGAGGCCGAGCGCGGCGGTGGTGGCGTTGACGGCGTCCAGGCCGACGCGTGCGAGGAGGAGGTCGGCCGCGGTGTTGTCGCTCACGGCCATCATCAGGAAGGCGATGTCGCGCAGGGACATCCGGACGGGGTCGAGCATGGCGGAGATCCCCGTGGGACCGGGCGTGCGCAGGTCCGCGGGGCACTCGACCTGTTCGGTGAGGTCCAGCTCCCCGGCCGCGGCCCGCTGGTGGAGCGTGACGAGCAGGCAGAGCTTGTGCACGCTCGCGGTGACGACCGGCTGGTCGGCGCCGAAGTCGACCTCCGCCCCGGAGTCGATGTCGACGGCGTGCAGACGGCCCGTGACGCCGGCTTCGGCGAAGGCGTCGCGCAGGAGGCCCTGGGTGGTGCTCACAGGTAGTACTCCGCTGCCGGGCGCAGGTGGACGGGGCGCGAGGGCAGGTCGGTGGTCACCGCGGCAGTTTTCCACATGGCGTGCGTGGTGGCCTCGGCGAAGGCGGTGACGGCGGCGTCGCTGCGCCCCTGCGGCCACGCCACCGAGCTCCGCAGGGCCAGGGGCGCGCCGGCCAGCGGGCGCCACACGATCTCGGGGTCGTCGACGGGGGCATCGACGGCTCCGTCGGCGGAGCGTGCCTCGCGCGGCCGGAAGGCCACGGAGTCGGCGGAGCGGATGAGCCCGCGGATGAAGCTGGGACCTTGGCCGTGCCGGATGGCGGCGGGCGTGTAGCCGTTGCGGGCGCAGGTGGTGAGCAGGTCGTCGTGGAGGGCGGGGGCGTTGGCGCGCGGGAAGAGGATCAGGTCGTGGTCGGCGAGGGCACTGAGCGGTACCTCGCCGAGGGCGGCCGCGGGGGCGTCGCGCGGCAGCAGTACGCCCAGTTCACGCCGGAGGACGGGGCCGAGGCCGAGGCCCGTGACGTCACAGGGGTGGTGGATGAGCCCGACGTCCAGGTCGTGCGAGGCGAACCGGGCGAGCTGTTCCGAGGTGGGCAGTTCGTGCAGTTCCAGTTCGACGTCCGCGTGCCGCCGTCGGAAGTCCGCCAGGATCTCGGCGACGGTCTCGCCCGCGATGTCGGGCGGCAGCGCGGCCCGCAGCAGTCCGGCGTCGCCGTCGCGGATGCGGCGGCTGGTGGCCATCAGGGCTTCGGCGCGGGCCAGCAGCTCGCGGGCCTCGTCGAGGAGGAGCACCCCGCCCTTGGTGATCGTCACCTGCCGGCTGTTGCGCTCGAAGAGCCGGACCCCGAGCTCACGCTCCAGCCGCTGGATGCGCTGCGACAGTGGCGGCTGCGCCGTGCCGAGACGGGCGGCGGCACGGCCGAAGTGTGACTCTTCTGCAACAGCCACGAAGCACCGGAGATGCAGTATCAGGTCCACGAGCAGCAACGATATCCGAGATTGATCGGTACGCACTCCATATCCATCTTGGACACATCGGCCGCGCGGCTGCTCTCCTCGGCTCATGAACAGGACAATGCGGCACATAGCCGTCTTCTGCGGGGTCCTCGTACTGTCCTTGCTGGTACGGGCCACGTGGGTGCAGTTCGCCCGGGGCGACAGCCTCGCCGAGCACAAGAAGAACCGGCGGGTGCAGATCGACACGTTCAGCAAGCCGCGCGGGGACATCGTCGTCGGCGGGAAGCCGATCACCGGATCCGTGGCGACGCCGGGTTCGGACCTCAAGTACAAGCGCACCTTCAAGGAAGGTCCGATGTACGCGCCGGTCACCGGCTACTTCTCGCAGGCGCAGGGCGCCACGTTCCTCGAGGGCGTCGAGAACGACCTCCTGAGCGGCAAGGACCGCAGGCTCCTCGGCAGCCCTCTGGATGTTCTGACCAGGCAGAAGCCGCGGCCCGGCGATGTCGTCACCACCATCGACCCCAAGGCGCAGAAGGCGGCCTACAAGGGGCTGACGGATCTGGACGCGAAGGGCGCGGTGGTCGCCGTCGACCCGCGCTCCGGCAAGATCCTCGCGATGGCGAGCACCCCGTCGTACGACCCCTCGGTGTTCGCCGGCATCTCCGGCAAGGAGAGCGAGGCGTTCAAGGAGCTCGACCGGCGCAAGGACAAGCCGCTGAACAACCGGGCGACGCGCGAGACGTACCCGCCCGGCTCGACCTTCAAGATCCTCACCGCGGCCGCCGCCCTGGAGCACGGCACGGTGGCCGACATCGACGCCCCGTCCGGCGCCCGGGCCCCCTACCGGCTGCCGCTCAGCAGCACGGAGATCGGCAACGTCGTACCCGACTCGATGTGCGACAAGGTGTCGATGAAGACCGCGATGCAGTGGTCGTGCAACAACGTCTTCCTGGACGCGGCGCTGAAGACCGGCAAGGACAAGATGCGGGAGACCGCGGAGAAGTTCGGGTTCAACAAGGAGCAGTTCACGCCCGTACGGTCGGCGGCGAGCACCTATCCGAAGGAACTGGACAAGCCGCAGACCGCGCTGACCGGCATGGGCCAGGGCAGCGTGACCAGTACGCCCCTGCAGATGGCCATGACCGTCGCGGGGCTCGCCAACGACGGCAAGGTGATGAAGCCGTACATGGTGGACGAGTTGCGCGGCCCCGACCTGTCGGTGATCGAGAAGGCCGAGCCCGAGGTGCTCGACCGTGCCGTCTCCGTGGACACGGCGAAGAAGGTGCAGGCCATGATGGAGCACACGGTGACGGACGGCACGGCGGACAAGGTGCGCATGCAGGGCGTCACCGTGGGCGGCAAGCCGGGCACCGCGCAGCACGGTGCGGATGTGCGCGACGAGCGCCCGTACGCGTGGTTCGTCTCGTACGCCAAGCAGTCGGACAGCACGTCACCGGTGGCGGTCGCGGTGCTCGTCGACCCCGAGGACATGGACATCTCCCGCTCCGAGATCGCGGGCGGCCGGCTGGGGGCGCCGATAGCGAAAGCGGTCATGGAGGCGGTGCTCAAGCGCTAGCCGGTACGTCAACTCCCTTCCGCCCACGGCTGGTTCATGGCCGATGCGGGACCGCAGGCGTGTCACCCCGGGTGACAGCCGCGAGCTGACACACCATGATGGGTGGGTCATGGAGACTTCGGGACCGACGCTTCGCTCCCGGCGGCGCCACGGTCACAGGACCGTCGCGCCGCCGGGAGCGGTGGCGTGGCCGGCCCCCGCACGCCCGGCGTCGCGGTCCGCCACCCGCTCGCTGACGGGCACCCTCTTCGCCGTCGCCGCGTACCACCTCGTGCTCGGACCCGTGCCCGTGTGGGACGCGCGGACGGTCGCCGCCGCGGTCCTGTTCCACGCAGCGCTGTCGCTCCGCCACGCCCCGCCGCAGGACGAGGCCCGCCGCACCCGGTGGGCCTCGGTCCGTGAGCGGTGGAGCCCCGGCACCCGCACCCCCGCGCCGACCACCGCGCCCCGCCCACTCGGCGGCGGCTCCCTCACCCGGACCCTGCGCCTCCTGTGGGCGTTCCTGGCACGGCTGCTGCGCCCGTTCCGCACACCGCGGGACCTCGCACCACCGCCCCCGACGGCAACGCACCGTCCGGCGCGTCCGGCCCACGCACTCTCCCTCCCCCTCCTCCTCGCGGACGCACTGGTTCGGCGGGGCCCTCCGGCCCGCCCGCCGCTCACCGTCTGACCCGGCCCCCGGCGCGTGCACCGCGCGGGCCGACGCGGACGGGAGCGGCTCCGGCCCGCCGATCCGCACGTTCCGCTGGGAGGGACCCCCATGTCCAAGACCGTCGTCGTCATAGGCGCCGGCCCGTACGGCCTGTCCGCCGCCGCACACCTCAGGGCACGCGGCATGCCCGTACGGATCTTCGGCGCCCCCGTGGCGAGCTGGGCCCGGCGCATGCCCTCGGGCATGCTCCTGCGGACGCCGCCCGCGGCCACCGAACTGGCGACCCCGCGCGAGGGGTTCACGCTCCACGACTACTGCCGCGACGCGGGAGAGCGCAGGCTCGACGACCACGACCAGGTGCCCGTCGGGCTCTTCCTGCGGTACGGGAAGTGGTTCCGGGAGCGGCTCGTGCCCCGCGTCGAGGACGAGCGGGTGGCCGCGGTCGACCGGGGCGCGGACGGCTTCCGCGTGAAGCTTTCGTCGGGCGAGGTGCTCAGGGCGGGGGCCGTCGTCGTGGCCACCGGGCTCACGGGGTTCGCGCATCTGCCCGCGCCCCTCGCGGCGGCGGCGTCCGGCGGGCCCGCGGCGCTCGGCCTGATCTCGCACAGCTCCCAGCAGACCGACCCGAGCAGCTTCGCGGGGCGCAGCGTCACCGTCGTGGGAGCCGGCCAGTCCGCGGTGGAGAGTGCCGCTCTGCTCCATGAGGCGGGCGCGGACGTGCGGGTGGTGGCGCGCGGTCCGCGGGTCCGGTTCGACGCGCCGCCGTCGGGGCCGCAGTGGCGTCCCGACACGCCGGCGGGCCGGTCCTGGACCATGTACGGCCTCACGCGCCAGCCCGCCGCGTTCCGACGGCTGCCCGCGGCCGCCCGGCTCCGGTTCGCCGAGCGCGCGTTGCGGCCGGGCGGGGCGTGGTGGCTCAGGGAGCGGTTCGAGGGCAGGGTGCCCGTCCTCGCGGGGCGGGAGATCACGGGCGCCGAGGCGTACGGCGGCGGGATCGCCCTGCGGACGACGACGCCCGACGGACGTGTCCAGACCGTCGAGTCCGAGCACGTCCTCGCCGCGACGGGGTACCGCGTGCAGCTGGAGTCCCTGGAATTCCTCTCCCCCGAGCTCCGCGCGGACCTGATGCGCGTCGGCGGATTCCCCGTACTGGACAAGGGATTCTCCTCCAGCGTGCCGGGCCTGTACTTCACCGGGCCGTCCGCGGTGGCGACGTACGGCCCCGCGATGCGGCTGGTCAGCGGAACGCGGTTCGCGGGGCCTCGGCTCACGAAGTCCGTGGCGGCGTGCTGCGACGAGTGAGCGCGCGCCGCCGGGGAGCCCGGAGCCCTCGCACACTCACCTCGACACCAGCAGGGCGACCAGCCGCTCGGCCTGTTCGCGCGGGTCGGGCGCGCCGGGCCAGCCGCCGGTCATCAGGAGGTGGTGGACGGTTCCGACGAGGGCGAGCGCCGCCGTGGCGGTGTCGGTGCCGTCCGCGACGCGGCCGAGCCGCCGTTCCGCGTCGAGGTAGGCGGTGAGCTCGCCCTGGATCGCGCAGAAGCCGGGGGACCCCTCCGCCAGGGCGTCGCGGATCCGCTGGGAGGTGGCGTTGCTCGTCAGGGCCAGGCCGACGACCCTCGGGTCGAGGGAGTCGAGGAGCCCGAGCGCCACGTCGGTCAGGTTCGCCGCGACGGTGTCCTGACCCGCACGGGCGGGGAGTTCCCGGGCGCGGGCCGCGGTGCGCCCGAACCGGTCGAGCACGAGCTCGGCGACGAAGGCGTCCACGCCCCCGAAGTGCGTGTGCAGTATGCCTTTGGCGCAACCCGCCTCGGCCGTGACGGACCGGCTGGTGAGTGCGGCGGCGCCCTCGCGGGCGACGATCCGTTCCGCGGCGGCGAACAGCCGCTCGCGAAGATCGGGGATCGCGACTCCGCGCGGTGACATGACTTCCTCCTCGGCATCGGCGACACGGGAACAACTCGGCGCCCGCATCGCCCCGTTGCAGGTATGGGCGATCGCCCATACCCTTTGGGCGAGCGCCCATTCTATCGGTGCGCCCACATCGCCATGCGTCAGGGGGACGGAGTGCAGGAAGTGCGGAACATCATCAACACCGAGCAGGCACAGGCGTGGAACGGTTACGAGGGGGAGCACTGGGCCCGCAACCGGGACCGCTGGGACGCGGTGAACGCGGGTTTCAACACCCCGCTCCTGGACGCCGCTTCGATCGGCAGGCACGACCGGGTCCTGGACATCGGCTGCGGCGCCGGACAGACGACCAGGCTGGCCGCCCGCCGCGCGCACGACGGCCACGCGCTGGGACTCGACCTGTCGGCGCCGATGCTGGCGGGGGCGCGCCGTGCGGCCCGCCAGGAGGGCCTGGACAACGTCTCCTTCACGCAGGGCGACGCCCAGGCCCACCCCTTCACCCCTGCCGCGTACGACGCCGCGATCAGCCGCTACGGCGTCCTGTTCTTCGCCGACCCCGTCGCCGGTTTCGGCAACATCGCCCGCGCGCTGCGCCCCGGCGGCCGCGCGGCGTTCGTCTGCGGCGCGCACCCCGAGGACAACGAGTGGCTCCAGGCCTTCACCGCACTGGACGACCTGCTCCCCCTCGGCGGCTTCGGCGCACCCGGCGGCCCCGGCATGTTCTCCCTCGCGGACGCCGACGGGACCTGTGAGGTGCTGTCGGCCGCGGGGTTCGAGCGCGTCGAGGCGCGGCGCGTGGAGACGTACGGAACATGGGGCGCGGGCGCCGCCGACGCGGCCGTCTTCCTCCTCGACTCGGGCCCCGGCCGCCACCTGACGAGCCAGGTCACCCCCGAGACCCGCACCGAGGCCCACACCCGCCTGACGGAAACTCTGCGCCCGCACGAGACGGCCGGAGCACTGCGACTGCGCAGCGTGGCGCTCTTGGTGACGGCGGTGAGGGGGCGCGGGGAACCGCGCGGGTAGGGCCCACCGCCGGCCAGACGCCCAACAAGCCCCCGCGGCAGGGCCATGGGCGGCTTCCAGGAGCGCCGGGACGATCGCTACGATGCGCTTCGATGAGACAGTCGCAGTGGACCCGCGCCGCCCGGCACACTTGGTGCCGCTTCGCGTCGGCCGCTGCGCTCGTCTCCCTCGTCACCACGTTGTTCATGTGCCTCGGCCCCGTCGCGCCCGACGGAGGCCACGAGGGTACGGGCCACGCCACCGCCGTCACCCAGGCGCTGCCGTCCGACTGTTCCGACGGCTCCCCCGATCACCGGGCGACAGCCGTCGAGGTCCCCGACTGTCCGGACGACGAACACTGCTGCGCGCCCTCCGCCCACGGCGTCCGCGCGACGCCCGCCCCGGCCGGGCCGACGTTCTCGGACCACCACCGGCACGTGCCGTACGCCCCGGCGCTGTCGGCGCCCGGCCTCACGCCCGAGCAGCCGTCGAGCCGCGGCTCTCCCGATCTCCACATGCTCCAGGTGCAGCGGACCTAGGCGGATCCCGGCAGGGCGGCCCGCGGATGCGGCCTGCCCCGCCGACCCGGCATCCACCGATCCAGAATCCGCCACCACCGCCGCGCCTCCGTGCGGCGGGGACAGGGAACCCCCATGGCCAAGGCCGCCAAGTCCTCCGGCACGTCGAACAAGCCGAGCAAGAAAGCCGTCGCCGCCGAGCGCAGAGCCCGGGTCGAGGCGATGCAGCGCGCCGAGCAGGCGCGCGAGCGGCGGAACCGCATCATCACCGTCTCGGTGAGCACGGTGATCGTGGCCGCGCTGATCGGTTTCGGCGCGTACGCCGTCGACCGCGCCGACGACAAGGAGGAGCAGAACGCCGCCGCCGCGAAGAAGCCCGTGCGGGGCGAGAAGACGTGGGACGCGAAGAAGTTGGGCCGCAACCACGTCGAGAAGGCCGTCGACTACCCGATGACTCCGCCGGTCGGCGGTGACCACAGCCAGGCCTGGATGACCTGCGAGGCCAAGGTCTACAAGAAGCCCATACCGAACGAGAACGCCGTGCACTCCCTGGAACACGGCGCCGTCTGGGTCACGTACAACGACAAGGCCCCCGACGCCGACGTCAAGAAGCTGGGCGACAAAGTCGCCAAGACCTCGTACAGCCTGATGAGCCCCGTCAAGGAGCAGCGGAGCCCCATCATGCTGTCGGCCTGGGGACACCAGCTGACCGTCGACAGTGCCGCCGACCCGCGGATCGGGGAGTTCTTCAGCAAGTACGTGCAGGGCCCGCAGACTCCGGAGCCGGGCGCCGCGTGCGCCGGAGGGATCGACTCCGTGTGATTCGGTCCGGTCGGCGCGCGGTGGAGTCGCCGCGCGCCGACCGGACCGGGGACGCGCTCGGGTCAGACCCGCACCGGCCGGTCATCCGGCGACGACACGGGAGTCAGCCGTCCGGCGCGGTGCAGCCCGTACAGCGCGCCCGAACAGCCGAGGCCGAGAAGGAGCAGCGCGAGCCACGGCAGCGCCGACATCCCGGCCTCGCGGGCCGCGTCCAGGGCAACACCGGTCAGCAGGTTGCCGATCGTGATGCCGACGCCGCAGATGGTGTTGTAGAGGCCGTAGTGCGTGGCGACCAGCCGGTCCCCCGCAAGCCGGACGATCGTGTCCATCTCGAAGGGGTACGCGATCATCGTGCCCAGCGCGAGCAGCAGCGCGGCGAGCGTCGGCGGGACGGCGGCGAGCAGCCACCGCCCGGCTCCCCCGCCCGGCACCGGCAGGGCCGTCGCCGCGAGGAGCGGCAGGAAGGCGGCCCCCATGCACAACAGGCCCCGGGCCAGGGCCCGTCCGGGCGCCAGCCGCTCCTTGCACCAGGCGGTCACCCGAGTCTGCCCGAGGATGGTCGCGAGACCGGACGCCGCGAAGAGCAGCGCGACGGCGACGGTGCCGAAGTCGCCGTCGCCGCCGAGGCGTCGGACCTCCAGGGGCAGCGCCAGATAGACCTGGAAGGTCAGGACGTACGAGCCGATCATCGCCGTCGAGAAGAGCAGGAAGGCACGATTGCGGACGACGCTCCGCCACTGCGCGAGAACGCCCTCACCGGCACCGGAGCTCTCCCTCTCCCTCGCGTCGTTGCCCCCGCGTGCGGGCAACGCGCGGACCTGCACGACGCTCAGCAGCGCGAAGATCACCGCCGAGACGAGGCAGGTGACCCTGAAGTCGACGCCCGTGAGCAGCATCCCCACGAGCGGTCCCAACAGGATGCCCGCCTGGTAGAAGACGTTGAACAGCGCGAAGGCCTCGACGCGGCGCTCCCCCGCGTCGGCGGCGAGATAGGCCCGTACCGCGGGGTTGAACAGCGCTCCCGCGAGCCCGGTGGCCGCGGAGGCGACCAGCAGCGCGGGCACCGAGTCGACAAGGCCGAGCGTGGCGAATCCGACGGTACGCAGGACGCATCCCGCGACGATCAACGGCTTGTAGCCGAACCGGTCGGCGAGCGTGCCGCCGACGAGGAACATGCCCTGCTGGCTGAAGTTGCGCACGCCGAGGACGAGTCCGACGAGCCACCCGGCGAGGCCGAGGGTGCCGGAGAGGTGCTGGGCGAGGTACGGCATCAGCATGTAGAAGCCGAGGTTGATGGTGAACTGGTTGGCCAGGAGCAGCTGGACGCTCCGGTCGTAGGACCGGACCTGCGCGAGCGTCGTCGTCTTCATCGCGCCTCGCCTTCGGGGAGCGGTGAACGGAGTCCGCGGGGCGCGGTGTCGTCGTGCAAGGGGTCCCGGACGGTGGCGCATCGGGTCCAGCGGCTGACCTCCTTCTCGTCGGGGCTGTCGAGGGTGTCGGGATCGGCGGCCGGAGGCCCTTCGAGAAGCCCGTGCCGGGCGCAGTACGTGTCGTCGTACACGGTCTCCAGGTAGCGCTGCGGCCCGTCGGGGAAGACCGCGACGATGCGGGCGTCGCGCGGCAGCGTCCGGGCGAGCCAGCCGGCCACGAGCGCCACCGCGCCGACGCTCCATCCGCCGGTCGCGTAGTGCGAGGTCGCCAACTGCCTGCAGGCCCAGACGGATTCGGCGGGCGACACCCAGTGGACCTCGCTGAAATTCCCGTAGGCGACGTTGCGCGGGTAGATGCTCGATCCCAGGCCGCGCATGAGCCGGGGACGGGCGGGCTGGCCGAAGATGGTCGAGCCGACGGTGTCCACGCCGACCAGGCGCAGCCCGGGGTAGAGCTGGCGCAGGACACGGGAGATGCCGGCCGAGTGGCCGCCGGTGCCGACGCTGCACACCAGGACGTCGATGTGGCCCACCTGTGCGGCGAGTTCCAGGGCGAGCGGGGTGTAGGCGGCGACGTTGTCGGGGTTGCCGTACTGGTCGGGGCACCAGGAGCCGGGGTGCTCGGCGAGTAGTTCGGCGACACGGTCGCGGCGGGCCTGCTGCCAGCCTCCGGCCGGGTCCGGCTCGGGCACCGTGTCGACGGTCGCGCCGTGGGCGGCGAGCAGCCGCGTCATGGACGGTTCCAGGCCCGGGTCGGTGACCAGCGTGACGGGGTGCCCGTGGACCGTACCGGCCAGCGCGAGACCCAGCCCGAGGGTGCCGCTGGTCGACTCGACGATGCGGCAGCCGGGTCGCAACTCGCTTCGCGCGCGGGCGCGTTCGACCATGTGCAGGCCCGGGCGGTCCTTGATGCCGCCGGGGTTGAAGCCCTCCAGCTTGGCCCAGAAGCCGCGGCCGGGCGGGGTGAGGGGATGGGAGACGCGCAGGACGGGGGTGTTTCCGACGAGGCCGGGGAGGGTGGATCCGGCGGGGACGAGGTGGTGGGCGGGGTGTTCGGGGCGGGCGTGGTCGGTGGGGTGGTCGGAGCGGGCGGGGTCGACGGGATGGGAGGAGACGTCGGGGTGGGCGGAGGCGTCGGGGTGAGCTGTTTCGTGCGCGATCGGAGAATGCATCTCTTCGCTTCTTCTTCGCTGTCGTTGGGGGGTGGACGCGTACGGGGATCGCGCGATCCCCTATATGCGCCACCTGCACAGCGAGTTGAGGGCGGCCCGACCGCCACCGCCGCCCCGCGCGGATCCCGGCGGCCGTGACGCCGAGGCATGCTGCGCACCCGGGGCCGGGGCGGCGGGGCTTACGAGTGCGTAGAGCCGGACGGACGACTGCGCCCCGGACCCGGGTCCGGGGCCGCCCGGCCCGGGGTCCGCACCGAGCTCGTGGCAGTGACCGGACGAGGAAGGCGCGTCGGGGCTCGGGGTCCCGAGGTGATCACCGCCCTCCGCTCCCGCGACGGCCACGTGGAGCCCCGACGGCGCGTACGGCCCGTCCGGACCCGGCTCCGGACCCTGGTGATGCCCGGCGGAACACACGAGCAGAACGGCGAGCAGCAGGACGTACAACAGATTGCGGACATACAGCCGAGGCAGCACAGACCCTCCGCGCGACAGCTGCCCGACCGGGGGCGCATACGTGCACACGTACACGTACCGCCGGCACCTGCGGCCGGGACGAGGACAGACCGGTGGCGGGAACCGGCCGGTCTAGACGCGAAGGATCGTCGAGTCCGCCGCGTGCGCTATCGGAACGACGAAGTCGCGCCCCGCGACGCGTCGAGCCCCACTCGGAGGCGCGGGCGCGTCACCCCGCCAGGTGGAGTCCAGCGGCGAGGGGCAGGGGGAATCGACGCCGGGCTCCTGCGGAGGCTGCCCCAAAGCGCACTCCTCGACGGTGTGCGCCTGAGGGTGGTCGTGCCGCTGCTTCCCCGGCGCCTCGGCGACTACGGAGGAGCCACGCCCCGCCACGCTCCCCGCAACGGCGACGGACCCCGCCACGACCACCGCACGGCCGTCGCCCCCGAGGTGACGGCTCGTCGTCTCGGGGCTGGCGGCATGCGTGAACAACAGTCCGAACAGAACGAGCCCCAGCCCCACGACCCGCCACAGAGCCGCCACCAAGCGGCTCCGAGGCGTACCGGAGTGGGACCAGGCCGTCATCACACGGTGATCTTAGCGGCAGGCCTCCCTCGACAGTCGCCGTCGGAGCGGGTTGGCCGGGAACCGTCCTGTGCGCGGTGCGTGGCGCGCTGTCCGTGGTGCTTTCGGTGGCACTTTCCGCGGTGCTTTACGTGGTGCTTTACGTGGTCAGCACGGAAGCGGTCCGTGCCTGTGACGGGCGAGGCTGTGATCACAGCGAGTGGCCCCCCGCCCCTACAGGCGGCCGGGTCTCGAACCGAACACCGCAGGGGTGGAAGATGAGCACCGTAGACGTTCACGAGGGGTTCTCGGCCGAGGAGCGGGCCGCGATGAAGGACCACGCCAAGGAGTTGAAGGCGGCGGCCCGTCGCGGCACGCGTGCGGACAAGGCGGCGGAGGCCGAGCGGGACGTTCTCGCGAAGATCGCCGAGATGGAGGACTCCGACCGGATCATGGCGGAGCGGGTCCACACCGTCGTCACGGCGCACGCCCCGGCCCTCGCGCCGAAGCTCTGGTACGGGATGCCCGCCTACGCGCTCGACGGGAAGGTCGTCTGCTTCTTCCAGAGCGCGGCCAAGTTCAAGGCCCGCTACGCGACCCTCGGATTCAGTGACCTGGCCCGGCTCGACGAGGGGGCGATGTGGGCGGCCGGCTTCGCGCTGACCGAGGTGACCCCGGAGGTGGAGGAGCGGATCGGTGGGCTGGTCGAGCGGGCGGTGGGCTGAGGGGGCGGCTCTGGAGGGGGCGGCTTCGTGGGTCGGCTGAGGGGGAGGCTGAGCTGGGCCTACCCGGGCAGCTGGCCGTGCTCCCCCTGGCGGTCGATATCGGTACCCGAGTACGTATCGACTACGTATCGACGTCCGCGGTGGCGGGCCCCAGGCCCAGAGCGGACAGTGCCGCTCTCCCCTCAGCCGCATGCGCGCCACCCGCGAGCACCAGCGTCCGCGCCGCCTGGTACGGGCATCCGGCCGCCTCGAACGCGGCCCGGGTCGCGAGCAGCCGCGGCACGTCGTCGTCGAGCAGCGCCTGCGCGCGTTCCACCTGCGCCGCGGCGAGCGCGTTGCCCTCCACGACGCCGCGGGCGGAGTCGATACGGGCCCGGGCCTCCGGATGACCCGCGAGTACCGACGCCTCCGCGCGGAGTGCCACGTACCAGTGCAGCCACACCCAGCACACCCACTTCCACACCGCGTCCGGGGGCGCCGCCACGCTCGCCAGGGCGGCGTCCGGGTCTTCGTGGTGGAGCCGGACCATGGCGTCGAAGACGGCGCCGTAGCCCTTGCGATGCTGTTCGGCGGTGTCGGCCCGCTCCACCACGGCCAGCCAGTCCGCCCGGGCCGCGTGGTCGCCGCGCAGTCCGTGGACCATGGCGACCGACGCGGCCGCCGCCCCGAGTGAGAGCGAGCGTTGATGGCCGCTGCGCTCCCACGCCGTACGGAATCCGGTGGCGTGAGCGAGCACGTCGTCGGCGTGGCCCGCGAACGCCTCGGTGACCAGGAGCCAGGACGTTGCCTGGTGGCCCGCCTCGGCCAACAGGGGATGTCGGGCCAACTGACGCCCCCACAGCCGGGCCTGCGGCAGTTCGCCCACACCCAGCGCGGTGCCGGCCGCCATGGCCAGCGCGTCCATCACTTCGTGCGTCCCCGCCGGGGTCCGCGGCGACTTCACCAGGACGTCGATCCGGCGGCGGGCTGCCGCCGCCGCGCCGAAGGACTCACCGGCCCAGCACCGGGCGCCCGAGAGCGCGTCGAGAGCGGCCGACTCGGCCACCGGATCGCCGGTCAGCCGGGCCAGCGCGACGGCGCGTTCGGCGTACGCGACCGTCTCCCGCGCGGTGTTCTCCACGGCTCCTTGCAGCGCGCCGAAGGCGTCCGCGGTCACCGCGGCCTCGGCCAGCGCGAGGGCGGCCTCGGCTGCCGGGTCGCCCGCGCCGGACAGCTCGTGCGCTCGCGCCAGCACGTCCTTGACCTCCGCCTCGACCGGGATCACCGGGAACGACGTGGAGAAGCGGTAGGCGACGGTGGCGGCCGCCGCCAGGTCGCGGCTCGCCCCGGCGGTGTCGCCGGCCCGGCGAGCGGCTTCGGCGGCGCCCAGGTGCAGGCGGAACATGTCGTCGCCGAGCCGGCGGCACCCGGCCACCCCGGCGGCCTGACGCAGGGCCACGGCTGCCGCCGCGTCACCGGCGAGCTCCGCGGCCTGCTCGAACCGCTCCTGCGACTCGGCGAGGAGGTTGCGGGCGAAGGCAAGCTCGGCCAGCTGCCCGGCGAGAAGACAGGCGTCGGCGCGCTGCTCGGGCCGACCGGGAGCCCAGGCCAACGCGGCCCTGATGTCCTGCGCCACCGCGTCGAAGCGGGCCCGCCCCTCGCCCCCGCCGACGTCCGCGCCCTCCCTCAGGGCCACCGCACGGACCAGGCACCACGCCAGGTGCCGGGACCGGACACCGGCCAGCTCTCCGGCGCGGACGAGCTGCTCCGTGCCGTACTGACGGATGGTCTCCAGCGCCTGGTACCGGGTGCCGGAAGCGGAGGGAACCGCGGTCAGCAGACTGTGCTCGGCGAGCCGGCCGAGCCCGTCGGCGACCGCTGCCGCGACGTCGACCTCGACCCCAACCCCAACCCCAACCCCAACCCCAACCATCGAATCGGCCCCGTGAGCGTGACGCCACCCACCGGAGACGCCGTCGGGGTCCGCCACAACCACGGCCGCCTCCACCGTGAACGGGGCCACGAACACCGATACCCGGCGCAACAGCGCCTGATCCCGCGGTTCGAGCAGCTCATGGCTCCAGTCGAGCACCGCCCTCAGCGACCGGTGCCGGTCGTCGGCACGGGCCCCGCCGGCCAGCATCCGCAACTGGTCGGAGAGACCGGCCGTCAGCCCGTCGAGGCCGAGTGTCGGCCACCGTGCCGCCGCGAGCTCGATCGCGAGCGCCATGCCGTCGAGCCGTTCGCACAGGGCGACGACCCCCTCGCTCACCGACGGCCCCGGGGGCCACCCGACCGCCGCCGCCCGCTCCATGAACAGGCTCACCGCGTCCGACTCGTCGCCTCCGGCCCGTGACAGGGGCGGGACGGAGAAGATCCGCTCGAAGGGCACAAGGAGCCGGGCCCGGCTGGTCGCGAGCACGCGCAGCCGTGGGCAGGCCGGCAACAGCCGTTCCAGGAACGGCGCGACGCCCTCCCGTACGTGCTCGCAGTTGTCCAGGACCAGCAGGGCCTCACGGTCCGCCAGAGCCGTCGTCAGCACCTCGGCGAGGCCGCGCCCGGGCTGCTCGCCCACGTTGACCGCCGCCGCGACCGCGGCGCACACCCGGCCGGGGTCGGTGAGCGGGGCCAGGTCGACGAACCACGCCCCGTCGGCGAAGTCGTCCGCCGCGTCCGCCGCCACCGCGAGCGCGAGCCGCGTCTTGCCCACCCCGCCCGGCCCGACCGCGGTCACCTGCCGGTGCGTCCGCAACACCGTTGCCAGTTCCCCGCGTTCACGTTCGCGGCCGACGAACGTCGTCAGGGGCGTGGGCAGCCCTCCGGCCGCATCCGGCGCGGAGGCCTGCCGCGACGCGGCGGCACGCCGGGCAAGCGCCCGCCGGTCGGGCACGTCCAACTTGCGCAACAGGGACGAGACATGCGACTCGACCGTACGCACCGAGATGACGAGCCGCGCGGCGATCTCCGCGTTGCTGAGGTGCTCCCCGAGCAGAGCGAGCACGTCGGCTTCCCGAGCCGAGACCGCGGAAGCCGAGACCACAGAATTGGACACCCGACCATTATCCGTGACGGTGTACGAGACGCCGCACGACGCCTCACGTCATGCACCACCCCCGGTCGGGACCCTGTCGTCAGACCCCGTCGGCTCGACGCGCGTGAAAGATCCCCCAGCGGAGCAGGCCGCGCCGCGTGATGTCCGCCCACAGCGGCAGATTGGCGAGCAGGCCCTCCACGTACGCGGGGCTGATGACACCGCGCAGTTCACCGCTGCGATGACGCACCTCCTCGTGGAGGCGTGCGTAGTGCGTCGCGAGATCCTCGGTGCGGTCCTCGAAATCGGCTTTCAGACCGAGCGCGGCCAGGCGGTCCCGGTAGTACGACGGCGTCGCCAGGCTCTGGACGCCGAGACGGGACAGCGCGGGCCGCAGATCCCGCGCCGACGCGTCCTCGGCCGCCATGATGTCCGAGAAGACCAGCGCACCACCCGGTCTCAGCACCCGTACGGCCTCGCGCAGCGCGCCCTCCCGGTCCGCCACATGGCACAGGACCTCCAGGGACCAGACCACGTCGAAGCGATGCGCCTCGTAGGGGAGCCGGTTGAGGGAGCCCGAGACGACCTCGATCAGGCCGTCGAGTCCACGCCCCGCATTCGCCGCGCGGTGGCGTCTGTTGTGCTCCTCGCTCAGGTCGAGTGCCATCACCCGGCAGCCGAAGCGCTCCGCGAGGGCGCGGGACGAACCGCCGTACCCCGAGCCGAGGTCGAGCACGGCGGCGTCGGGACCGAGCAGGTCCAGGACCTGATCCGCGACGTGCCGCACCGTGCGGCGCGAGGCGTCCGCGATGGCCTCCCGCTCGTGGGCGTAGAGGCCGATGTGGATGTCCTCACCGCCCCAGACGGCGTCGTAGAAGGCGTCGACGTCGCCCGTCTCGTAGTAGCGGCGGGTCGACGCCTCAAGGTCCGGTGCGCTGCTGTCTTCGCCGGCGGTCTCGGTCACGGCACGTGCATACCCCACATGCCGCCCGTCGACGCACATCGAAGTACCGCCAAGCCCCCGCAATCAGAGCCGCACACCGCGCCTCTCCGCCGCGCCCGCGTCCGAACTGGGTCGGTGAATAGCCGAACGTAGCCGTACGTTCCGCTGCCTGACCGAGGGTGGAGAGGCCGGTGATCCGCGCTTATCAGAGCGTTCGCATTGTCTTCGCAGCATCATCAGCAGTAGCAGCAGCACCAAATTCAAGGTCGCCGATAATCTGTCGCCGCGTCAACGGCACGGGCAGGCACGGACATCCGAACGAAAACCTTGCCCCATGAAACAGAAACCCTTGCCCAAAAGGGCAACCCTTTTGCCCGCCAGGTTCTCCCGGTCCGCCCAAGCAGGAGGTCGGCCCGGTTCTGGTGTGCGGAGCACTGGCGGAACCGGGCCGTCACATGGTCTGCGTCAGCAGATCGAGCAGGTCGTGCACGTGCGGAAACAGGACTCCTCGCCGGAGATCACGCCTGCGGCGCCGTCCTGCGAGGTGTCCTGGATGGCGGTCTCGGTGAGGTCGATGTCAAAGAGGTCCTGAGTCATGCTTTCGGGCATGGGAATTCCTTCCGGTGGAACCTGCGAAACCGAACGAATCGCCACCCTTGGGTGACAGGATCGGAATCTAGGTACGGATAGCGGACGGAGTCAAGGGGTTACGGGCGAGGGGCAGTCTGGGTAGTGTGACGCCATTCCCCGAGAGGCGAATTAGGGTTTCTTAACTCAGTTTTATGGGCCATCCAGTAAGGGGGCAGTTGCGCGGATGCGGCGTAATCAAAGCGCGGAACCAGTGTTCCGCTGCGCGGACGGAGTGCTTCTGAGAGCGCCGCTCCTGGCACGGCCGAAAGCCCGCACGACCTGGCACGACGCGGTCCGACAGGACGTGTCCTCGCGGGACCGCGCGAGGAAGGCCCGGGACGAGGGCGGCGACGAGCCAAGCGGAGCCGATATCGTC
Source organism: Streptomyces venezuelae (assembly GCF_008642315.1). NCBI lineage: Bacteria > Bacillati > Actinomycetota > Actinomycetes > Kitasatosporales > Streptomycetaceae > Streptomyces > Streptomyces venezuelae. Next base: position 7,917,925 of record NZ_CP029192.1, on the reverse strand, counting down.
GACACTCTTCGCGTACAACTCACAGAACTGGTCTCCGACCCGCTGTTCCGCGAGGCCTTGGAGGTCTCCAGCCCCTCGCTCGCCCGCACCCTCGACGCCGTCCTCGCCGACGCGCCCGTCGCCGCGTCCGATCTGCGCAAGGCTCATCGCGCAGTGACCCGCTATCTGCTCCGCGCCGCGTCCCGGCCCACCCCCTTCGGACTCCTCGCGGGCGTCCTGTGGGGCTCCTTCGGCGCGGCCACCAAGGGTGAGCTCACCGGCGCGGGGCACAAGGCCGCGCGGCTGGACGCCGGGCTGCTGGCCCGGCTGATCGCCGAGTGGGAACGTGACCCGGCCGTGCACCGGGGGCTGAGCGTCGTGGCCAACGGGCTGTGTTTCGTACGCGGTGGGCGCCTGGTCCTGCCGTTCGCACCGGCCGGACCCGGGCAGGATGCCGCCACACCGGCGGGCGAGAACCGCCCCAAGTCGCGGACACTGCGCCACACCCCGGTCGTGCGCGCCGTCCTGGAGGCCGCGGCCCGCCCCATACGCTGCGAGACCTTGGTCCAGGAAGTCGAAGCACGGTTCACCGAGGCACCCGAAGGCGCCGTGGCCCGACTCGTCGCCCAACTCATCGGCGCGGAGGTACTTCTGACGGAGCTGCGCCCGCCTCTCGACGCCCCCGACCCGCTGGCACACGTCGAAGCCCTGCTCCCGGTCGGTACCCGCGCCGCGCGGCGCATCGCCGAACTGCGCGGAGCCCTCGACGACTACCTCCGCGCCCCTCTCGGGGAGGGAAGGGCCGCCTGGCGCACGGCACTTGAGGGAGCCGCGGCAGCACTCGACGGCACCCGCACCTCCGACGATCCCAAGGACACCGCCGCCGATCCCGGAAACACCGCCGCCGTCGGGCACGCGGTCCAGGTGGACCTGCGCCTGGACGGCACCGTCGAGCTCTCGCACGAGGTGGCCCGCGAACTGGAGCGCGCCGCCGCCGCACTGTGGCGCCTCGCACCCTCGGGGCGCGGACGCCTGACCTCGTACCACCAGGACTTCGTCGAGCGGTACGGCCTGGGGCGCCACGTGCCCGTCAAAGAACTCCTCGACCCCGACATCGGTCTCGGCGCCCCCGCCGGATACCGGCTGCCCCCGAGCCACCGCCCGGACCCGGGGCCCGCCCCACTGGGTGCCGCGCGACAGCGGCTGCTGCTGGGGCTCGCGGCCGAGGCGCAGGCACGCGGGGCGCGGGAGGTGGTCCTGGACGAGCAGTGGCTGCGCAGATTGGAGACCGCGGACGACGGCGGGGCCGCCGAGCGGGGCGGGCCCGCGGACCGGGACGGGGCCGACGGCGGCGTACGGCCGCCCGCACTCGAACTCGTCGTGCAGATCACGGCGGCGTCGGCGGCCGCGGTCGACCGGGGCGACTTCACACTGGTCCTCAACGGCGCGGCCACCGCGTCCGGCGGCCTCATGGGCCGGTTCGCGCACCTCTTCGAGCCCGCGCAGGCCGAGGCGATCCGCCGGACGGTGCGTACCGCACGCGAGGACCCCGCGGGGCGCCTCCCCGTCCAGATCCACCACCAGGCCTCCCACCACCGGCACGCCAACGTCGCCCAGGTGCCCACCTGGCTGGACGGACGCCTGGTCATCGGCGCCCACCCCGGCGCCGCCGCGCCGGGCGTCACCGACCTCAGCCTCGACGACATCGCCGTCTGCGCCGACTCCGAGGGCTTCCGGATCGTCTCCGTCGCGCTCGGCCGCGAACTGACCCCGTCGGCACTGCACGTGCTCAACCGCGAACTGACCGCGCCCAACACGGTGCGCTTCCTCATCGAAGCCGCCGCGTTCGGCCGCCGACAGTGGCGGCTGTGGGAGTGGGGCGCGGCGGAGGACCTGCCGTTCCTGCCCGCCGTACGCACGGGACGCACCCTGCTCGCCCCGGCCCGCTGGCGCCTGGAAGCGAACGGCCCGTCGTTGGCGGAGTGGCGCGAGGTCTGGCACGTGCCCGACCACGTCCAGCTCGCCCTCGGCGACCACCGCATCCCGCTGAACCTCACCGCCCCCGCGCACCGGGAGATCCTGCGCCGCGAGTGCGAACGGGCGGGCGAGGCCCTGGTCCACGAACTGCCCCTGGGCCAGGACCCCGACGGCGGCTGGTTGCACGGGCCCGGCGGCCCCCACGAGGTGGAAGCGGTAGCCACCCTGATGCCCCATCAGCCGCGTTCCGGCGCCGCACGACCTCGATCGCAACGGCCCGCACGGCTCACACAGCCTCGAACACCACGGTCCACGCGCACCGCACCCCCCGTGAGCCGACCGGGAACCGGCGAAACCCCGCCCGGCGGGCCTTGGTTGTACGCGTCGCTCTACTCCTCCGCCGAGCGCCAGGACGAACTCCTCACCGGGCCGCTGCACCGCTTCCTGTCCGAGCTGCCCACCCCGCCCGACGGGACGGGCGGCGTCGACCGGTGGTTCTTCATCCGGTACGCCGATCCGGACCCGCACTTGCGTCTGCGCCTGCACGGCGACCCGTCCCTGCTCAACGGCGTACTGCTCCCCCGACTCCACGACCTGGCACAGCAACTGGCCGCGGACGGACTCGCCCGGGGGTTGCGCCTCGACAGCTACTCGCCCGAGACCGAGCGCTATGGAGGACCGACGCTGCTCGGCGCGGCCGAAGAGGTGTTCCACGCGGACAGCCAATTGGTGCTCGAACGCCTCGCGGCCCCGGCGAGCGACCGGATCCTGGCCACCGCGCACGACGTGACCGGGCTGATATCGGCCTTCCACCGGGGCTACGGCGAAGACTGGCGGCACTGGCTCACCCGCACGTACCCCAAGCGGGAACAGCACCACAAGGCCTTCGCGGCACGCAGGAGACAAGCACTCGCCCACCTCGCGCCGGAGGGCCCGGAGGCCCACACGCACCACGCGGCGGTCGAACGTTTCGGAAGGCTGGTGCGCGAGGGGCAGGCCCGGGGCGCGCTGAGCGTCTCCCCTGACGCGGTGCTCGCCTCCCTCGTCCACATGCACTGCAACCGGCGCCTCGGCACGGACCGTACGGCCGAGGCACAGAGTCTGGCCGTGGCCCGCGGCGCGGTCCAGGCCCACCTCGACCGGGAAAGGGCCCGATCATGACCGAGAACCCCGTCGCGCTCCTCGCCGAGCGCCTCACCGATCCGGTCGCGCTGGCCGCACAAGTGGCCGCGGGTCAGACCCCGGAGCTCGCCGAGACCCGCTCCCTGTGGCATCCCCAGTCCCTCGCGGACGGCCACGCGGGCGTCGCGCTGCTCCTCGCGGCACTCGCCCACACCGACCCCGACTCCGCGCGCGCCACGCACGCGCACCTGACGGCGGCGGTCACCGGCGTGGCCAGACCCGCACGCGAAGGGCTCTACGCGGGACTGCCCGCGGTCGCCTTCGCCGCGCGCACGGCCGTCACCAGACCAGGCGAGTACGCGGCGCTGCTCACCAAGCTGGACGTCCAGGTGGCGCTGCTGGCCCGGCGACTTGTCGAGGAAGACGCACCCCGCTTGGGGCCCGGAACCACCGGAACCTCGGGCATGAGGCCGGCCGGGGCGAGGATGGCCGGGTACGACGTGGTGGCGGGCCTCTCCGGCCTGGGCCGCCTGCTCCTCGCGGCCGGACCCGAGCACCGCGAGACCACCGAGCTCGTCCTCACCCACCTCGTCGCCCTCACCCACCCGGTCACCGAACCGGGCGGCAGGACCGTGCCCGGCTGGTGGACCGCCGACCCGATCCTGTTCAGCGAGCCCCTGGGAGTCCCCGATGGACACTTCAACGTAGGTCTCGCCCACGGCATCCCCGGCCCGCTCGCGCTGCTCTCCCTCGCCCACCGCGCGGGCGTCCGCGTGCCCGGCCAGGAGCGGGCGATCCGCACCATCACCGAATGGCTGCTGGCCCGTCGCAGCCCGGACGGCGTGGGCTGGCCCAACATCGTGCCGCTGGACGCCGAACTGACCGCGGCCGCCGGAGACCGTCCCGAGCTGGCCGAGGCACGCACCGGCTGGTGCTACGGAACACCCGGCGTCGCCCGCACCCTCCAACTGGCCTCGCTGGCCCTGAAGGAACCGGATTGGAACCGGCAGGCGGTGACCGCGGTCGCCCACGCCTGTCGCCGCGGCGACTTCGCCGACCCCACGCTCTGCCACGGCCTCGCGGGGCTGACCACGATCGTGTCCCTCATGGCACGGGAGCCCGGCGGAGAGGAACTGGCCGCTCTGTTGCCGGGGTTGACCACCTCCTTGGCGGCCGCGGCGCACCCGTCCCACCCCTTCCTGTGGCCCGCCGCCGCCCCCGGAGTCGGGTCGGTGGTCCACCGCCCGGGCTTCCTGGACGGGGCGGCGGGCGCAGCGCTCGCGCTGCACAGTGCGACCAATCCCGCGGCGCCACTCGGCGAACTGCCGTGGCAGGCGGCTCTTCTGCTGTGCTGAAGGAGTCCTGCGGAGCCACGGGCCCGTGACTGCTGCGTCCGCGCCGCCCGCGCCCAGGCATGCTGGTCGAGTCCGGCCTTTTTGACGGCCGTCACCGGCGTCGACGAGGTCGGGTTGTTCGAGGCGGCGGTGGCCACCGGGCCCTCGGTCATGCACCGAGGCCATGACGAGGTCGGGCAGGACGCCCGGGTCGGCCGCCGGTACGCCGGACAGCCGCCCGCAGGTAGCTCGCAGGTCGCCCGCATGGTCGACCCCACATGCGGCGGGCTTCCTCGGCCCCGACGCTCGAACCATGCGCACCCCTGCGCGACGCGCCGTCGCCCCCGCCGTCGTCCCGCCGCTGACCACCGCAAGCGGCAGGGACGGCGAACCGGACCCCATGCGGAACGAGCAGTGGTCACGCGGCGCGCTGAAACTGCCTGACGCGCGGGGCAAAGCCGAGGGAGACACCGAGGACTGACCAGCCATGCCCGACAAGACCCCACGGAGCGGCGCGCGCGTGCGGAGGCCGGTGTGACGCATCCGGGAACCCTCGTCCTGATCACCGGCGTCGCCGTCCTCGCTCCCCTTCTCGCGCACGGCACCCGCCGTTGGGTCCGGATCCCCCTGGTGATCTTCGAGATCGTGCTCGGGATCCTCATCGGCCCCGACGTCCTCGGCCTGGCCCGGCACGACGCGGTCATCGACACGCTCTCGGAGCTCGGCCTGGCCATGCTCATCTTCCTCGCCGGGTACGAGATCGAGTTCGCGGCCATCCGCGGGGACACCTTGCGCCGCTCCGTGTGGGCCTGGATCGTCTCCCTGGTCCTGGGCCTCGGCGTCGCCCTGGCACTGACCGGCATGGACCTGTCCCGAAGCGTGGTCATCGGCACCGCGCTGACCAGCACGGCCCTCGGCACCGTCCTGCCGCTCCTGCGCGACAGCGGTGACCTGCGAGGCCGTTTCGGCACGGTGACGATGGCCTTTGGCGCCGTCGGCGAATTCGGCCCCATCGTCGCCATGGCGGTGCTGCTCAGCGGCCGCGAACCAGGCGTGTCCACGGCGTTGCTCGCCGCCTTCGCGCTCATCACGGCCGGGGCGATCTACTGGGCCCTGCGCCCCCACCCACCATGGTTCGCCCAGGTCATCCGCACGACGCTGCACACCAGCGGCCAGTTCGCCGTCCGCTTCGTGATGCTGCTGCTGGTCGCCATGCTCGCCCTGTCCGCGGCGTTCGGCCTCGACGTGCTCCTCGGCGCCTTCGCGGCGGGCCTGCTCACCCGGCTGGTGTTCCAGGGGGCCGCCCCCGAGGCCGGCGAATAGGTCCTCGGCAAGGTGGAGGCGATGGGCTTCGGATTTCTCGTCCCCCTGTTCTTCATCGTCACCGGCATCAACTTCGACCTCGCCTCACTGATCGACGGCGGCCGGGCCCTCCTGCTGCTGCCCGTCTTCCTGCTCCTGTTCCTGCTCGTACGAGGGCTCCCGGTCCACGCGCTGGCCCCTCGCGACCTGAACTCCTCCGACCGCCGGGCCCTGACCCTGTACTCCTCGACCTGCCTGCCGCTCGTCGTCGCGATCACCACCATCGGCCTGGACGACGGAGCCCTGGAGAAGGGCGAGGCCGCGGCCTTGGTGGGCGCCGCCATGGTGTCCGTTCTCGTCTTCCCGCTCCTCGCCCTGAGGGTTCGGGCAAAGGCACGCAAGGCCCCCGAGACCCCGCCTCCGAACGGGCCCGCCACGGAATCGGAGGCGTGGTGAAGGAGCGCGGCGCCTCGCGCGGCGCTCATGGTGTCGCCGTGCCGCGCCGGTTCATGAGAAGTGTGGTGAGGTGGGCGACCACGGAGGCGCCCACGATGAGCGGCATCTGGTCGTAGGCATCGGCACCCAGCAACAACGCGGTCAGTACGGCCCCGCACAGCGGGAGACCCATCACGGCCGTCGCCGCGGCGCAGATGCCGCAGGCGAGGGCGGGGGCCGTCCCGAGTCCGGGCAGTCCCGCACAGGCGAGGGAACCGGCGGCGCCGAGCAACAGGGCGGGAAAAATGGGGCCCCCTCGCAGGCCACCGAGGCTCACGGCCCAGGCAAGTCCCTTGCACACGACGAGTGCGAGCAGGACGGCGACGGACCAGCCGGTGGGGTGGGCGGCGAGTTCGGCGAGTGTTTCCTGGCCGGAGAGTGCCGCGTCCCGCGGTGAGCGGCCGGTGAGGAGGGCGTAGGCGCTCAGGCAGACGCCGACGGCGAGAGCGCACAGGACGGTACGGGTCATGGCATTGCCGCGCCCGGTCCATCGTGCGGTGCTCCGGCCCATGTGGCGTCCGAGGGTCAGCACGCAGGCGATGAGGGCGGCGATCGGCAGGCCCCAGAGGAAGTCACCGACATCGGGGTTGGCGGCGGGCGGGACGGCGGGCAGGGCGAGTCCGCCGGTCTTGAGGCCGGTCCAGGTACCGAATCCGGTGAACACGAGTGCTCCGGTGGCGCTCGCGATCAGGCAGGGCATGAGCAGCGCGGCCAGCCGAGCGCCGCCCAGACCGGCCGCCTCGACCACGAGCAGGGCGGACACCAGCGGACCGCCGAGGATGGTGGAGATCGCGGCGGTCGAGCCGGCCGTCGCCACGACTCCCGTGGTACGCGGCTCGTCGGCGCCACGCATCCTGCGAACGGCAAGCAGGGCCAGGGCACTGCCGACGGCCATGAGCGGAGCTTCAGGGCCCAGGACGACGCCCAGGGGCAGGGTGGCGAGCGCGGCCAGAACCACGCCGGGCAGTGCGCGGGCCCACGGGTGTGCCGCCGAGTCCGTCGACAGGCAGGTGTCCGCCGTGGCCCGGCATCCGCGTGCGGACCGGCGCGAGGATCAGCCCGGCGAGACAGAGCGCGGGCAACGGCCACCACCAGGGGGCCTCCTCGTAGCCCAGGGCCGCCGGGAGCGCTGCCCAGACCTCGTGCTGCAGGCTCACGAAGAAGAAACAGGCCAGCGCGATCGGCACGCCGAGCAGCGCGGACAGCGACAGGACGCGGAGGTAGGGCCGGCTGAGGACTTCGCGGTACACCGCCGCGCCGTCGGGCACCGCGTCACCTTGCGTCTCTGTCACCGCTCACCCGACCACGGCCCGGGCCGTCGCACGCCGCACCTGTCGCACGCCGCACCTTCGGATAACAACGAAGACAACCGAGGCAACTCCCGACGGCTCTCTCGCTCCGTCCATCCTCCGTACGCGGATCAGCATGCCCCCATCCAACGGCGGGCCGCCCCGTCACGCACGCGCGTCTGACCCGAACGGGGACACGGAGGCGACGCCCTGTCCGGGCGCCGACGAGATCGCACGTGCCTGCCGGCCAGAAGGGCTGTAAAGCCTGGCGCTGGACTCCATCGCAGGCGAAAGGCAGCGCAGAACTTGGGTGTCTTTGCTCGAACAGGGCCACCCACTCGTCGACCAACGTGCAACACGAGTTGTCCGTGGCGTGGCCGCACGATCCGTACCCGGCGTCTCAGCTCGACAACTGCCGCCGCGAGGGCTCGGCAAGCTGCAAAGACCAAAATAGCGCCAACTCACCCACCCGCACGGAATCATTGCCGTTTCGGTACTCGGACGCCTCCCCGAAGTCCTTACGCGTGACCTTCGCTCACCATGAAAAATGCCGACCAACCTCACCGCCAAGGTGGTGCGCACCTGGCGCAACCAGCTCCGCACCACCTGCCAATGCCGCACGCGCGGCATCGACACAGTGTTGCCTGAAGGCGCTCTCCCTCGCTGACGCTCACATCCGTCCACTGCGTGCTCAACTCCACCTTGGAGCACGCCGTCCGCGATGAGGAGATCGCGCGCAACGTCGGCGCCGGCGCCCTACGCCCCGACGCTCGAAGCCCCCATCACCGACGAAGCCCGCCACTCGCAGTGAACCGAGCGAGAGTCCCCTGAGTCAGCCTGGCAGGACAGCGGCCTCGTCTTCACCACCCCGACCGGCGGGCCTCTCGCCCCGGCCAACCTCACCCGCCGCTTCCGCAGCTTCCTCAGCCGGGCTGGACTCCGCCGCATCCGCTTCCACGACCTCCGCCACGCAACCGACGCCCTGCTCCTGGAACAGGGCGTCGACCTCGTCGTGATCAAGGAACTGCTCGGCCCGGCCGACGGCGGCCCTGACGACCCACCCGCCGCCGTCGTCCGCTGACGTTGCCGTCACCGTTGCCGTCAAACGACCCGAGGGTCCCCTCCGCGCAGAAGCGCGGAGGGGACCCTCGCATTTTCTGGGCTATCGAATTCTCCATGATCAGATGACGTGACGACGACACGGCTCACGCCTTCATGACCCTTCATTCAGTTGATCCAGATAGCCACCTTGAAGGTATTACCAAAGACCTTCCTGGATGGATTCATCCTCATGCGCAGATCGTCTAGCCCTATGTGGCCCTTGCTTTTGACCTTCGGCGCCTGGGGCGGAGAGGGGAACCCCTGCCGCACTTTCTCTGTCAAGAACCGCTCTCAGCCTTCGGAGCATTGCAAGCCATTCAGCTCCTCCCTCCTCCACACTCCAGTCGTCCCGCAAGTCATTGCTTGTGACGAGTAGGCGAGAAATCGCTTCGAGCGCCAGGGGTACCAGCTCTTTCGGAATCGGCGGAATCTCACCATTCGGCCCCCACGTCGCAGATTGAAATTCATCGCCGCCCTCGACCCCTCGGACGGTCAACGCAGCGGCAGCGATTGCCAGCTCTGCTCTTCCGCCTTCGATATGCGGGCTGCCGTCGCCCGCCACCGAGGCAAGGGCAGATCGGATCGCCTGAACCCGCCTAGACAGCGGAGTGGCATCCAAATCGCCAGCAAAGTCCGCGGCGCCATCGTTATCGAATGGCCCGTATCCCCATTTCCCCATATCGCCCTACTCGAACGGGAGCTCAGGCTGAGTCGCCTGGCGCTTGTTGTAGAGGTTTCGACCAAACCCCTCAATGCCACTACTGAGCTTAAAGCCCATTTTTTCGAACTGAACCTTCATGATGTGCTCCCGGATTCTGAGAGCATTGTCATCTCCGCACACATGGATGCAAATGACAGGCCCATCCTTGTCTCGCCTGCCCAAGTCTGCGTGCTTGCTCAGTCGAACGTTAAAGTTGTTGGTCTTGCCGATATAAACGTGGCCAGGCTTCGACTTGTCGTCGAATATGTAGACGCCTTGGTTCTTGTTGCAATTGTGGACCAGGACCGGAGTCGCCCCCGCCACCACATAGTACGTATGCAACTCACCAACGGTGAGGTTGTGAACCGTCGAGTCCTGGCTCGTCCATCGCTTCACGGCCGTGATCTCGACGTTGTGCCCGCGCCAGTGCGCAGTGTCGCGCCCGCCTTGAGGTCCGTGGCGTCGATCCACTCCCCCAGCTCCGGGACCCAGAACGGATGCCCGTCCGTGGCCGTGACCGAGGCGGTGTTGGAGCCCTTCTTGCCGTCCACGTCGATCGTGACCCTGACGAGGTGCTTGCGGCCCTTGCCCTTGATCTCCGCGGTGACCGTTTCGACCTTGGTCTTTCCGGTCTTCGGGGCGGTGGCCAGGACCTTGTCGCCGATGTCGACGTCCTCGATGGCCTTCTTCTCCGGCGGCACGGTGAAGTTCGTTGGTGCCACGTTCTCCGGCGGCACGGTAGACCTTCAAAGTGCTCGCGGCACCGCTCCCCAGGGTCTATTGCCCCCGGCAGGTGACCCCTTGCCGCCCTGCCTGACTCTTCCCGCAGGCTGGATGCCGTAGAGAATCGAAGACATCAAAAGGGTGCTTTCCTCGCCTTCTCGAAGGCGAGGAAAGCACCCTTTGCCACCCATTAACTGCGTTTCACTGGTGAAACGGCAGCATTCCACCCCTGCGCTATTCACAGTGGCCACCGACATGAGCCACGGCGCAGAGCCTGGCGCTGACGATCGGCCTGGCGGTCGGCATCGACTACGCGATGTGCATCGCCACCCGGCACCGCTCCCAGCTCACCCGCGGCATGGACGTGGAGGAGTCCGCAGCACAGGAGGTGGGCACCGCGGGCAGCGCCGTGGTCTTCGCCAGGGCCACCGTGCAGGCCGCCCCCGTGACCTGGACGGCCTGCGGATCGCACTTCCTGTCGGCTGCGAGGCCACCCTGCTGTCCCTGCTGGAGGCCGCCGAGACCGACACACTGCTCGTGATGCACCACGGCGCCGTCATCGACGAGCGCTACCTGCACGGATCCCAGTCGCACGTGCCGCACCTGAACGCCTCCGCGACCAAGTCCTGCATCGCAGCTCATCGAGCTACAGCACGGTTCACCACGTCATCTGCCGTGAGCGGGGAGAGAATGCCCGACACCACCGCCAGTCGGAACTTGGTTTCGTCCTCGGTAGCGGGGGCCGCGGTGAGAACGACGATCTTGCGTTCCGCGTCGCCGTCGGTCAGGACGTCGCAGTCCACGGCGATCGGCCCAGCCTCAGGATGGTGGACGATCTTGTGGTCCTCCCGGTGCGCGCCAACCACGCCGGAAGCCCACAGTTCCTCGAAGCGCCGACTGCCCATCGTGAGGTCCCGGATCAGATCGGCCAGGCGGTCGCTGCCCGGGAATCGCCCCGTGGCGCGGCGAAGGTCTGACACGACGGAGACCTCGACCGCCGACTGGCCGAGCGAGGCCACCGGCCAGTGCGACAGGCGGGGACCGGCCCCGTCGGCGGGGAAGGTGTCCCGAGCGAAATTGCGCAGCGCCGACGGTGTCGACGACGGGTCGCCCAACAATGCTGCCCAGGAACGGTTCCACCAGATGAGCTGCCAGTCCGCGGCGAACACGGCGGCTGCGGCGTCGCCGAGCCGGTTCAGCATGCGGTACAGACCGGGCGGAATGTGGTCTGAAATCTCCCCGTCGGCCGGCGGGGCAAGCCCGGCCAGCCGGTAGAGGTGGTCCCGCTCGGCGTCGGTGAGCTGCAGGGCGCGGGCCAGCGCCGCGGTCACCTGCGCCGACGGGGTCACATAGCGTCCCTGCTCCAGGCGGACCACATAATCGACCGAGATCCCCGCGAGCTCGGCGAGGTCCTCCCGGCGCAGTCCCGTGACCCGGCGCCTGTGGCCGATGGACAGTCCCGCCGCGTCCGGCGATACACGGCCGCGCCAGGTTCGCAGCATCGGGCCGAGTTTCGCGATGTCAGCGGTCATGAGACTGATTGTCGCACCGGGAGCCAACCCGAAGGTGGTAGTGGTTTTCCTACCGAATTCCTCTCCCTGGTTACCGGCCCGACGGCCGATGATTCTTACGGACATGACCTTCATGTTCTCCCACGACCACGTGGGTATCACTGTCACGCAAGAGGACCTTGACGCCACGATCGCGTGGTATTCGCGCAACCTCGGCTTCACTGTCGAGCAGCGGTTCGACGCCCACGGCACGACGTTCGTCTTCCTCACCGCCGGTGACGTCAGGATCGAGCTCCTCGCCGGCGCGTCCAACCCGGGCGGGGCACCGACCGACAACATCCTCACGAGCATGGACCCCTCGCGCCTGCACCACTTCTGCCTCGCGGTGACAGATCTCGACGCGGCAGTGTCACGGCTGCTGGAACTCGATGTGCCGCTGATCGGCGGCCCCATGGAGATCCCGGACACCGGCCAACGCATTGCCTTCGTCACCGACAACGTCGGCACCATCATCGAGCTCAGCGCCCCCGGCACGTGGATCTCCGGCCGGAAGGCACAGGCGTAGGGCTGCCGAACCCCGCTGACCTCACCGGGTCCCAGGACGTCGGGCAGGCCGCTGGCAGCACGCCGAGGTGGCGAGCCCTCATGTCGAACGTCCCATCCCGGTCGTCGTCGCCAAGGACATCCCCTACATCCGGCCCCGGGGATCAATCGAACCGTGGTTGACGCTGAGATTGATCATGCCCCGTTGTAGTCGGGAGGGGCGTTGCGGCGCCTTGCCGATCAACTGGAGGACGCCGCTGTCGAGCAGGCCATGCGGGCGGGCTGGAGTTGGCCGCAGGTCTCCGAGGCGCTCGGTGTCACCCGCCAAGCCGTCCACAAGAAGCACGCCAAGCGGCTCATCGCCGCCGAAGTCAAGCTGAGGAGGCGCGGCGATGAGCGCGTTTGACAAGTACCTGCATGCGGTCATCGTGCGGGCGATGGACGAAGCCCAGAATGATGGGTCGGCGACGATCGACGCGCACCATCTTCTGTTGTCGCTCGCCGCCGATCAGGGGTCTACCGCTCAGCAGGTCCTGGCCTCGGTCGGGCTCGATCGCGCTGCTGTCCGCGAGGCACTGGATCGAGAATTCGAGCACAGCCTGAGCATGGTGGGAGTGTCTCCGGCCGACTATGACCTCCCCGGGCCGAGCCGCGCTTCCCAGGAGCCCAAGATGGGTGCGTCCGCCAGACTCGCACTGGAGCGGAGCTTCTCCTCCGCTCGCAAGAAGGACCTGCGGTCAGCGCATCTGCTGCTCGGGATCCTGCAGGCTCAAATCGGCACCGTGCCACGTGCTCTCGCCTTGGCCGGTGTCGATCAGGCCGGGCTGGCGGACCGAGTACGGCAGACGCTCAACAGCCAGGATCAGTGACCACCGGAATCAGCTGACGCGGCCAGTTCACCCCGCGGCCGTGCCTCTTGTCGTGATGTGCAGTGGATCCGGTAGGCGTGCGCGATGGATCGCACGCTGCGCTGGGCGCTTGCCCCTTGCTCAGACGTCGTTTCCTTTGGCTGGCTCGCACGGCCCGGCAGGGACTGCCCTGCTGGGCGAGCAGGGCTGGATGGGAACCGTGTCAGAAGGCCGGTTCACCCTGGGGCCGTGTCGCACGGCCGATTCAATACCGGAGTTCCCGACGAGCCTGGCTCGCCGCCCTATCGGGTGCTCCTGGACGAGACCGACTGGGGTGCGCTCCATACGGCATTCGGCTCCGGTGAGGACCTTCCCGACATCCTGTTGCGGCTGTTGGAACCTGACCCCGCAGCCCAGGTCGCCGCCTTGAGTGAACTCGGCGAACTGGGACACCACCAGAACACCATCTATGAGGCCGCTGCTCCCGCCGTCATGTACGTCGCAGGCATTCTGGACCATCCGGTGGCCAAGGCCCTCCGGCCCTATCCGGGCGGCGGTGTTGTACTGGCCGGCTTCCGCGACCTACGACGCCTCCGACGAGACTGTCGCTCGGATCGAGCAGTACTGCCCTGGCTTCCTCACGCCCGGCACCACCATGGCAGCCTTCCGGGAACTGCGCCCGACGCTTTACCAGGCTGTCGCACCGTTCCTGCAGGACAGTCACAAGGATGTGCGCGAAGCCGCCGTCAGCGCCGCTCTTGTCCTTGCCGAACACGCCGCACTCGCCGCGCACCGCGATCATCTAGCGGAGGATGCACGCCGCATCCTCGGGACCAGCAGTGTTATCACCAACCGCCGCATCGCCTGGAGGGCCCTCGCAGCACGGGGTCGCACTCCCCCTGCCCCAGAGCCTCTCCGGGAGGAACCCTGGGACCAAGGACCCCACAGTGATGGCCGAGGAGATCTCGAGCCTCCCTTCTGACTCGTGGTCAAGCTGCCGCGAGGCGCCGGAAGCAGATGAACCCGGCGGCGATGCCGACTAAACCGAGGAAGTGCTCGGCCTCGCGCTCGTAACGCCGGTGCCGCCGCCTGCATCCGGCCAACCAGGACACGGTCCGTTCCACCACCCAGCGATGCCGGCCGAGTCTCTGGAGGACTCGACCCCCTTCCTGGCGATCCGTGGGGTGATGCCGCGGCGGCGAAGGCACTGCCGGAGGGCGTCGTAGTCGTATCCCTTGTCGGCGTGGAGCTTGCCGGGGCGTCGGCGTCGCGGTCCGCGGCGGGAGCGGATCGGCGGAATGCCTCGGATCAACGCCTCCAGAGCCTGGCTGTCGTGCAGGTTCGCGCCGGAGATGCCTAGCGACAAGGGCAGACCGCTTCTGTCTGTGACCAGGTGAATCTTTGATCCCAACTTTCCCCGGTCGGTCGGATTCGGTCCGGTCAGCTGCCCCCCTTCACAGCTCGAAGGGTCACGGAGTCGATCGCGCACCTCGACCAGTCCAGCTGATCGCGGGCACCCAGCTCGTCGAGGGTGACCCGGTGGAGACGAGCCCAGACCCGATCTCGGCTCCCCAGAGCGAACCGCCGGTGACTGTCTGCCAGCACGGGCCGAACACCGGAGGCAGCCGAACACCGGAGGCAACTGCCGCCAGGTGCACCCGGACGTGCCCATGTGCTGACGACGAGCGCCACGACCAACAGAAACGATGCCTTAGGACGGTCACGCGACTCGCAACGGCCAGCGTGTTAGCCGCGCACCCAAGCCGGCAAGACACGATGCAGGCAAAGATCGGCACCCTGCCGCACGAAATGGCTGCAGCTTCGGAGCTCGGCGCGTCGCTGCAGTCCTCGCACGTGACCTTCTCTGCCGCAAGGTCGATACTGCCGAGAGCAGCACTCCAGGCGCCACTCGCTCGAGCAGGAGAGATGCCTGACGGTTCGTCACCAAAGTCAGCAACAGGTCAGCAACAGCACCGTCGAAAGCCGCTTCGGGTCGCTACGCACCGCCAAGATCACACACTGGCCGATCCCACCCTGACCAGCAAAGACGCAGGTGATGGACCTGCCTGCTCCCCTTCCCAGGAGGCACCCATGAAGATGCTGATCAACGTCGCGGAGACCGTCGTCGCCGATGCGCTGCGCGGCATGGCGGCTGCTCATCCCGAGCTGGCCGTCGACGTCGAGAACCGTGTGATCGTACGCAGGGACGCCCCCGTCGAGGGGAAGGTCGCGCTCGTGTCAGGCGGTGGGTCCGGGCACGAGCCGTTGCACAGCGGGTTCGTGGGGCCGGGGATGCTGTCGGCCGCGCTGCCCGGTGAGGTGTTCACGTCGCCCGTTCCTGATCAGATGGTGCGGGCCGCGGCCGCCGTGGACAGTGGTGCGGGCGTGCTGTTCATCGTGAAGAACTACACGGGTGACGTCCTCAACTTCGACATGGCCGCGGAGCTCGCCGAGGACGAGGGCATTCAGGTGGCGAAGGTGCTCGTCGACGACGACGTCGCCGTCACCGACAGCCTCTACACCGCGGGGCGGCGCGGCACCGGTGGCACGCTCTTCGTGGAGAAGCTCGCCGGGGCCGCCGCCGACGCGGGCCTGCCGCTGGAGCGGGTCGAGGCAGTCGCCCGGCGCGTCAACGAGAACACGCGCAGCATCGGCGTCGCGCTGAGCGCGTGCAGTACGCCCGCCAAGGGCAGCCCCACCTTCGATCTGCCGCCCGGCGAGCTGGAGTTGGGCGTGGGGATCCACGGCGAGCCGGGGCGTGAGCGGCGCGCGATGATGACGTCCCGCGAGATCGCCGACTTCGCCGTGGACGCCGTACTGGAGGATCTCGCGCCGCACAACCCTGTCCTCCTGCTCGTCAACGGCATGGGCGGCACTCCCCTGCTGGAGTTGTACGGCTTCAACGCCGAGGTCCAGCGCGTCCTGGTCGAGCGCGGCGTCGCCGTCGCACGCACCCTCGTCGGCAACTACGTCACCTCACTGGACATGGCGGGAGCCTCGGTGACGTTGTGTCAGATCGATGAGGAGTTGCTCCGGTTGTGGGACGCGCCCGTGCGTACCCCCGCGCTGCGTTGGGGGTGCTGACGCCCGCCCCGCTCCGCTCCGCCATCGGTCGCGCATTGCGCAATCCCGCACCCGCAACCCCAAGTCCCGTACCCCGTACCGCTAGGAGGCCCCGTGCTCGACGCCCTCTTCTTCCGCCGCTGGCTGACGGCCACCGCCGCCGTCGTCGACCGCGAGGCGGAACGGCTCACGGAACTGGACTCGCCGATCGGCGACGCCGACCACGGCAGCAATCTGCAGCGCGGCTTCCGGGCCGTCGCCGCCGTCCTGGAGAAAGAGGTGCCGGACACGCCCGGCGCCGTCCTGACGCTTGCCGGACGGCAGTTGATCTCCACGGTCGGCGGTGCCTCCGGGCCTCTCTACGGAACGCTGCTGCGCCGCACCGGCAAGGACCTCGGCGACGCCCCCGAGGTCGGGCCCACGCGGTTCGCGGAGGCACTGCGCAGCGGCGTCGACGCGGTGGCCGCGCTCGGGGGCGCCGCGCCCGGCGACAAGACGATGCTGGACGCGCTCATTCCCGGCGTCGACGCGCTCGACGGCCCCTCCGGCTCCTTCGGCGCGGCGCGCGAGGCCGCACTCCACGGCGCCCTCGCGACGACTCCGCTGCAGGCGCGCAAGGGCCGCGCGAGCTACTTGGGCGAGCGGAGCATCGGGCACCAGGACCCGGGCGCCGCCTCCTCGGCGCTGCTCTTCGAGGCCCTCGCGGAGACCGCGGAGAGCACAGAGACCCCGGAGAGCACGGAGACCGCGGAGAGCACGGACGGCAGCCGTGGCTGACGGTCCACTGGTGGGCATCGTGCTCGTGTCGCACAGCGGGCCCGTCGCCGAGGCGGTCGCCGCGCTCGCCACCGGGCTCGCGGGCGGCGGCAACACGGCGCCAGTGGCCGCCGCCGGAGGGACGGCGGACGGCGGCCTCGGCACCAGCGCGGAGTTGATCTCGGCGGCGGCCTCGCGCGTGGACGGCGGCGCCGGGGTCGCCGTCCTCACCGACCTCGGTAGCGCGGTCCTGACCGTAAAGGCCCTGATCGCCGAGGGCGACGAACTCCCGGACGGCACACGCCTGGTGGACGCCCCGTTCGTCGAGGGCGCGGTGGCTGCGGTGGTGTCCGCGTCGGCGGGCGCCGACCTCGCCTCGGTCGAGGCGGCGGCCACGGAGGCGTACACCTATCGGAAGGTGTGAGCGGCGCACTCAACTCCCCTGAAACGAAACGGGGATCAGTTCTGGCTTACGAGCCGCCTGGCCAGTTGGTCGCCCCGCGCGACCGCGGCCCGGTGGTTCTCGATCGGCTGCGCCTTGGGGCCCTTGAAGAGGATGTACGTGACGTCGGGGCCCGCGCCGCCCCTCTGCGGGTCGGGGTTGATGCCGAGCGCGCGGGCCGTGGCGTACGACGCCTCGCCGATGAGGTCCGTGGGGCCGGTGTCGCCCACGACGGCGTACTGGACCTTGTCGCGGTGGATGACCGCGGCGACGGTGCCGCCCGTGACGTCGTGCTCGGTGTGGTCCCAGCGGCGGCTCGCGCCGGGCACGACGACGTAGGGCAGGTTCTCCGCGTCGAGTTGGCGGCCGTCGGACTGCTGGAAGGCGGTGGTGGGCTGGAACAGGGGGTCGGTGCGGCGATTGCAGGCCTCGCCCTCGCGGCCGTCGCAGTCGATGTCCATGTCGGCCTTCCAGAAGACCGCGCCGCGCGTGGCGCAGACGGGGATGTCCGCGCGGGCGCCGTCGTCCGTGCGGTACTTGCCGCGGGAGACCTGTTTGCAGGACCGGGTCGCGGCCAGCAGGTCGGCGGCGCGGACCGATCCCTCGCGGACCGGTTCGGCCGCTGAACCCGCCGCCGCGCTCGGCAACTCGGCGTCCGGTTCGGGTGGCGGCGACTGCTGGGCCGCGGCGGTGTAGCAGGCGGAGACGAACAGGGCGGTTCCGGCGGCCACCAGGGCCGTCTGTTTCTTGCGCACGGGGAGGGCCTTTCGACGGGGACAGGGGGACGAGCGGCGGGGGACGCCTGGGACCTCGGCAATAGGGACAGGTGACTACGCAAATGCCACATATGCCAATTTGTGCACCCCCATATGCCCCTGCCGCCGATCACGGTCCGTACGGCGGACGCCCCACCCCTTGATGTGCTCTCGTCACCTGTGTCAAATAGGTCCGCACCAATGCGGCGCCCATGGCAGCACCCACGTGCCGCACCCCTGCCGTCGAGTGGAAGGCAGCAGCACCGTGCGACGGATACCCCGCCCGTCCGCCCATCGGGCCCCGCCGGCCCTGCTCGCCGCCATCGCCGTGACCGCCGCCGCGCTGAGCGGCTGCGCGTGGGGCGGCGACGGCGCCGAGGACACCACTCCCCCGGCGGCGCCGCGCGGCCTCACCGTGCAGGCCGGCAGCTCCACCACCGCCCACGTCATGTGGAACCAGGCCACCGACGACACCGAAGTCACCGCGTACGAGGTGTACCGCGACACGAAGAAGGTCAAGGAGGTGTCGGGGCGGGAGTCCATGGTGGACGTCGTCGGCCTGGAGCCGTCCGCCACGTACCGCTTCACCGTCCGCGCCCGCGACGCCGAGGGCAACCTCAGCGAGGACAGCAAGAAGCTGTCGGTCACCATGCCCGCCGCGGCCGCCGCCGACCGCAAGCCCCCGTCCCGCCCCGCACGGCTGACCGGCGAGGCCGAGGGGAGCCGGGCGGCGATGCTCTCCTGGGGCAAGTCGTCGGACGACAGGAAGGTGGCCTCGTACGAGATCTTCCAGGGCGGCTCGAAGATCCACAGCGTGGGCGGGAACCAGACAGCGACGCTCGTGACCGGGCTGCGGCCCGGCACCGACTACACCTTCACCGTCAAGGCGCGGGACGCCGCCGACAACTTCTCGCCCGCGAGCCGCGCGGTCCGCGTCAGGACCTCGCCGGGCAAGGACTCGGGGCGCGGCACCGCGCCGACCGGGTTCCGCGCGGACACGCACCACGCCGACGGGGCGTACTACATCGACCTGGCCTGGACTCCGCCGCGCACCGGCGGAGCCGTGGCGGAGTACCAGATCGAGCTGGACGGGCGCACCGCCACGTCGCTCGTCTTCGGCGGGACGGCGCCGAGCGACAAGGCCGAGCACAGCTTCTACATCGGCAAGAAGGCCGGGGAGCGGCACCGGGTGCGC
This sequence comes from Streptomyces venezuelae, assembly GCF_008642315.1. Lineage (NCBI taxonomy): Bacteria > Bacillati > Actinomycetota > Actinomycetes > Kitasatosporales > Streptomycetaceae > Streptomyces > Streptomyces venezuelae. Next base: position 7,898,790 of record NZ_CP029192.1, on the reverse strand, counting down.
ATCCGTCCCAAGCTGCCGGACGGGACCTGGGGCGGCTACTCCCCCGAACGGACCGTCACCACGGGCTGAGACCCGCGCGCGGCGGCCTCCCGTTCGCTCAGGATGGCCGCCGCGCGCCGGCACCAGTCGCGGGACTCGCGCTCGAAGGCGAGCCCGCGCAGACACGTCAGATAGGGGCCCACGCGCTCCCCGGTGCGCAGGAACGTGCCCTCGTCGGCGTCGCCGCGCAGCCGCACGAGCAGCTTCTCCAGGACCTCGATCTTCGCGTCGGCGACCGCCGCCCGCTCCGTGAGCTGCTCGATCACCGGCGCGGCGGCCACGCCGTCGACGGCCTGCACCTTGACGAGCAGGTCGTCGCGGATGAAGGACGGTTTCGCGGCCCGTGCGGCGAACCGCTCCATTTCGGCGAGGCCCTCGTCGGTGACGCGGAACAGCCGCTTGTTGGGCCGTCCTTCCTGGACGACCTCGCGCCCGGCGACCAGGCCCTCCGCCTCCAGTTTGGTCAGCTCGGCGTAGAGCTGCTGGGGCAGCGCGTGCCAGAAGTTGGCCACGCCGATGTCGAAGCCCTTGGCCAACTGGTATCCGCTGTACTCGCCGTCCAGCAGTGCCGCGAGCACCGCGTGCCGCAGAGCCATCTGTCGGGGCCCCTTCCCTTTCGCCGTCCAGCACCCTCATCATAGTCATCAATGTGACTAGTCAGATTGATGACTATTGCTGACCAAGGGCTATGAACCAAGGACTACGAAGGACAGGGCCGCATGACGCACATCCATCCCACCGCCGCACGCTTCCGCGCTCTCGTCGAGCAGGGCGATCTCGACGCTCTGGAGGAGTTGTTCACTCCGGATGTCCGGCTCTACAGCCCGGTCAAGTTCACGCCCTTCGAAGGACGGCCCATGGTGCTCGGGCTCTTCGGCGTGCTGCTGCGCACGTTCGACGACTTCCGGTACGTGGGTGCGTACACGGGCGAGGCGCAGACCAGCGTCGACGGCACGGAGGCCGAGTCGAACGTGCTGCTGTTCCGCACCACCGTGGACGGCAAGGAGATCCACGGCATCGACCTGCTGCACTTCGACGACGAGGGGCGGATCAAGGAGTTCACCGTGATGGTGCGCCCGCAGTCGGCGGTGCAGACGCTCGGGCAGGCGGTCCACGAGGGACTCGTCGCGGCCGGCCTGGCCCCCGCGCCCCGGTAACGCCTCCGGCGACGCGTCTGCGCCGGACGAAGGATTCCGTCACCTGCCCGGCGGCCGTCCGCATGCGGTCCCCGCCCGCGCCGCGTTGGCTCTTCGTCAGGTAGCACGGGCCGTTCCCCGACTCCGGCGGCGCATGGGTTGTACCGCCTCCCGTGCACCGGAGGGCAGACTCATGCGTACCACTCAGATATCCGTCCGCGCCGGCCTGATCGCCACCGCCGCCTCGCTGCCGCTGCTCGTGGCCGCGCCGTCGGCGTTCGCCGCCGGCGACCTGACCGTCACCGCCACGGGTTCCACGGTGCGGGCCACCACCGGCGCGTGCGCCGACGGCGGCACGGCGTCGCTGATGAACGCCGCCAACGCCAGCTTCGCCGGAGGTCAACAGGCGGAGCTGGTCAACGGCAGCGCGACGTGGCAGAACGTCGGCGCCGGTTCGTACACCGTGCTCGTCTCCTGCAAGGACGGCACATCGGTCGGGCCGCAGACCGTCACTGTCGGCGCCGCGCCGACGACCTCCTCGACGGCCGCGCCCGCACGCGGCGTCCGTGGCGGGCTCGGCGGCGGCACCGAGGACCGGGGCACGCTGACGCTCGTCGGCGGCGGCACCCTGGTGGCCGCGGCGGCGGCCGGCGGCGGCATCTGGTACCTGCGCCGTCGCGCGGCGGCCGGCCGTACCTGACCGGCGTCGGGACCACGACCCGCACGGCGCCGTCGACTGCCGCCCATCCGCGACCACCGCGGGTGGGCGGCAGCCGCGTGCGGAGGCATCCGCGCCCGTACCCTGGGGCCCCCGCCCGCATGCCCGGGGCGCCCATGTCCCCATGCCCCAGGCACCCTTGCCCGCCCCGGCGAACCGACTTACCGTCCTCCCAGCCGACAGGGAGGGCGCGTTCATGCCACGACCGCTCAGCGTTCAGCTCTACACCGTGCGTGATCAGCTCGTCGCCGACCGGGAGGGGACGCTGCGCCGCCTCGCCGGTCTCGGGTACGGCGCCGTGGAGGCGTACGACGTGCTCGGCGACCCGAAGGGGCTGCGGCGGATCGTCGACGACCTCGGGCTCACCGTGTCCGGCACGCACGCCGTGCAGCTGCTCGGCCCGGAACCGGGCCCCGTCCTCGACGCGGTGGCCACCCTCGGCACCGACCTGGCGATCGTGCCCGCGGGCATCCCTCCCGAGGAGTTCACCTCGCGCGACGGCCTCGCCCGGACCGCCGACCGCCTCAACTCCCTTTCCGACGTGGCCCGTCGGCACGGCATACGCATCGGCTACCACAACCACTGGTGGGAGATCGAGCCCCGCTTCGACGACGCGGAGGCGGGGCTCCCGCACGCCGTCGACGTGCTCGCCGGCCTGCTCGACCCCGCCGTGTTCCTGGAGATCGACACCTACTGGGCGGCGGTCGGCGGCGCCGACGTCCCCGCGCTCCTGCGGCGCCTCGGTGAGCGGGTGCGGGCCCTGCACCTCAAGGACGGGCCCGGCACGAAGGAGGACCCGAACGTGGCGGTCGGCGGCGGCACCATGCCGGTGCCGGAGATCATCGCCGCCGCGCCGGATGCCTGGCGGATCGTCGAGTTCGACTCCTGCGGCGGCGACGCCGACGCCCTCTTCGACGAACTCTCCGCCAGCCGCGCCTACCTCACCTCGCTGGCGGCGGCATGACCTCGGCACCCACCGGCACGGGGCCCGTCGGTGTCGCGATCGTCGGCGCGGGCGTCATCAGCGCCCAGTATCTGCGTACGTTGAGCGGGTTCCCGGACGTCCGCGTCCTGGCCGTCGCCGACCTCGACGAGGAACGCGCCGCCACCGTGGCCCGCACCCACGGCATACCCGTGTCGGGCGGCCCCGCCGACGTGCTGGCCCTGCCCGACGTCGAACTCGTCGTGAACCTCACCGTGCCCGCCGCCCACGCGCAGGTGGCGACGGCCGCCCTGCGCGCCGGGAAGCACGTCTACGGCGAGAAGCCCATCACGCTCGTCCCCACGGAGGCGGAGAAGCTCCTCGCCGAGGCGTCGGAGCGCGGGCTCCTCGTCGGCAACGCGCCCGACACGTTCCTCGGCGCGGGGCTGCAGTCGGCGCTGCGGGCCGTCGCGGCCGGGCACATCGGCGCTCCCGTGGCGGCGACGACGGTCACCCAGGGCCTCGGCCCCGAGGCCTGGCACCCCGACCCCGCGTTCTTCTACCAGCCGGGCGCGGGGCCGCTCTTCGACCTCGGTCCCTACTACCTGACCTCGCTCGTCGCCCTGTTCGGCAGCGTGGAGCAGGTGGCCGCGACGGCGACGCGCGCCCGCGGGGAGCGGGTCGTCGGGTCGGGGCCGAAGGCGGGCCTGGCCTTCCCCGTCGACGTACCGACGCACGTGTCGTCGCTCCTGCGGTTCGCCTCGGGCGTGCGGGCCGACTCGACGTTCAGCTTCGACTCGGCGCTCCCTCGCATCCGCTTCGAGATCACCGGTACCGAGGGCATGCTCTCCGTGCCCGACCCGAACACGTTCGGCGGGCCGCTGAAGCTGCTGCCGAACGGTTCCGACACGTGGCGCGAGTTGCCTGTGCGGGGGCGGACCGACGGGCGCGGGCTCGGCGTGGTCGACATGGCGCGGGCCGTGCGCGGGGGCGTACCCCACCGGGCGTCCGGCGCGCTCGCGCTGCACGTGCTCCAGGCGATGACGGCGATCACGCACTCCGCCCACCGGGCCGAGTTCGTTCCGCTCGCCACCCAGATCGTGCCGCCCGAGCCGCTGCCGGAGGAGTGGGACCCCGAGGAGGCGACCCTGGGGAGCGGAAGCCCCGCCACCTGATGACGGCGGCCCCGCACGGTGAGACGTTGCGCATCCGGGCCGCTCGCCCGGACCCACACAGCGCCGCGTCCGCGGCACCGGGGAGGGAGAGTCGCCGTGACGAAGGAATACAAGGGCGTCGTCTACGCGGAGAGCGAGAAGGAGGCGGAGGAGCTGCTGCTCGCCTTCTGCGACCGCATCGACTTCTCGCGGGAGTGGATCTCCGCGGCCACCTGGAAGAACACCCTGGAGATCGCCTGCACCAAGGAGAACGGCATCGACACGGCCGAGCGGGCCGTGCTCAAGGACATGCAGGACCGTCAGAGCGCGACGCAGAAGCAGGCCCGCAGGGACAAGATCTCCGGCGACAGGGACGACATCCTCGGCCAGATCGAGGGCGCCGACACCCTCGACGAGCACGCGGTCAGCATCTTCAAGCAGGTGTGCGCCCAGTACATCGACGGCGGCGGGCTCAACATGACCTTCGGGCCGAAGCTCTCCAAGGATCGCTACGACGACCTGTGCGGCCACTGGCGGCGTGTGGGCGGCATCGCGGCCGACGCCGACGACAAGGTGTTCCGCGGCTTCGACTACCTGCCGGTCGAGAACAAGGAGGAGAAGGGCAAGGGCACCACGGGCGACACGCTGGAGCGCCGCAAGAAGCAGGGCAACTTCTTCTGCACGGTGGTGAACATCCGCTTCAACATCCACATCAACATCAGCTGAGTTCCTCGATGCCAGCTGAGTTCTTCGACATCAGCTGAGTTCGTCGATCGTCCGCGTGAGCCACTGCGTCCAGAACGTCTCCAGGTCGATGCCCGCGCGCAGCACCACATGGCGCAGCCGGTCCTCGACGGCGTCCTTGCCGGGCGGGAAGTCCCGCTTCTCGATCTCCTCGTACTCGGCCAACTGCCGCTTGTGCAGGTCGAGATGGCGGTACAGGTCCTCCCGGATGCCCTGCGTGCCGACGACCGCGGCGGCACGCAGGCGCAGCAGCAGGGTGTCGCGCAGCGGTTTGGGGTCCTGGCTCGCCGCCGTCCAGCGGGCCAGTTCCTCGCGGCCCGCCGGCAGCACCTCGTACTCCTTCTTCTGCCCGCGCGTCGCGCCCTGCCGCGGCAGGGCGCGGATGGCGCCGTCGCGCTCCAGCTTGCCCAGCTCGCGGTAGATCTGCTGGTGCGTGGCCGACCAGAAGTAGCCGATCGACTTGTCGAACCTGCGCGTCAGTTCGAGGCCGGACGAGGGCTTCTCCAGGAGGGCCGTGAGGATCGCGTGCGGGAGTGACATGGGGCAATCCTAGGGACGGCAGTCCCCCTGAGGGGGCCGCCTCACAGTGCGGCGGCCAGCTCCGTGCCCTGCTTGATGGCGCGCTTGGCGTCCAGTTCGGCGGCCACGTCGGCGCCGCCGATGAGGTGCGCGGCGATCCCGGCCGCGACGAGCTCCTCGTACAGGTCGCGGCGCGGCTCCTGGCCGGAGCAGAGCACGACGGTGTCGACGGGGATGACGGACGACTCGCCGTCGACGGTGATGTGCAGGCCCGCGTCGTCGATCAGGTCGTAGCTGACGCCCGCCACCATGGCGACGCCGCGGTGGCGCAGTTCGGTGCGGTGGATCCAGCCCGTGGTCTTGCCGAGGCCCTTGCCGACCTTGGACGTCTTGCGCTGCAGCAGGTGGACGGTGCGCGGCGGCGTGGGCCGCTCGGGCTTCGTCAGGCCGCCGCGTTCGCGGTAGTCCATGTCGACGCCCCACTGCCGGAAGTACGTCGCCGGGTCCAGGCTGGCCTTCTCGCCGCCGTCGGTGAGGAACTCGGCGACGTCGAAGCCGATGCCGCCCGCGCCGATGATCGCGACCCGCTCCCCCACGGGTGCCTCGTCGCGCAGCACGTCGAGGTAGCCGACGACGCTGGGGTGGTCGATGCCGGGGATCTCGGGCGTACGGGGGGAGACGCCCGCGGCGACGACCACCTCGTCGAAGGCGTCCTGGGCGAGGTCGTCCGCGGTGACGACGGTGTTCAGTCTGACGGTGACGCCGCGCAGGTCGAGCTGGGTGCGGAAGTAGCGCAGGGTCTCGTCGAACTCCTCCTTGCCGGGGATCTTCCTGGCGACGTTGAGCTGGCCGCCGATCGCGTCGGCGGCGTCGAAGAGGGTGACGTCGTGGCCGCGTTCGGCGGCGGAGACGGCGAACGCGAGGCCTGCGGGGCCGGCGCCGATCACGGCGAGGCGCTTGCTGGTGCGGGTGGGCGAGAGCACGAGCTCGGTCTCGTGGCAGGCGCGCGGGTTCACCAGGCAGGAGGTGATCTGCAGGTTGAAGGTGTGGTCCAGGCAGGCCTGGTTGCAGCCGATGCAGGTGTTGATGGCCTCGGGCCGTTCGTCCTTCGCCTTGTTGACGAAGTCGGGGTCGGCGAGGAGCGGGCGCGCGAGCGACACCATGTCGGCGGCGCCGTCGGCCAGCAACTGCTCGGCGATCTCGGGGGTGTTGATGCGGTTGACGGTCACGAGCGGCACGGAGACCTCGCCCATGAGCTTCTTCGTCACGAAGCTGTACGCGCCGCGCGGCACGGAGGTGGCGATGGTGGGGATGCGCGCCTCGTGCCAGCCGATGCCGGTGTTGATGATGGTCGCGCCCGCCGCCTCGATCTCCTTGGCGAGGTGGACGACCTCGTCGAGGGTCGAGCCGCCGGGGACGAGGTCCAGCATGGAGAGGCGGTAGATGATGATGAAGTCGGCGCCGACGCGCTCGCGGGTGCGGCGGACGATCTCGACGGGGAAGCGGATGCGGTTCTCGTAGGAGCCGCCCCAGCGGTCGGTGCGCTGGTTGGTGGGGGCCGCGATGAACTCGTTGATGAGGTAGCCCTCGGAGCCCATGACCTCGACGCCGTCGTAGCCCGCGGACTTGGCGAGCTCGGCGGCGCGCACGAAGTCCTCGACGGTCTGCTCGACCTCGTCGTCGGTGAGCTCGCGGGGCACGAAGGGGCTGATCGGCGCCTGGAGCGCGCTCGGGGCGACCAGCTTGTCGTGGTAGGCGTACCGCCCGAAGTGGAGGATCTGCATGGCGATCTTCCCGCCCTCGGCGTGCACGGCGGCGGTGATCGCCTCGTGCTCCTTCGCCTCGGCGTCGGTGGTCAGCTTGGCGCCGCCGTCCCAGGGGCGGCCCAGCTCGTTCGGGGCGATGCCGCCGGTGACGATGAGGCCGACGCCGCCGCGCGCGCGGGTCGCGTAGAACTCCGCCATCCGCTCGAAGCCGTTCGGCGCCTCTTCGAGTCCCACGTGCATGGAGCCCATGAGGACCCGGTTGGGCAGGGTGGTGAAGCCCAGGTCGAGCGGGTTCAGCAGGTTCGGGTAACGGCTCATGCGGCCCCTCCGTACGCGGTGTCTACAGGACAGTTGTAGACCAGCCCGACGCTGTTATGCAACTAGTTGCATAAAGCGCGGCAATGCCATGTCCGAATCCCGCCAGCCCCGCCCTCGCACGAGACGCAGACTGGAGACAGGAACCGAACGCACGAGGAGAGTCCGATGACGGTCTACGCGACGATCGACAGCCCGCTGGGCGAGCTGCTGCTGGTGGGCGAGGAGTCGGCCACCGCCAAGGGCGGCACCGCGCTGGTCTCCCTGTCCGTGCCGGACCAGAAGGGCGGCGCAGTCGTCCGGGAGGGCTGGGTCCGGGACGACGCGGCGTTCGACGCGGTCACCGCGCAGCTGCGCGCCTACTTCGCCGGGAGCCTCACCCACTTCGACATCGAGTACGCCGCCGGGGCGGGCACCGAGTTCCAGCGCAAGGTCTGGGACGCCCTCGACACGGTCCCCTACGGCACCACGACCACCTACGGACGGCTCGCCGAGCGCCTCGGCCTCTCGCGCGCCGCGGTCCGCGCCCTCGGCACCGCCATCGGACGCAACCCGCTCCTCGTCGTCCGCCCCTGCCACCGCGTCATCGGCGCCGACGGCTCCCTGACCGGCTACGCGGGCGGCCTTGAGCGCAAGCGGCTGCTCCTCGACCTGGAGGCGGCATGACCACCACCACGCGCACACCCGGCGCGGCGGTCGACGCGGCGGACTGGACGGCGCTCGCCGCCGAGCTCGACGCGCACGGCTGCGCGCTCACCCCCCGCCTCGTCGACCCCGCCGGTTGCCGCCGCATCGCCGAGCTCTACGACGACGCCACGCTCTTCCGCTCGACGGTCGACATGGCCGGACACCGCTTCGGCTCCGGCCGGTACCGCTACTTCACCCACGACCTCCCGGCTCCCGTCGCCGAGCTGCGGTCGGCGCTCTACCCGCACCTGCTCGCCGTCGCCCGCGACTGGGCCGACCGCCTGGGCCGCCCGGCCCCCTGGCCCGACTCCCTGGAGGAGTGGCTCGACCAGTGCCACGCGGCCGGCCAGACCAAGTCCGCCCAGATCCTGCTGCGCTACGAAGAAGGCGACTGGAACGCCCTGCACCGCGACCTGTTCGGGGACATGGTCTTCCCCCTGCAGGTCGTCATCGGCCTGGACGAGCAGGGCACCGACTACACGGGCGGCGAGTTCCTGCTCGTCGAGCAGCGGCCGCGGGCCCAGTCGCGCGGCACGTCGACCGTCCTGAAGCAGGGCCACGGCCTGGTCTTCACCACCCGCGACCGCCCGGTCCGCTCGGCGCGCGGCTGGTCCGCGGGGCCGGTGCGGCACGGGGTGAGCACGGTGCGGTCGGGGCTGCGCAGGTCGCTGGGGCTCGTCTTCCACGACGCGGCGTGACCCTCACCGGCTCTCACGGATCGTCACGGGTCCTCGCCGAGCCCGCTGACCCGCAGCGTGATGTTCAGCCGCCCGGTCAGCCCCAGCCCGTGCGGCGCGGTACCGGGCAGCACCTTCGACACCCCGTGGTACGCGAGGCGCGAGGCCCCGCCGAAAACCACCAGGTCGCCGCTGCGCAGCTCGACGTCCGTGTAGGGCTTCGTGCGCGTCCGCGTGTTGCCGAAACGGAAGACACCCGTGTCCCCGAGGCTCAGGGACACGACCGCCGCCCCCGACTTCTCGTCGCTGTCGCGGTGCATCCCCATCCGCGCGTCGGCGTCGTAGAAGTTGACGAGGGCGATGTCGTACGGCTCCTCGACGGCGTGCCCCGCCGCCGCGGCGCCCCTGCGGCCCAGCTCGGCGAGCCACGGCGGCATCGGCTTCACCGGGGCGCCGTCCCCGTCGACGACGGTGCGCGCGTACCCGTACGGATACCAGTGCCACCCCAGGCAGACCTGCCGCGCCGTCATCGCGCCGCCGCCGGGCGTCCGGACCGTACGCAGCCCGGCGGGCGGCCGTGCCCACTCCCGGCACGCCTCGAGGAGACGCGACTGCGCTTCCGGTGCCAGCCAGTCGGGCAGGTGCACCGCCCCCGGGCCGAGGACGGTGCGGGCCCGCGGGAACAGTTCGTTCAGTACGGCCACGTCCAGTCGGCGACCTCGGGGAGGTCCGTGCCGTGCTCGCGGATCCAGGCGTGGTGGCGCGTGCGGGTGTCGGCCATCGCCTGACGCACCGTCGTCGCGCGCACGGCGAGGCCCGGGACGCGGTCGACGACGTCCATGACGAGGCGGTACCGGTCGAGGTTGTTGCGCACGACCATGTCGAAGGGTGTCGTGGTCGTGCCCGCCTCCGTGTAGCCGCGCACGTGGATGTTGGCGTGGCCGGTGCGGCGGTAGGCGAGGCGGTGGATCAGCCACGGATAGCCGTGGTACGCGAAGATCACCGGCTTGTCCGGGGTGAAGAGCGCGTCGAACTCGGAGTCCGCCATGCCGTGCGGGTGCTCCTCGCGCGGCATCAGACGGGCGATGTCGACGACGTTGACGACCCGCACGGTGAGCTCCGGCAGGTGCTCGCGCAGCAGCGCGGCCGCGGCGATCACCTCCTGCGTGGGCACGTCACCGGCGCAGGCGAGGACCACGTCCGGCTCACGCGTGCCCTGCTCCGTCCCCGCCCACTCCCAGACGCCCGCGCCGCGCGCGCAGTGGGCGCGGGCGTCGTCGAGGGAGAGCCAGTCGAAGGTGGGCTGCTTCCCGGCGACGACGACGTTGACGTAGTCGCGGCTGTGCAGGACGTGCTCGGTGACGGAGAGCAGGGTGTTGGCGTCCGGCGGGAGATAGACGCGTACGACGTGGGGGCTCTTGTTCAGCACATGGTCGACGAAGCCCGGGTCCTGGTGCGAGAAGCCGTTGTGGTCCTGGCGCCACACGTGCGAGGTGAGCAGGTAGTTCAGCGACGGGACGGGCGCGCGCCACGGCAGCGCGCGCGAGGTCTTCAGCCACTTGATGTGCTGGTTGACCATCGAGTCGACGATGTGGACGAACGCTTCGTAGCAGGAGAACAGGCCGTGGCGGCCGGTGAGCGTGTAGCCCTCCAGCCAGCCCTGGCAGAGGTGCTCGGAGAGGACCTCCATGACGCGGCCGTCGCGTGCGAGGTGCTCGTCCGTGTCGAGGGTGCGGTCCTGCCAGATCTTGCCGGTGACGTCGTACAGCGCCCCGAGCCGGTTGGACTCGGTCTCGTCCGGGCCCACGACCCGGAAGTCCCTGCGCTCCGCGGTGTCCGCCATGACCTGCGCGAGGAGGGCGCCCGCGATCCGGGTCGGCTCGTGCAGCGTCGTGCCCGGCTTGTCGACGGTGACGGCGAACCGCTCCAGCGCCGGGACGGGCAGCTGCCGGGTGAGCCTGCCGCCGTTCGCGTGCGGGGTGGCGCCGAGCCTGCGCTCGCCCTCGGGCACGCAGGACACGACCTGCTCGTTCGGCCGCCCCTCGGCGTCGAAGAGCTCCTCGGGACGGTACGAGCGCAGCCACTCCTCCAACTGCCGCAGGTGGTCCGGGTTCTCGCGGACCCCGGACAGCGGCACCTGATGCGCCCGCCACGTGTTCTCGACCGGCTCGCCGTCCACGGCCACGGGGCCGGTCCAGCCCTTGGGGGTGCGCAGCACGATGACCGGCCAGGGTTCGCGGCCCTCGGCGCCGTCACCGCTGCGGGCGGCCTCCTGGATGGTCCTGATGCGGTCGAGCGCCCGGTCCAGCGCGGCGGCCATCGCCTGGTGCATCTCGTGCGGCTCGTCGCCGGCGACGTAGATCGGCTGGTGTCCGTAGCCCTTGAGGAGCGCGTCGAGCTCGGCTTCGGGGAGGCGGGCCAGCACCGTCGGGTTGGCGATCTTGTAGCCGTTGAGGTGGAGGATCGGCAGGACCGCGCCGTCGTGCGCGGGGTCGTGGAACTTGTTGCAGTGCCAGGAGGCGGCCAGCGGCCCGGTCTCGGCCTCGCCGTCGCCGATCACGCAGGCGACCAGGAGGTCGGGGTTGTCCAGGGCGGCTCCGTAGGCGTGCGCGAGCGAGTAGCCGAGCTCGCCGCCCTCGTGGATCGAGCCCGGCGTCTCGGGCGCCACGTGGCTGGGCACGCCGCCGGGGAAGGAGAACTGGCGGAACAGCTTCGCCATGCCCTCCGCGTCCCGTGTGATGTCCGGGTACGTCTGCGTGTAACTGCCCTCCAGCCAGGAGTTCGCGAGCACGGCCGGCCCGCCGTGACCCGGGCCCCACACGCACAGCGCGTCCAGATCCCGTTCCTGGATGACGCGGTTGAGGTGGGTGTGGACGAAGTTGAGACCGGGTGAGGTGCCCCAGTGCCCGAGCAGGCGCGGCTTGATGTGCTCGGGCCGCAGCGGCTCGGTCAGCAGGGCGTTGCCCATCAGGTAGATCTGGCCGACGGCCAGGTAGTTGGCGGCGCGCCAGTGGGCGTCCAGTGCCGCCAGGCGGTCCTTCGCCACGGGTGCCACAAGGTCCTCCTCGCAGGTTCGGTGCGTACGGCTGCAGTCACGGGTGTCCCGCGGGTTCCACGAGAAGGGCGGGTTCAGTCCTGCGGGGCGCTCATGGCTTCTCCGCGTCCAGCACAGCAGCCGCGCCGGACGACCGCCACCGGGCGGCACGCACGGCGGAACACCGCCGGCCGGAACCGAACGGGTACGACGTGCACCGGAGGCGGTCAGCGGCCGCCCTTCACCGCCCGCAGCAGCACGAACTTGGGGTCGCTCGCCACGACCTCCGCGTTGCCGAAGAGTTTGCGGAGCTTCACGTGGTAGCCGAGGTGGCGGTTGCCGATGACCCACAGCTCGCCGCCGGGACGCAGCGCGGCGCGGGCGCCGGTGAACATGCGGTGGGCGGTCGCGCCGGTCGTGGCCTGGTGGCTGTGGAAGGGCGGGTTGTTCAGGACGACGTCGACCGTCCCCGGCGGTACGGCCGAGAGGGCGTCGCCCGCCACGAAGTGGGCCTTGGCGTCGTCGGCCGCGTTGGCGCGGAACGTGGCCTCGGCGGAGGCGACGGCCTGGAACGACTCGTCGATGAAGGTGACCGTGGCGTCGGGGTCGGCGGCGGATGCGGCGGTGCCGAGCACGCCGTTGCCGCAGCCCAGGTCCACGACGTGGGCGCCGCCGCGGGCGCGCGGCAGGTGCTTGAGGAAGAAGCGGGTGCCGATGTCGAGCCGGTCGGCGCAGAAGATGCCGGCGTGGTTCACGACGGTGAGGCCCGCGCCGGCCCCGGAGTCGGCGGGCAGCACGTACCGGTTGGGCCAGGGGCTGGTGCCGGCGGCGCGGGCCGGGTCGGGGGCGCTGAAGATGAGCCGCGCCTTCTGGCGGGCCAGGGAGGTCCTGGTGGGGCCGATGATCCGCTCGAAGAGCTCCAGCGTCGACGTGTGGATCTCGGTGACCATGCCGGTGCCGATGACGGCCGTGCCCTCGTGCAGGGCGGGCGCGAGCCGGTGGAGCTGGTCCTCCAGGAGGGCGAGGCTCTTCGGTACGCGGACGAGGAGCACGTCGACGCGGGCGGGCGGCGCGTCCCTGGTCGTCGACAGCCGTGCCGCGTCCGGCGCGTGGCCCGCGCGCGCGAGGTTGGCGCGGGTCGCCTGCTGTGCGAGGAACGAGTCGGTGATCTGGACCGGGACGCGCGCCTGCCCGGCGAGCACGGTGGTGAGCGCGCCCCACCGGTCGCCGAGGACGGCGACCGTCCCGGAGAGGTCGACGGTGGCGGGGAACCCGTCGGGCGCCGCGTCCTGTTCGCCCGCCAGCTGCCGCAGCAGATAGGCGTCGGCCGCCGACCAGGCGCGCAGCTGGTCGCGGGGGTCCTCCGGGAAGCGAGTGAGGTCGTACGCGCCCCATGACGTGCTCAAACGGTTCATCGTGCCCTCAGGCTAACGGAAGGGATCAGGGGGCCGGCTCGAACCAGGTGGGCTCGTCCGCCAGCGCCCGCTTGATCCGGGAGAGCGAGAACTCGTGCAGGTGCGGCAGCGCGTCCATCTCGAACCATCCGACTTCCAGCGACTCGTCGTCGTTGACCCGCGCCTCGCCGCCGACGGCACGGCAGCGCAGGGTGATGTCCATGTACTGGCACGTGTCGCCGTTGTCATAGGTGACCGGTTCGAGGGCCTGGACCAGGACCACGCGTTCGGGCACGCAGTGCACGGCCGTCTCCTCGTACACCTCGCGCACCGCGCACTGCGCGGGCTGCTCGCCCGGTTCCGGGATGCCGCCGATAGCCGACCACCTGCCGTTGTCGGAGCGCCGCCCGAGCAGCACCCTTCCCTCGTCGTCGAAGACGATGGCGGTGACTCCGGGGAGCCAGAGCAGCTGCTGGCCGGCGTCGGCGCGGATGGTGCGGATGAAGTCTGGAGTAGCCATGTTCCGACCCTAACGGCGATACGCCGCGGACCAGTCGGGGGCCGGGGTCGTCGATCCGGGCCCCGCGAGCGGCAGTTGGAGCCCGGGTCCGGGCCGGTCCTTCACTTCGCGGCGCTCTTCCGGGCCCGCGCCGCCGAGGTCACGGCCCAGCCGAGGCCGCCCGCGGCGATGAGGACCAGGATGCCCTCGGGGAGCACGCCGAGACGCGTCGCGGGGGTCTCGGACGAGCGCAGCGGAACCTTCTCGACGAGCGAGTCGGCGGTGTACCACGTCGTCTTCGACCTGATCCTGCCGTCCGGCATGATGACGGCGCTGACGCCGCTGGTCACCGGGACCACGACGGCACGGCTGTGCTCGACGGCGCGGATCCGGGACATGGCGAGCTGCTGGTAGGTCATCTCGCTGCGGTCGAAGGTGGCGTTGTTGCTGGGCACGGAGATGATCTGCGCGCCGTTGGTGACGGTGTCGCGCACCGCCCAGTCGAAGGCCGCCTCGTAGCAGGTCGCGATGCCCACCTTCGTCCCTGCCATGGTGAAGACGCCGGGCTCGGTGCCGCGGCTGAAGTCCCTGCGCACCTTGTCGACGTCGCTGCTGAACACGCTGACCAGGGAGCGCAGCGGGATGTACTCGCCGAACGGCTGGATCTGCCGCTTGTCGTACGTGTCCGTGGGGCCCTTCTTCGGGTCCCAGAGCACCTGCTCGTTGTAGAGCACGCCGTTCTCGTTCTCGACCACCGCGCCGACGGAGACCGGTGCGCCGATGGCCTTGACGGCGCCCTCGATCGCGAGCCGCGCGTCGGGGTTGGAGAAGGGGTCGATGTCGGAGGAGTTCTCCGGCCACAGAACGAGATCCGGGCGCGCCGCCTTGCCGGCCTTCACCTCGGCGGCGAGGCGTTCGGTCTCGCGCACGTGGTGGTCGAGGACCGCGCGGCGCTGCGCGTTGAAGCCGAGGCCGGCGCGCGGGACGTTGCCCTGGATCGCGGCGACGGTCGCGGTGCCGTCCTCCGCCTCGTCGCTGACGAGCGGGCGGGCCGCGAAGGCGCCGAGTACGGGGACGAGCACGGCGAGCGCCGCGACGGCCGCCGCGCCGCGGCGCAGGACTCGGGTGGCGCGTACGTCGACGACCTGGCGCACGACCTCGTGCAGCCCGAAGCCGCACAGGACGACCGCGAAGCCGAGCACGGGGGTGCCGCCGAGCGCGGCGAGCGGCAGGAACGCGCCGTCCGCCTGCCCGAAGGCGATCTTCCCCCAGGGGAATCCGCTGAACGGCACACGCGCGCGTGCCGCCTCCCCGGCGATCCACAGGGCGGCCGCCCACAGCGGGTATCCGGGCAGGCGCGAGACCGCGGCGATGCCCGCGCCCACGAGGGCGATGAAGACCGCTTCGACGGCGGCGAGCGCCAGCCACGGGCCGGGGCCGACCTCGACGCCGGTCCATACGAGGAGCGGCAGGAGGAAGCCGAGGCCGAAGAGGTAGCCGAGGCCGAGGCCCGCCTTCCAGGTGCGGCCGCGCAGACACCAGGCGAGGGCGCCGAAGGCGGGGAGCGCCAGCCACCACAGGGTGCGGGGCGGGAAGCTGACGTAGAGCAGCACTCCGGAGAGGGCCGCCACGGCGGCGGGCACGAACCGGCGCAGGAGGCGCGTGGCGCGGGAGGCCTGCGGTGGCTGCGGATCGAGCTGATCCGGCTCGTCTACGGGAGTGGTGGTGGCGGTCACTCGGGGAGTGTACGGCGCGTCACGAGGGCGCCGACAGCGCGGTCCGCGGGCCGGTGCGGGCGTCGTTCGGTGAATCGTTCCTGCACAACTGGTCCCAAAGCGGGGCGTCAGCCGTTAGCGTGTGGCCGAGTCCTCGAGGCCCGTCCCGGCCCACGTCAGCGTGGGGCGGTCCGTGCCGGTGGGGGCCCGTCACATACCGGGGGGGCGACGGGGTGGGGTCAACGGGTACGGCCGCTTCGGCCTGTCCGGAAGCGGCACACGAGCGGCGGAGCGCGTCCGACGCGACGGGCGGTGCGCTGCTCGGCGCCTGCGCCGCCTGGGCGCTGATCACCGCGGGTGTGCACGGCGGCAGCCCCGAAGGGGTGCTGTTGGCGGTGCTCGCCGTGGCCGCGGGGTACGCGGGCGGGCGGATCTGCGGAGCGCTGCTCCCCGTCGCCGCGCCGTGCGCGGGTGCGCTCACCGGGCTC
The DNA here is from genome assembly GCF_008642315.1 of Streptomyces venezuelae. Lineage (NCBI taxonomy): Bacteria > Bacillati > Actinomycetota > Actinomycetes > Kitasatosporales > Streptomycetaceae > Streptomyces > Streptomyces venezuelae. The sequence goes on along the minus strand of NZ_CP029192.1, from coordinate 7,882,983 downwards.
GGCCTCGCCGTGGCGGCGCCCCGGCTCTCGCTCAGCCCCTCCTCTCCCCTGGGCCACACCGGGGCCACCGCCGCCCTGCTGATCCTCGCGGCGGGCGCGGCCTGCTGCGCCGCGTGGGCGGCCCACACTCCTTCGCTCCGCCTGGCGCTGCGGCTGCTCGCCGCGGGGATCGCGGGCGCCGCCGCGGCCCTGGGCTCGCCGGTCGGCTGCGCGGGCTCCGTCGCGGTGCTGCTCTGCTCGCTCGCGACGGCGCGGCTGCGGAAGCGGGCCCTCGGCATCATCGGGCTCGCCGCCGCGTCGGTCCTGTTCACCGGAGTGTCCCTGGCGCTGGCCGACGACTCCCTCCCGGAGGGACTGACGGCCCCGCTGGAGGGCAGCGTCGGCCACCGTCGCGTGGTCCTGTGGCAGGACGCGCTGACCCTCGCGGAGCGTGAGCCCGCGATGGGGGTGGGCCCGGGCAGGTTCGGCGACGTCAGTCCGGTCGCGGCCGACGACCTGGTGACGGACGGCAAGCCGCACTCGGCGCCGCTGCAGCAGGCGTCGGAGCAGGGAATCGTCGGGGTGGCGCTGCTGGCGGCGGTGTTCTGCTGGCTCCTGTACGCCCTGTGGCGCTCCCCCGGCTCGACGCAGGTCGTCCTGTCGGCGGGGGCAGCCCTCACGGCACTGACGGCCGTGGCGACGGTGGGCAACGCGCTGAGCGTCACGACGGTGACGACGGGGGCGGGCCTGCTGGCGGGAATCGCAACGGCAAGACCCTTGCACGGAGGCCTCCACGAGGAGGACCCCTCACCCTCCGCCTGAGTCCCCCACGACGCCCCCCGTCCGGGCAACCTCTCACCGCCACCCTCTCGGGCCCCACGAGGACGAGGCCCACAGTCCAACGAGGCCCGGCACCGGCGACGACACGACGGCTGCTCGCAAAGGGCGACCTCGCGCCGCCAAACGCGCCCCACAATGAGGCTCTCAGGGTCCGCGACGGGCGGTCAGCCCGAGGTGCCCTTGAGGCCCAGGCGGGCCCTGATCGCGCGCACCGCCGACTCCGCGTTGTCGACCGTCACCGTGAACTTATGGCCGTCGCCCAGGCTGAGCACCAGGCCCTCGCCGCGCCGGACCACGACCGCGGTGCCCTTCTCGGGGCGCCAGCGGTAGCCCCAGCCGCCCCATTGCCGGGGCGTCACGGCGGGGGCGAAGTCCGCGCCGACGACCTGGGAGAGCGGGATGAGGCGGCGCGGCAGGCCGAGGTGGCCGCAGCGCACCTCCAGGTAGTCCTTCTCGACCTTCACGGCCACGTGGACGAAGGCGAGCGTCCCGAACAGCATCAGGAGCCCGACGGCGATGCATCCGACGACGGACATGGTCAGTGCCAGGACGCCCGAGGTCCACAGGGAGTCGACCGCGAGTTCGATGCCGAGCGCCAGACAGGCGGCACCGGCGCACGCCAGGAGCCACTGGGCGCGGTTGGTCGCGCGTCCGGTCCAGACTTCGTGCGGGCTGTCGGATGCGGCCCGCTCTTCGGGGGCTTGGTCCTTCATGCATCCGAGCCTACTCAGATTCCGCCGCGAAGCCACCGCGTCACGGAGAGCGACCGCCACGTCAGAGCGCCGGGCTGGTCTCCGCGAGCATGCGCCCCTCGGCGTACGCGAGCGCCGCTCGGGGCAGCTCCTCCTCGCGCCCGCTGAGCAGGACGGTGAGGCCGGGCACCACGTCCGTGGCACCGATGTTGGCGCCGGCCCTGCGCAGCGCCTGGGCCGCCACCGCTCCGGCGGAACCGTGCAGGACGAGGGGCGGCTGTCCGGGCTGCTGCACGGCGGCACGAATACGCTCGGCGACCAGCTCGTAATGGGTGCAACCTAGGACGACGGCCCTTACATCCGGGGGCGTGAGAGCCGCCGCGGCGGCGATCGTCTCGTCGATGGCCGCCTCGTCCGCGTACTGCACGGCGTCGGCGAGCCCGGGGCACGGCACCTCGGTGACGTCGACGCCGTTCGCGAAGTCCTCGATGAGGCCGCGCTGGTAGGGACTGCCGGTGGTGGCGGGGGTGGCCCAGATGGCCACGGGTCCGCCGGCCGCGGCCGCCGCGGCCGGCTTGATCGCCGGCACGGTCCCGATGACGGGGAACTCCGACTCGAAGCGGGCGCGGAGAGTCGGCAGCGCGTGCACGGACGCCGTGTTGCAGGCCACGATGAGCGCGTCGGGGCGGTGCGCGGCGGCGGCCTCGGCGACGGCGACCGCGCGTGCGGTGAGGTCCTCGGCCGTACGCGGACCCCAGGGCATGCCGTCCGGGTCGGAGGAGAGAACGAGATCGGCGTCGGGTCGAAGGCGACGCACCGCGGCCGCCGCGGCGAGCAGTCCGATGCCGGAGTCCATGAGCGCGATCTTCACCCGGTCACCATAGTCGATGCGCCCCACAGGCACCGTCCCGTGGGGCAGACTTCGGCGGATGAGCGTCGTTGCGTGGACCGCCGCCGCATCGCTTGCCGCGTGGCTGTGGCTTCTGTTGGGGCAGGGCTTCTTCTGGCGCACCGACGTGCGTCTGCCACCGCGCGGGGAGCCGGACGTCTGGCCCTCGGTCGGTGTGGTCGTCCCCGCGCGGGACGAGGCGGCCGTGCTGGCCCGGAGCCTGCCCTCGCTGCTGGCGCAGGACTACCCGGGGCGGGCCGAGGTCTTCCTCGTCGACGACGGGAGCACGGACGGCACGGGCGATCTGGCACGCGCGCTGGCCGAGCGGCACGGCGGGCTGCCGCTGACCGTCGGCTCCCCCGGCGAGCCGCCCGCGGGCTGGACGGGCAAGCTCTGGGCGGTACGGCACGGCATCGGCCTCGCCCGCGCGCGAAACCCCGAGTATCTGCTGCTCACCGACGCCGACATCGCCCACGAGCCGGACAGCCTGCGCCAGTTGGTGGCCGCCGCGGACCGTGGGGGCTACGACCTGGTGTCGCAGATGGCCCGGCTGCGGGTGGAGAGCCTGTGGGAGCGCCTGGTGGTCCCGGCCTTCGTGTACTTCTTCGCGCAGCTCTATCCGTTCCGGTGGATCGCGCGGAAGGGGGCGCGGACGGCCGCGGCGGCGGGCGGCTGCGTCCTGCTGCGCACGGACGCCGCAGAGCGCGCCCGGATCCCCGACGCCATCCGGCAGGCGGTGATCGACGACGTGGCGCTCGCGCGGGCGGTGAAGGGCTCCGGCGGCCACCTCTGGCTCGGGCTGGCCGACGGCGTGGACAGCGTGCGTCCGTATCCGCGCCTTGCCGACCTGTGGCGGATGGTCTCGCGCAGCGCGTACGCACAGCTGCGGCACAACGTCCCACTGCTCGTCGGCACGGTCGCGGGGCTCGCCGTGGTGTATCTCGTCCCGCCGGTGGCTCTGGTCGCGGGGCTCGTCACGGGCAGCCCCGCGGCGGCGGTGGCCGGTGGGCTCGCGTGGCTGGTGATGACGGCGACGTACCTGCCGATGCTCCGCTACTACCGCCAGCCGCTCGCCCTCGCACTCCTGCTGCCCGGCACCGCTTTCCTCTACCTCCTGATGACGGTGGATTCGGCGGTGCAGCACTACAGGGGGCGTGGCGCCGCGTGGAAGGGGCGTACGTACACGCGCCCCGACCCCACCGCTCCGGAGCCCTCGCCCGAGCAGCCCTGACCGGTCACTTCCTGCCGGGCGTCCAGTTCATGCCCCACCCGTAGGCGTGGTCCATGGTGCGCTGCGGGCTCACGCCGCGGTCGGGCACCAGGTAGCGGGCCTCGCGCTGGACGACGAGGTCGCCGCCGTTGTTGGTGATCAGGGCCAGCGCGCACACGGTCGAGGGGACCGTGCACTCGTCGAGGGAGAACTCGACGGGGGCACCGTGCTGCGGCTGGAGGGTGACCGTGGCGTCGAGGTCGGCGAAGCTGCGCGCGCCTTCGTAGATGGTCACGAAGATGACGATGCGCCGGAAGTCCTTGATGTGGTCGAGGTTGATGGTGAGGTTCTCGCCGGTGGCGACGGCGCCGGTGCGGTCGTCGCCGTCGAGCAGGATGTACGGCGGCTGGTTGAGCGCCCCGAAGGCGTTGCCGAGGGCCTGGACGACTCCCTTGCGGCCGTCGGCGAGTTCGTAGAGGGCGCAGAGGTCCAGGTCGAGGTCGGCGTGCATGGCGACGGCCCGGCCGAGCTTGGCGCCCCATCCCTTGAACTGTTTGCGCACCTCCCAGTTGAGGTTCACGCGCATGCCGCCCGATGTGCCGCCCTGCTTGGTCAGGGAGACGGACGGCGCGTCCTTGGTGAGCGTGACCTTGGTCAGGCGCACGGGCGCGGCGGCGGCCGGCGGGGGCGGCGGCGCGGGGGCGGCGGGCTGCTGGGCGACAGGGGCAGGGGCGGCGGGCGCGGGCGGGGCCACGGTGGCGGGTGCGGGCGGGGCCACGGGCGCGGGGGCGGCCTGCTGCGGTTCGTCCACGGAGATGCCGTAGTCCGTGGCGAGCCCTTCGAGACCGCTGCCGTATCCCTGGCCGACGGCGCGGAACTTCCAGGCGCCCTGGCGCCGGTAGAGCTCGCCGAGGACGAAAGCGGTCTCCACGGTGGCGTCCGCGCTGTCGTAGCGCGCGAGTTCGGCGCCGTTCGCCGCGTCCAGGACGCGGATGTACAGACCCGGCACCTGGCCGAAAGTGCCGCCGTCGGCCGACGCGGCGAGCACGACGGTCTCGATCTCGGGCTCCACGCGCGCGAGGTCGACGTTCAGCACATCGCTGACGCCGGTCCCGGTGGTCGTCTTGCCTTCGTGGCGCACCGCGCCGGAGGCGTGCGCGGGCTGGTTGTAAAAGACGAAGTCCGCGTCCGAGCGCACCTTTCCGGAAGGTGACAACAACAGTGCGGACGCATCGGCGTCGGGCACTCCCGCTCCGGAGCCCCACCCCAATTCGATCCGTACCGCGGGTGCCGGTACGGGAACATTCGATCCTTTAGACATTGTCATGTCCGCCCCCATCGCAAGTCGCCGTCCGGCAGGGCCGCCGTTTCCGTTCATGACCAACCTATTACCCGGAGCCTCCGGAGGCCCACGACCGTGTCCCGCGGGCCCCGGAGCCAACTCCAGGTAACCCCTCAGGAGCTCGGCCTTTACACGATCCGAACATCGTTCGGCGACCGATTTTCCCAAGTTCGCTCGCATTGGGGATCCGCTGCCACAGCCGACACGTAAAACAACCCGCTTATCGGTCTCCCCAACCAGCACATCAAGGGCTTAACTTATGGAGCATGACCTCCCCCCGCTCCACCTATGGCGGCGGTTACTACTCCGCGCCGTCCTTCCCGGACACTCCGATCTATGACTCCCTCGTCGCAGAGCGGGGCACTCCTCAGATCGCCCCGATCCGGGTTCCCTCCGCGTACGACACGGGCAGCCACCTGCCCGCCCTGCCGGCCGCGCTGCCCGCGTTGCCGGCCGCACCGTCCCATCCCCAGCAGGGGTACGGCTACCCCCAGGCCCAGCAGCCCGCACCGCTGCAGCAGGCCCCGGCGCCGTACATCCCGCAGCAGACCGGGGGCCCGCGCGGCTACCCGGGCGCCCAGCCCCAGCGGCCGGCTCCCGGCACGGGATACGAGGCGATGCGCCCGGCGCAGCCCCGCCCGGCCCCGGCGTCGTACGAGGATCCGTACAACCGCCCCTACCGCGGGTACTGATCGCCGCCGGGCTTCGAGGCGGCCAGGGGGCACGCTCCGCGTGAGGCCGCCACGGAGCCCGCAAGGCGTCGGTCGCCGCCGGGTCACGGCCCGGCGGCGGCTTTCGTGTGTCCGCGTCCGGCCGCACGCGCGACCCTGATGCCCGAAATCACCGGACGTATCCCCATCCAGAACCCGTTCAGGCTCCCCGAATGATCGACGCCCGAAAGGGAACTCGACGCCGGGCCATGGACGTTGGGATCCTGGGCATACAGCACAGCGGAGGGATGCGGAAGGGGGTGCAGGGCAGTGCGAGCAATCGTCGGCCTCTGGCGGTGGCGCCACAACCCACTGCGCCGCGGCACCGATCTGGCCGAGGCCTGGCTCACCCTGGCCGCCCTGGTGCTGATCCTCGTCGCCGTCCCGGTCGTGGGTGTGTTCACCACGAGCCTGGCGCGGGACGCCCTGCTCGCCTCGGTGCGGCAGCAGCACGAGGACCGCCACGCGGTCACCGGCACCGTCCTGCGCGAGGTCGGCCACTCCCCGATCGACCCGGACCCCGAGACCTCCTCGACACGCGACGCGCACAGTCGCGTCCTGGCCCGCTGGAAGGCCCCGGACCGCACGGATCACTACGGCGTGGTGCTTTCCGACCTCAAGTCCCCCGACCCCGGCGACCACTTCCGGATCTGGACCGACGAGCACGGCAGGGTCGTCGGCCGCCCGCTGGACGGCGCGACGGCGACGGCGCACGCGGTCCTGGCCGGATTCGGCGTCGCCACGGCGAGCGCCGGACTCATCGAGGGCAGCCGCAGGCTGATCCTCTGGCGCATGGTGCGAGCGCGGCACGCACGGCTCGACCGGGCCTGGGAGAAGGTGGGACCGGACTGGGGGCGGACCGGCACGGGCTCCTGAACCGCCCACCCCGGCCATCAGGTCAACTCGGCCTGCTCGCGCGCGCTACGGTGGACCGGCCGAACTCCTCGGCCCCTCGCGCGGTGCCACGACATGCAGTGACACATCAAGCGCCGCGAGGTCCCGCGTACGACAAGGTGGGGGCAGAGCAACTCCATGGCACAGGGCACGGTCCAGGTGACGCACACCGGCACGTCGCGGTGGCGGCGCCGCACCGGCGAGTACGCATCGCTCGCCGCTGCCTTGGAGGCCGCGAGCGACGGGGACGTACTGACCGTTGCCGCAGGCACCTACCGCGAGAACCTCGTCGTCCAGCGCACGGTGACGCTGCGCGGCCCGGAGAGCTCGCCCGGCTCCGTGCGCATCGCGCCCTCCGACGGGGTGCCCCTGACCATCCGCGCCTCCGCGGTCGTCCAGGACCTGCACATCGAGGGCCAGGACTCGTCCGCGCCCGCGCTGCTCGTCGAGGACGGCGCACCCGAACTCACCGGCATCCGTGTCGTGACGCGGTCGGCGGCCGGTCTCGAAGTGCGCGGCGGGGCGCGGCCGACGGTGCGGCGCTGCACCGTCGACAACCCCGGCGGCATCGGCATCGCGGTGCTCGACGGGGGCGGCGGTGTCTTCGAGGAGTGCGAGATCGTCGCGGCGGGCCAGTCCGGTGTCGCGGTGCGCGGCGGCGCCCACCCCCGTCTTGAGCGGTGCCGGGTGCACCACGCGTCGGGCGCGGGCTTCTCGGTGACCGGGGAGCACACGGGTCTTGAGGCGATCGGCTGCGAGGTGTACGAGGTCAAGGGTTCGGGCGTACAGGTCACCGGGCGGGCGGCCGCGCACCTGACCGACTGCGACGTGCACCGGACCACTTCGGACGGCGTCACGCTCGACACGGACGCCGTGCTCACACTGGCCGACTGCCGTATCCACGACATCCCGGAGAACGCGATCGACCTGCGCTCGCGCTCCGTGCTCACGCTCACCCGGTCCACGGTGAGCCGGTTCGGGCGCAACGGTCTCTCGGTCTGGGACCCGGGCACGCGCGTGGACGCCAATCAGTGCGAGATCCACGACAGTACGGGCGACTATCCGGCGGTCTGGGTCAGCGACGGCGCGACGGCCGTCCTGGAGTCGTGCCGGGTGCACGACGTGCCGGACGCCCTGTTCGTCCTGGACCGCGGCTCGCGCACCGACGTCGTCGACAGCGACCTCTCGCAGGTGCGCAACACCGCGGTGTCGGTGAGCGACGGTGCGACCGCGCAGCTCGACGACTGCCGTATCCGCGAGGCGGCGACGGGCGCCTGGTTCCGCGACCACGGCAGCGGCGGCACGCTCGCCAACTGCACGGTGGACGCCGTGCAGACGGGCGTGATCGTCACCAAGGGCGCGGACCCGACGATCGAGCGGTGCACGGTCACCTCGCCCGCGGAGGCGGGCTTCTACGTGTCGGCGGGCGGGCGCGGCAGTTTCCACGGCTGCCGGGTCAGCAACAGCGACGGCTACGGCTTCCACGTCATAGACGGCTGCCGTACGACGCTGAAGAAGTGCCGCACGGAGCGGTGCGCCCGCGGCGGCTTCGAGTTCTCCGAGGAGGGCCCGATCGTCGAGGACTGCGCGAGCGACGAGAGCGGCGGCCTGCGTGCCCCCGGCGCGCCCGCGCAGCCCGCGCCCGCCGTGCAGACGGCCACCCAGACCGTCGGCCTCCTCGGCGCCCTGCCCGCCCAGCAGAGCGCGCAGACCCCGCAGCCCTCGGCGCCCGCCGCCGAGAAGAGCTCCCGGGCCTCCAAGGAAGTCCTCGGCGAACTCGACGCCCTGGTGGGCCTCGACAGCGTCAAGCGCGAGGTGCGCGCCCTGACCGACATGATCGAGGTGGGCCGGCGCAGGCAGCAGGCCGGGCTCAAGGCCGCCTCGGTCCGCCGCCACCTCGTCTTCACCGGCTCCCCCGGCACCGGCAAGACGACCGTCGCCCGTCTCTACGGCGAGATCCTCGCCTCGCTCGGCGTCCTGGAGAGCGGCCACCTCGTCGAGGTGTCCCGCGTCGACCTCGTCGGGGAGCACATCGGCTCCACGGCGATCCGCACCCAGGAGGCCTTCGACCGGGCGCGCGGCGGCGTCCTGTTCATCGACGAGGCGTACGCCCTCTCCCCCGAGGACTCGGGGCGCGACTTCGGCCGGGAGGCCATCGACACACTCGTGAAGCTGATGGAGGACCACCGCGAGGCCGTTGTGGTGATCGTGGCGGGATACACCGTGGAGATGGAGCGGTTCCTCTCCGTCAACCCCGGTGTGGCGTCCCGCTTCTCACGGACCATCACCTTCAGCGACTACGCCCCCGAGGAGCTGCTGCGGATCGTGGAGCAGCAGTCCGAGGAGCATGAGTACCGCCTCGGCACGGGCACGTCCGAGGCGCTCCTGAAGTACTTCACGGTGCTCCCCAAGGGCCCCGCGTTCGGCAACGGCCGCACCGCGCGCCAGACCTTCGAGGCGATGGTGGAACGGCACGCGGGGCGGGTCGCGCAGCTCGGCGAGCCGAGCACGGACGACCTCACCCTGCTGTACCCGGAGGATCTGCCGGAGCCCGCGTGAAGCTCCCCGCCTCCGGGGCGCCCTGCGCGGCCGCCGAGGGCGTCGCCTCCGGCCTCGGGGGCGGCACGTTCGCCTTGAGGCGGGCCAGGAGCCTGGCCCGTTCCTCTGCGAAGGCGGGGTCCGCCTGGTAGTCGCCGTGGCCGAGGATCGGCGCGGGCAGTGGGTGGCCTTCCGTACGGCCGTAGGCCAAGGGGTCCTTGAGGGCGGCGCGGTCGACCTGCGGGCCGCAGTCGCCGTGCAGCTGTATGGGGCCGCCGATCGGGTCGGTGGTGCGGTACAGGTTGCGCCAGCAGTCGACCTCGCGATGCAGGGAGCTCAGCGCCGCGGGCCCGAAGTGGGCGGGGAACCACCGTCCGTAGAGGCGCTCCAGGGGCGACCCGTAGGTGAGCAGGGCGACGCGTCGGCGGACCGAGGGACGCAGCTGCCAGGCGGCGGCCGCCGCGAGGACGCTGCCCTGCGAGTGGCCCGAGAGGACGAGGCGGCCGCCCGTGGCGCTGGTGGCGCGCGTCCAACTGGCCATCCGCCAGGTCAGGTCGGGCACCGCGCGCTCGGCGTAGCAGGGCGGCGCGAAGGGGTGGGCGGCGCGCGGCCAGAAGGTGCCGACGTCCCAGAGGATGCCGATGGTGCGGCGGGCGGAGGGGTCCTTGTAGGCGCGGCGGCCCCAGGTGACGAAGAGTATGAAGCCGAAGCCGATCAGCCAGGAGCCGAGAGCCTGGGAGGTCTGCGCCGCCCCTTCCACGACGTCGGGCGTGCCGTCCGCAGCCCGCGCCGGGACTTCGTCCGTCATCCACGCGCCGATGAGCGCGGCCGCTCCCAGGAGCAGCGTCACGGCGGAGATGATGCCGACGAGCAGGGGCGCGCGGTCGGTGAGGGCGGCACGCGCGCGTGTGCCCGCGATGCGGTGGGTGCGGGTGGAGTCCTTGCGCTCGTCGGGATAGTCGTCGGCCATCCGCGCCATCTCCCGGCGCTTGCGCTGGACGGTGCGGACCCCGAACCAGCCGCAGAGCACCGCGACGACCACGAGGAGCGGCGGAATCACGGAGGCCTGCCAGGTGAGCACCAGGGCGGGTCCGTCGATGGAGCCCTGGCTGCCGTCGAGCCAGTCGGAGACGCGCTGCGCCCCGCCGCCGGTCATGACCCCGCCGAGCGCGCAGGACAGCATGGCGACGGCGGGTCCGCCGAAGCCGCGGATGGCGGTGCGGGAGTCGGGCGACGTGCGGTACAGGAGGTGGGCGACGACCGCGAGGCCGAGGATCAGGACGCCCTGGACGAGCGCGATGCCGCCGAAGGTCGCGTCGCCCGGCAGCCTGCCTTCCGAGCGCCAGCCGGGGCGTGACCAGCCCGCGTACAGGAGGACGAGGACGAGGAGGACCAGCGCGCCGAGGGGCAGCCAACGGACGAGAGTCCTGTCCAGTTGCCGGTCGAGCCTGTTCTCCGTACGTCCCCTGCGGCACACCACCCACACCACGACCGCCCCGCCCAGGACGAGCGTCGCGTCCAGTGCCCAGCCGATGGTCTCCAGGAGGCCGGGCCCGCCGGGGCGTCGGTCGTGCCGCGCGGCGGAGGTGCCGACCGCCGCGGCGACGGTGAGGAGTCCGGCCGCGGTGTGGGCGGCGCGCAGGCGGGCCACCAGGCGCCGGCCGTACCAGAACCCGGGCCTGCCGAGCGCGGTGCGGCTGGTCTCCTCCTCGGGGTCGGGCTGCTGGGGCAGCGGCTGCTGGGATTCGTACGCGCTCCAGGTGCGGTGGGACAGGTACCAGAGGAGGCCGGTGAGGGCGGCGGGCAGCAGGGCGGCGAGGGCGAGGCGGCGGCCGGGCTGGGACCACCAGCCGCCGTCGCCGGAGGCGTCGGTGGAGAGGAAGCCGAGCCAGTCGCGGTCGCCGGAGCACTCGGGGGTGCCCGCGCACTGCCAGGCGGTGAGGTCGAGGGCGAGCTCGCAGGCGGCGGCGACGAGCAGCACGGTGAGGGTGAGTCCGACGAGGCGCACCAGGAGGCCGTAGGTGCGCACGAGGCGTTTGCGGTGGCGGGAGGTGGGCCGCATCCAGTGGGCGAGGTTGACCACCATGAAGGGCAGCAGCAGGAGCCACAGGGCGCGGGAGCCGTTGCCGGAGGTCAGGTTGCACCAGACGTACGCCTCGGGGACCGGTTTGCCGCGGTAGTCGTCGGGGCGGCGTTCCGCGTCGGCGTCCTCGGTGCGGCGGAACACGGCCGCCGTGTCGTCGCCGGAGATCCGCACGGTGCGCGGGTCGCCCAGCATCTCTTCCGGTGTGGTTCCCCCGACTCCGTGGACCAGGAGTTCCAGGGCCGTCTCGTCCTGCGTTGCTCGTTCCACTGTTCCGCTTCCCCCGAGATGCGCGTGGTGAGAGGACAAGGATCCAGGGGCGCGGGTCCGCGTGCACCCCTCGTCACGTAATCTCCCCCTCCCGTGTTCTTCCCCGCCGTCGTACGGCCCACCCGGTCGGTGGCACGGCTGTCGGTGGCGCGTGCGAGGATGAGGCAGCGCGCCGGGCGGGCGCGTGGGGGACGACGCGGCAGAAGGGCCGGACCGGGCGTGAGCGACAATCAGAACCTCCTGGCCGAGCAGCGCCGTGCCCTGATCCTGGACGAGGTGCGCCGCCGCGGCGGGGTCCGGGTCAACGAACTCACCCGCAAGCTGGGTGTGTCCGACATGACGGTGCGTCGTGACCTCGACGCGCTGGCCCGTCAGGGCGTCCTGGAGAAGGTGCACGGCGGCGCGGTCCCGGTGGTCGAGGCGAGCACGCACGAGCCGGGGTTCGAGGCCAAGTCGGGCCTTGAGCTGACCGCCAAGGAGGACATCGCGCGGACCGCGGCGTCTCTGGTGGCGCCCGGCACGGCGATCGCCCTCTCCGGGGGTACGACGACGTATGCGCTGGCGCACCACCTCCTGGACGTGCCGGATCTGACGGTGGTGACGAACTCGGTGCGGGTGGCGGACGTCTTCCACTCCGCGCAGCGCGTCTCCGGGCAGCGGCAGGGCGCGGCGACGGTCGTGCTGACCGGTGGCGTGCGGACCCCGTCGGACTCGCTGGTCGGTCCGGTCGCGGACCAGGCGATCGGCGCGCTCCACTTCGACGTGCTGTTCCTCGGTGTGCACGGCATATCGCTGGAGGCCGGCCTGTCGACGCCGAACCTGGCCGAGGCGGAGACCAACCGGCGTCTGGTGCAGTCGGCCCGGCGCGTGGTGGTCGTCGCCGACCACACCAAGTGGGGGACGGTGGGGCTGAGTTCGTTCGCCTCGCTCTCGCAGGTCGACACGCTGGTGACGGACGCGGGGCTGCCGGCGGAGGCGCACGTGGACATCTCCGAGCACGTGAACCGGGTCGTGGTGACGGGTGAGCGCGCGGTGCCCGACGAGGTCTCCGGCTCGGTCGACTCCGAGGCCGACGCAGACATCTGACGGCCCGCCAGCTATGGTGACGTCGCCGGTCAACCGTCACGTTCCGCTGGGGGCAGAGTCCGATGGCACACCGACTGAACCCTGTGGGGCCCGACTTCGTCGCATCCGCTCCGGTGCGTCTGGTCTTCACGCGTGAGGTGTCCGCGCCTCCGGAGGCGGTGTACGGCGCGCTGGCGGACGATGTGACGGGCTGGCCCCAGTGGTTCACCGCGGTCACCCTGTGCCGGCCGACCGGGGGCGGCACGGGCCGTGAGGTGCGGCTCAAGGGCGGCACGCGCTTCCAGGAGTCGATACTGGCGGCGGAGGGCCCCGAGCGTTACGTCTACCGCGTCGACCGGGCGAACGCGCCCGGCCTGCGTGCCCTCGTCGAGGAGTGGCTGCTCTCCCCCGCCGGCACCGGCACCCGTGTGCAGTGGACCTTCGCCATGGACGGCGCGGCGCCGCTGCGCGGCGCCCTGAAGCTCGGCCGCGCGGGACTCGGCCGGGCGTTCCGGGACGCCGTCGTGGCGTTGGACGAGCGGCTCGCCGCACAGGCGGCGTAGCCCTCCTCGCAGGCGTGGCCGCCGGGCGGTCCGTTTGCTATTCGGGCCACGCCCCGGTTTCCAGGAGCGTGTCGATGGCCTGCGCGTAGGGCGTGATGTCCAGGCCCTGTTCGGTCAGCCACGCGTCGGAGTAGTACCTGTCCAGGTAGCGGTCGCCGGGGTCGCAGATCAGGGTGACGACGCTGCCCGTGCGCCCCGCGGCCACCATCTCGGCGACGATCTTCAGCGCGCTCCACAAGCCCGTGCCGGTCGAGCCGCCCGCCTTGCGGCCGATGGCCTGCTCCAGGGCGCGGACCGCGGCGACGGACGCGGCGTCCGGCACCTTCATCATGCGGTCGATGGCGCCGGGCACGAAGCTCGGCTCCATGCGGGGCCTGCCGATGCCCTCGATGCGGGAGCCGCAGTCGCTCGTCGCGTCGGGGTCGTTCTTCGTCCAGCCGTCGAAGAAGCAGGAGTTCTCGGGGTCGGCGACGCAGATGCGGGTGTCGTACAGCATGTAGTGGACGTAGCGCGCGATGGTCGCCGAGGTGCCGCCGGTGCCCGCCGTGGCGACGATCCACGCGGGCTCCGGATAGCGCTCGAGCCGCAGCTGCTGGTAGATCGATTCGGCGATGTTGTTGTTGCCCCGCCAGTCCGTGGCCCGTTCCGCGTAGGTGAACTGGTCCATGTAGTGGCCGCCCGTCTCGACGGCGAGGGCGGCGGACTCCGCGTACATCGTGCGCGGGTCGTCCACGAAGTGGCACCGGCCGCCGTGGAACTCGATGAGACGGATCTTCTCGGCGCTGGTCGTGCGGGGCATCACCGCGATGAAGGGCACCCCGATCAGCTTCGCGAAGTACGCCTCGGAGACGGCCGTCGACCCGCTGGAGGCCTCGATGACCGGCCGGTCCGGCCGGATCCAGCCGTTGCACAGGCCGTAGAGGAAGAGCGAGCGGGCGAGGCGGTGCTTGAGGCTGCCCGTGGGGTGCGTGGACTCGTCCTTGAGATACAGGTCGATGCCCCAGTGTTCGGGCAGCGGGAAGCGCAGCAGGTGGGTGTCGGCCGAACGGTTGGCGTCCGCCTGGACCTTGCGGACGGCTTCTTTGAGCCATGCCCGGTACGTCGCGTCGCTGTGGTCGACGTCGAGCGTCGGCATGGGTCCGTCGGCTCGAAACTGCTGTGGGGTGCTCACGGCAAGGCTCCTTCGCGTCGTGCCGGACGCGATTCGGACGCGGCCGTACACCTCGATCTTAAACACCTCCAACACCCTTCTCACCTGCATAAACACACCTTTGAGCACCTCAAAGGAGCAGCTGTCACAGCCTTGGGCAGAGCTTGCCGGCGGGCCGTCGCGGGCGTCCCGGAAGCCTGGGCCGGACGTCCCCATGTGTACTGGTGCTCGACGCCCTGGACGTGCAGACTTCAGGGCACGGGGCATCTGTCCCGAGTCGGAGCTGTTCACCCGAAACGCACAAGGGGGCGGAGTGCCATGGCGGAGCCGGAATTCACGGCCACGGGCGTGCGGATCGGGCGGCGCTTGCGCTCCCTCACCCGTGCCGGTCAGGTCCGCATCGCCGACGGCAGGCTGGAGTTGCTGACCAGTTACGGCACGGAGATCGACAGCGCACCGCTGCAGGCGGTCCGCACGGGCAAGCCCTGGTTCGCCCCGGACGACAGCGCTCTCGCCGAAGTGAACGGCACCCGTTACCGCCTCACGCTCGGCGAGCACGAACCGCGCCCCGGCGAAGCGGGTCCGCCCACGGTGCGCAGGTTCATCGAGGCGGTGCGCGACGCCACGGAACACCGGGTCCGGCGGAGCTGATCGGACACTCGGCACGACGCGCGAGTTGCATGCCCGCACCCCCTGGGTCACTCTGGTCTCACATCACTCTGGGTTTACCGGCGATGACGCTGCGAACCAGCCCCGCCGGCCACACAGCAGGCGGCAGACCACGCGGCCCCTGCTGGATCCGATCGTCGTCTTCTTCCGGACCTCAATTCGGGGAGTCGCAGCCGTGATCAGCCAGCCAAGCAGGCATTGCACGGTAGAGCTCCAAGCCCTGCCGTCGCGGATCGGCCAGGTCCGCAGAATCGTATCTGCGCAGTTGCGCTACTGGCATCTCGATCCCTTGATAGACCAGGCCGCCCTCGGTGTGACGGAGCTTCTCACCAACGTCCACCGGTATGCCGAGCCGGACAAGATGTGCACCGTGGAGATCGAGCTGCTGCTCGACCGGCTCACGGTCTCCGTCCACGACCACGACCCCCGGCTTCCCGAACTCCGTGAATCCGATGCCTTCGCCACCTGTGGCAGGGGGCTCGCGATGGTCGCGGCGGTGAGCGAGAGCTGGGGCGTGCGGCCGCAGGGCGACGCGGGAAAGGTCGTGTGGTTCACGCTCCCCGCGGTCTCCCCGGCGGTGGCCCTCGCGCCGTATCCCGTGTACGGGGCGGCAGAGAAGACTCCCGCCCGGTCGGCCGTTGTCGGCTGACCGGGCGGTGATCGTCCGCTCGCTCACCCGCGTCGGACACGAGGACGGGGTGGGCGCCGCTTCGGGCCGCGGCGTCACTCGGTGGCGATGGCCCGCAGCACATCGAGACGCGCCGCCCGCCGAGCCGGACGCAGGCCCGCCAACACGCCCGCCGCCAGGCCCACCAGGGCGACCACTACCAGCTGCGCCGGTGGTACGGCGAACGCGAAGGCACTCTCCGTCGTGCTGTCGGACGCCTTGACGAGCACCCAGCCGAGGAAGCCGCCGAGCGCCAGCCCGCCCGCCGTCCCGAAGGCGGCGACGAGCACCGACTCCCAGCGGACCATGGCGCGCAGCTGCGCCCTGGTCTGGCCGACCGCGCGCAGCAGGCCCAGCTCACGGGTGCGTTCGTGGACCGCGAGGGTCAGCGTGTTGGCGATGCCGAGCAGGGCGATCAGCACGGCGAGGGCGAGCAGGGCGTAGACGAGGGTGAGCATCATGTCGATGCCGCTCGCGGAGGTCTCCGCGTACCCGGACCGGGTCTGCACGTCCGGATTCCCGAAGTCCCGCGCCGTGGCGGCGACCGCGGCCTTCCCCTCGGCGGTGCTCACGCCGTCCTTGAACGTGACGGACACGAGCGTGTCGGAGTCCTGCATGCGGTGCGGTGCCCACGCCTCGCGGGTGATGACGTAGTCGCCCGCGAGCTCCGACCTGCCGAAGACCGCGCGGACCGTGAAGGTCTCCTTCTTGCCGTCGGCGAAGGCCAGTTCGGTGCGCGAGCCGACCTTCAGGTCCTGCTTCTCCGCCTCCGACCGGGTGATCGCGATGCCTCGGTCGCCGAGCGCGCCGGGCGAACCGTCGACGTCGCCGAGGTCGAAGGACTCGGCGAAGGGCTTCGGGTCGGTGACGGTGAGGGCGCGACCCTCGCCGTCGACCTCCGCGGCGCCCTTGCCGAGGCCGACGGCGGTCTCGACCTCGGGGAGCCGCGCGAGCGCCGGGGCCAGCTTCGGGCTCAGCCCGCTGCCGCCCGCGCCGAAGCCGGGGGTGCTCACCGCGACGTCCCCGGCGAAGGAGCGGTTCACGGTCTGGTCCATCGTGGCCTTCAGGGAGGCCCCGAAGACCGTGAAGAGCGAGACGACGGCGACGCCGATCATCAGCGCGCTCGCGGTGGCGGCCGTCCGCTTCGGACTGCGCAGGGCATTGCGCCGGGCGAGACCGCCGGTGACGCCGCGCAGCCGGTCGAGCGGCCCGCCGAGGACACGTACCGCCCGCGAGGAGGCGACGGGGCCGAGCACCACGAAGGAGACGAGGGCAAGCACCGCTCCCCCGGCGGCGAGCCAGATGGAGGGGCTCACCAGGACGCCGGTGAGGGCGAGGCCCACGGCGACCAGGGCGAGGCCGCTGCCGACGACGGTGCGGCGGCGGGAGGCACCGGAGTGGTCGACGGCCGTCTCGCGCAGTGCGGCGAGCGGGGCGGTGCGCCCGGCCCGTAGGGCAGGCAGCAGCGCGGAGCCCAGGCAGACCACGAGGCCGACGGCGAGGGGCAGCAGCATGGAGAGCGCACTGATCACCAGGTCGCCCTCGGGGAAGGGAAATCCGATCGCCGGGAACAGTGCCTGCAGTCCGGCCGCGACGCCGATGCCGCCCGCGAGACCCGCGGCCGACGCGATGACGGCGACGGCGCTCGCCTCGACGAGGGTCGACACCGTCACCTGACGGCGCGAGGCACCGAGCGCGCGCAGGAGCGCGTTCTCGCGGGTGCGCTGGGCGACGACGATGGCGAAGGTGTTGTGGATGCTGAACGTGGCGACCAGCAGCGCCACCCCGGAGAACACCAGCAGGAACGTGGTGAAGACGGAGAGGAACTGGCCGGAGATGTTGTCGGTGCTCTCCGTGGCCGACGCCTCGCCCGTGATGGCCTCAACGCCCTTGGGCAGTACGGGAGTCAGCGCGTCGACGAGTTCCTGCTGACTGACGCCGGGTCCGGCCCGCACCCGGATGGCGGAGGCCTCGCCGGGCTTCGGGGTGAGGTACTTCTCGGCGTCGGCGCGTGTCATGCCGGTGAAGGTGGTCTGCGCCATGCCGTCCTCGCCGCCGAAGGTCGCGAGGCCCACGATCTTCACCCGCACGGGGTCGGGGGTGCGCAGCGTCGTCGTGTCGCCGACCTCGAGGTCGCCGGTCTTCGCGGCGCCGCGGTTGACGACGACCTCACCGGGCCCGGACGGGGCGCGCCCTTCGGCGAGTCGGTACGCGTTCAGCTCGCTGTCGTCGATCCAGTTGCCCGCGAGGGTGGGCGGGCCCTGACCGCCGACGGGCTTCCCGTTCTTGCCGAGGAGCTGGCCCGCGCCCTGGATCTCGGGTGCGGCCGCGGCCACGTGCCCGGTCTTCTCGATCGTGTCCACGAGGCCGGCGTCGACGGGCTTGCGGGTGCCCTGGCTGTCGTCGGGGGTGGTGATGGTGGCGGCGCTCCGGACGACGGCGTCGGTGCCGCTCGTGGCGTTGCCGAACATCGTGTCGAAACTGGCGCGCAGGGTGTCGCCCATGACGAGGGTGCCCGCCAGGAAGGCGACGCCCAGCATCACGGCGAGGAACGTACCGGCGAAGCGTCGTCTGTGGCCGCGCAGCGAGGAGGCGCTGAGCCGCACGGCGGCGGTCAGGGAGTCCATGACCGGGACTCCTTTCCCATCGGCCGCGCGCCCGGTGCGTGGGGCGGCGCGGCGGAGTGCGTGGGGGAGGGCGCGGCGGGAGCCGGCGGCCGCGCGTCGAACGCCTTCATGCGGTCCAGGACCCGGTCGGCCGTCGGTGACTCCATGCGGTCCACGAGGCGTCCGTCGGCGAGGAAGACGACCTCGTCCGCGTGGGCGGCGGCCACCGGGTCGTGCGTGACCATGACGACGGTGCGGCGCATCTGACGTACCGCACGGCCGAGCAGGTTCAGCACCTCCTCGCCGGAGCGCGAGTCGAGGTTGCCCGTCGGTTCGTCGGCGAAGACGACGTCGGGACGGCCGGCGAACGCCCGCGCCACGGCGACGCGTTGCTGCTGGCCGCCGGAGAGTTCGGCGGGCCGGTGGTGCAGCCGGTCGCGGAGCCCGACGACGTCGATCAGGGCGTCCGCCCAGTCACGGTCGCCGCGGACCCCGGCGAGGTCCATCGGCAGGGTGATGTTCTCGGCGACGGTCAGCGTCGGCACCAGGTTGAACGCCTGGAAGACGAAGCCGACGCGGTCGCGCCGCAGCAGGGTGAGGCGCCGGTCGTCCAGCTTCCCGAGCTCCGTGTCGCCGATGAACGCGGCGCCCGAAGTGAGCGTGTCCAGGCCCGCGGCACAGTGCATCAGGGTGGACTTGCCGGACCCGGACGGGCCCATGATGGCGGTGAAGCGTCCGGCGGCGAACTCGACGCTCACCCCGTCAAGGGCCCGTACGGCGGTGTCCCCGCTGCCGTACACCTTCACGGCGTCGGCGACGCGGGCGGCGCCGGTGCCCACGGGCCTCGCGGCCCGTCCGGTGGCGGTGCTCATGCCGGACCGCCCTTGGAGGTGCGGCCGAACTCCTCGTTGAGGACGGTCAGCCTGCGCCAGTACTCGTCCTCGTCGATCTCGCCGGAGGCGAAGCGGCGGCCGAGCACGGCGATGGGCGAGTGCTCGTCGACGCCCGCTCGCCCGGCGTACCCCGTGGGCCCGGCGGGTCCGCCCATGCCACGGAACGGACCGCGGCGGCCGCGCCACACGGTGCGGCGGAGCAGGGTGACGGCGCCGACCACGACAGCCGCCCAGATCAGCGGGAAGAACAGGATCCACGGGCCGGGCCCGCCGTCCCAGTGCGCCAAGGTCTGCATCTGAACTCATCTCCTCCGAAGCGGTTTCCGCGATGCCTCCAAACTCGCCCCGGGGGTGCCCTCACGTCGTCGTACGGCCAGCGGCACCGCGCGTACCACCGCGGGAGTACGCCGGACCGCGACGGCTACGCCCGGCCTGATCACACGGCCCACTGGCTCTTTGTACCTACTAGTATGTACAGTGGCTTCATGAGCACTCCGGAGCGTCTGATCGAGTCCACCCGCGAGCTGCTGTGGGAGCGGGGGTACGTCGGCACGAGCCCCAAGGCCATCCAGCAGCACGCGGGCGCGGGGCAGGGCAGCATGTACCACCACTTCGCCGGGAAGCCCGACCTCGCGCTCGCCGCGATCCGGCGCACCGCCGAGGAGATGCGCGCCACGGCCGAGGCGACCCTGGGCGGCGACGGATCGGCGTACGCGCGCATCGAGTCGTACCTGCTGCGCGAGCGCGACGTATTGAAGGGCTGCCCGGTCGGGCGGCTCACCATGGACCCGGACGTCATCGCGAGCGACGCGTTGCGCGCACCCGTCACCGAGACCCTCGACTGGCTGCGCGACCGGATCGCCGGAATCGTCGAAGAAGGGCTTTCCCAGGGCGAGTTCACGGCCGTGCTCGTCCCGCAGGACATCGCGTCGACGGTCGTCGCGACGGTGCAGGGCGGCTATGTCCTGGCGCGGTCGTCGGGCTCGCCCGCCGCGTTCGACACGGCGGTGCGCGGCCTGCTCGCCCTGCTCGCCGCCGCCCGCACCCCCAACTCCCATTGAGGACTGGAACGTTGCACATCACCCGGAACCGGCCCGACACCCACCAGGGCCCCGCCGAGAACTTCACCGGCACCGTCTGGCTCGACGAGATAGCCGCGCCCGACGCCCCGTCCCGCCTGCGCATGTTCAGCGTGCACTTCGCCCCCGGCGCCCGCACGGCCTGGCACCGCCACCCGCACGGCCAAGTCCTGTACGTGACCGAGGGCGAGGGACTCGTGCAGCGCGAGGGCGGCCCGGTCGAGCCGATCCGGGCCGGCGACACGGTGTGGATCGAGCCCGGCGAGTCGCACTGGCACGGCGCGGGACCGCGCACGTTCATGACACATCTGGCCGTGGTGGAGGCGGCCGCCGACGGCACGACGACCGAGTGGGGCGACCTGGTCGACACCCCCGGTCGCGCCGCCTGAGTCCGCTGCGGAAGGAGTACGCCATGCACGCGATGCAGTACGAGATCACCCTGCCCGCCGACTACGACATGGGCGTCATACGCAACCGGGTCGAGACGAAGGGCCACCTGCTGGACGACTTCCCCGGGCTCGGCTTCAAGGCGTACCTGATGCGCGAGCGGGGCAAGGACGACTCGCCCGTGAACCAGTACGCGCCGTTCTATCTCTGGAACACGGCCGAGGGCATGAACTCGTTCCTCTGGGGGCCCGGATTCCAGGGGCTGAGCGAGGACTTCGGGCGCCCGACGGTGGAGCACTGGACGACGCTCGCGTACGAGGAGGGGTCCGCGTCCGGGGCCGTGCCGCGAGCGGCGATCCGCCGTCGGCAGCGCGTTCCGGCATCGATGCACCTCCCCGGCACGGCGGCCGAACTCGCCGCGGAAGCAGGGCGTCTGGCGCGGAACGAGGGCGCGGTGAGCGCACTGACCGCGGTGGATCCGCGGACGTGGGAGGCCGTGCACTTCTCGCTCTGGGAGAGCGAGGCGCCGCAGGGCGTCGGGGACGTCTTCCAGGTGCTGCACGTGTCGGCACCGGAGCGGGAGAAGCTGCCGCGGGGGCGGCAGTGGTGACCGAGGGAGGCGGCCTCACGGTCCGTACCGTCCTCGGCGACGTCGCCCCGGCGGATCTCGGCGTCTGCGACGCCCACGACCACCTCTTCCTCCGCAGCCCGCAACTCCCGGGCCAGGAGCTGGACTCGCCGTCCGCGGCGGCGGAGGAACTGGCCGCGTTCCGCGCGGCGGGCGGGCAGAGCGTCATCCAGTGGACGCCGCACGGGATGGGGCGCCGCGCCCAACTGCTGCCGGAGCTGTCGAGGGCCGCGGGCGTACGGGTCGTCGCCGCGACGGGGCTGCATCAAGCGGCCCACTACGAAACCGAGTTGCTGGATCACCTGCGTGCGGACGGCCTCGCGGCGCTCTTCACCCGTGAACTCACCGAAGGCATCGGGGAGTCCGGGGTGCGAGCGGGGCTCATCAAGGTCGCGGGCGGGTTCCACGGCCTCGACGCGCACGCGCGCTGGACCATGACGGCGGCGGCCGAGGCGCACCACGCCACGGGCGCGCCCATCACCGTCCACCTGGAGCTGGGCACCGGCGCGCTCGACGTACTCGACCTGCTCTGCGGCGACTGCGGTGTGCCGCCGCACCGCGTGGTCCTCGGCCACCTCAACCGCTCCCCCGACCTCACCGCCCATCTCCAGGCCGCCGAGTCGGGTGCGTACCTGGCTCTGGACGGCCCCTCTCGCGCCCACCACGCCACGGACTGGCGCATGCCGGACGCGGTGCGCTCCCTGGCGGACGCGGGTTTCGGCGACCGCCTCCTCCTGGGCGGCGACACGACGACGGCCGGGGCGCGATCGGTGCACGGCGGCCCCGGCATGCCGCATCTGCTGCGCCGGGTGCGCCCGCGGCTCGCGACGGCCGTGGGCGAGGAACTGGTGGAACAGATCCTGACGGTGAACCCCGGGCGGGCCTTCGGGGTGCGCTGGAGGTAGGAGCACCCGGGGAGCCCGGCGGACCTCGTATTGCACCGAGCGTTCCAAAACCTGTACGGTCTCCGCATGGCCCGACCGAGGAGCTTCGACGAGGAACGGGCCCTGGACGCGGCGATGCATGCCTTCTGGGCGAACGGCTACGAAGCCACCTCGACCCAGGATCTGTGCGAAGCCACCGGCCTGGGCCGCAGCAGCATCTACAACACGTTCACCAGCAAGCACGACCTGTTCCGCCGCGCCCTGACCCGGTACATGGACGGCATGAACGCCGGCCAGTCGCAGATCCTGGAGGACGTGGAGCGATCGGCCACGGAGCGCTTGCGCGCGCTCTTCGACCGGATCATCGAGGGCGAGTTCGCGCAGCGCAGGGACGGCCACAGCATCGGCTGCCTCACGGTCAACACCACGGTCGAGCTCGCCGGGCGCGACCCGGAGGCCGCCGCGATGCTGGAGCGGGACCTCGCCGCGCGGCTCACCGCGCTGCGCGCCACGATCCGCGCCGGCCAGACGGACGGCGACATCACCTCGGGGCGCGACGCGGACACACTCGCCCGCTATCTCAACGCCGTCATCGGCGGCATGCGGGTCTCCGCGCAGGGCGGCGCCGACCTGGCCGCACTGCGGGCCATCGCCGACACCGCGATGGACGCGCTCACCGGCATCTAGCGACGACACCGCGATTCCTGCCGCGTTCGCGGCGCCCTCGCGTGCCTCCGCGCCTTCCCGTGTCCTTTTTCTGTACCGATCCATCCAAAACCTACCCGACAGGAGTACTCCGCCATGCCCCGCGCCGTATACGTACTAGCCCTCGGCATCTTCGCCATGGTGACCAGCGAGTTCGTGGTCGCCGGCCTGATGCCGCAGATGGCGGACGGTCTGGACGCCACGATTCCCGAGATCGGCTATCTCATCACCGCCTTCGCCGCCGCGATGGCGCTCGGCGGGCCCTTCCTCACCGTGGCTGTACTGAGGCTGCGTCAGAAGTCGGCGCTCATGCTGCTCTTCGGGATCTTCCTCGCGGGCAACGTGCTCGCCGCCCTCGCCCCCGACTACCGCACCCTGCTCGTCGCCCGCGTTCTCACCGGCATCGCGTCGCAGGCGTTCTTCGGCGTCTCCATATCGCTGGCCTCCCGCATCACCCGGCCCGAAGTGCGCGGCCGCGCCGTGGCGGTGGCACTCAACGGGCTGATGCTGGGCACGCTGCTCGGGCTGCCGTTCGCCACGGTCGTCGGTGAACACCTGGGCTGGCGTTCCGCGTTCTGGGCGATCACCGTGCTGACCGTGCTCGCCGCCGCGGCCACGCTCATCGGCGTTCCGAGCACCGAGGGCGAGAGCGAGGAGCCCAGCGGCCTCCGCCAGGAGCTGGGCGCCTTCCGCAACCCCCGGCTGTGGCTCACGCTCACCACCAGCACGTTCGTGATCGGCGCGACCTTCTCCGCCTTCAGCTACCTCAACCCGATCCTCACCGAGCTGACGGGCTTCTCCACGGGAACCGTGCCGCTGCTGCTCGTCGCCTACGGCGCCGCCACCGTCATCGGCAACACCGTCGTCGGCCGGTTCGCCGACCGGCGCACCCTTCCCGTGCTCGTCGTCGGCCTGGGGCTCAACCTTGCCTTCCTCGTCGCATTCGCGCTCTTCGCCGAACTGACCGTTCCCGCAGTGGTGTTCATGCTCGGCATCGGTCTCGTGGGCGTCACCATGAACCCGGCCCTGGTGACCCGCGTCCAGCGAGTCGGCAACGCGCGGTCCCTGGTGAACACCGTCCACTCGTCGTTCATCACGCTCGGCATCATCATCGCCACGTCCGTCGGCGGGCCCGCGATCGACACGTTCGGACTGCGGGCCCCGCTGTGGATCGGCGCGGGTCTGGCCGTACTGGGCCTGGTCTCCCTGGTGCCCGACCTGCGGCGGCGGAATGCCAAGGCCCGCCTGGAGCTGGCCGCCCCGTCAGAAGCCTGACGGCTTCTTCGCCCCGAAGAGCCAGGTGTCGAACACCCCGGACAGGTCCTTGCCCGACTTCTCCTCGCAGAGGTCGATGAACTGCCGGGTGTCCGCGTTCCGGTGGCGGTGGCGCTCGGTCCAGGTGTGGAGGATGTCGTAGAAGGTGTCGTCGCCGACGGCCTCGCGCACCTGGTGCACGACCATGGCGCCCCGTCCGTAGACGGGAGAGTCCGACATGCGTCCCCCGCTGGGCGGCGCGGCCGGCGGGAAGTCCCAGATTCCCTCGCTCTCCGGATGCGTGCCGTCGTAGAACTCCTCGAAGGTCTGCCGCGCGGGCTTGCCTTCCTGGTCCTCCTGCCAGAGCCACTCCGCGTACGTGGCGAGGCCCTCACTGAGCCACAGGTCCTTCCACGCGCGCGGGGTGACCGAGTTGCCGAACCACTGGTGTGCCATCTCGTGCACCACCAGCGTGTCCTCGGGCGCCTCTTCGAAGTACGGCTTCGTCTGGGTCTCCAGGGCGTAGTCGAGTCCGGGGAGGTGGTCGACGACGGCGCCCGCGGAGGAGAAGGGATAGGGTCCGAAGTTCTCCGTGGCCCAGTCGATGACGTCGGGGACCAACTCCTCGACGCCATCGGCGTCTTCGCTCTGGTCCGGGTCGACGGCGATGTACAGGGGCACGCCGTCGGAGGTCCGGCCCTTGTGCACCTCGAAGTAACCGACGGTGACGTTGGCGAGGTAGCTCGCCATGGGCTCCTCGGTCCGCCAACGCCGGGTGACGCGGTCACCCTTGTCCTGCTCCTTCGTCAACTCCCCGTTGCTCACGACGTCGTAGGGGTCGCCGTCCTCGTCCTTGGGCACGGTGACCGCGATGTCGTACGTCGCCTTGTCCGAAGGATGGTGATTGCCCGGGAACCACGTCATGGAGCCGGTCGGCTGTCCGAGGGCGGTCGAGCCGTCGTCCGTCTCGATCCAGCCCTCCAGGCCGCCGTCCGCGCCCTCGATCATCTTCGGGGTGCCGTCGTAGGTGACGGTGGTCTTGAAGGTGTCGCCGTCGCCGAGCGCCTCGGCGGGCGTCACCGTCAGTTCGTTCCCCGAGCGGCTGAAGCGGGCCTCGGCTCCGTCCACCGTGGCCGTGCGCACCTTGAGCCCTGCCAGGTCGAGGTTGAAGCGGCTGAGGCCCTGGGTGGCGCGGGCGGTGATGACCGCGGTGCCCTTGAGGTGGTTGGTGTCGGGGACGTAGTCGAGGTCGAGGGCGTAGTGGGAGACGTCGTAACCCCCGTTGCCGAGGGTGGGGAAGAGCGCGTCCTTGACGCCGCTCGCTCCCGGGCGGGCCACCGCCGAGGTGCCGTCGCCGCCGGTGCAGGCGGTGCCTGCGAGAAGCAGCAGTGCCGCGAGGAGCGCGTGGCGGGTGTGACGTTGCCTCGTCGTGCGTCTCGACATCACGAGGGTTCGCCTCCTGCCCGGCGCTTGCTCCGGGCCCGTACCGCTCCCGCGCCGATCGCCGCCGCGACGGCGGTCGCGCCGACGCCGAGCGCGATGCCCGCACCGAACCCGGGCCCGCTCCCAGCAGCCTCTTCGGATGCCGCCGCCACCTTCACCTTCCCCTTGAGGACGATCGGCGGGTAGTCGCACACGTACTCCTGCTCCCCTTCGCCGACGCAGTCCGCGTCCTTGTGGCGGAGGGTGACCTTCACTTCGTACGTGCCGGGCCTCACGTTCTTCTTGATGCGGGCCGCGCCCACCCACGCCCGCCCGGAGTCCCCCAGGACGGTGTCATCGGTCAGCGCGGGGCTGGAGACGTCCACCGCCGTCGGATGCGGATTGCCCGGACGCTCCTTCACCGTGATGTCCACGACCTCGCCCGCCTCCGCGGGGCCTCCGACGGAGACGTAACCCCGTCCCGGGAACGGCAGCGCGTCGCCGTGCGCCGCGCCCGCGGCCCCAAGAAGCAGTACAGGCACAGCAATTGCGACATATCCGCTACGTACGGACAGAGAAGTGAAGTTGTCCATATGTCCTCCAGTCCGCCATAGTTCTACGATCATGACTCATATTGGCGCGGTCACGCCACAAAGCGTGACCCGCCTCTCGTCTTCTGTGGGGGAAACGACCATGCATGTGCGCAGAGCGCTGGGCGTCGCGGCGGGGGCCGCGGCGCTGATCCTGCTGCCGGGCCTACCGGCGTACGCGGAACCCGGCGATCCGACGCCCTCGGGGGAAGCCACCGCGGCGCAGCGGCCCGCCACACCGACGGCCACCGCCACGCCTCCCGCCACCGCCACACCTGCGGCCACCGTCCCGCCGACTCCCGTCCCGGCCCACGGCGACGAGGACGCGCGCGGTTTCACGCCGGCCGACGCCGACGACTACTGGACCCCGGAGCGCATGCGGGAGGCCCGGCCCGTGCGGGAGCAGGAGGACAAGCGGTTCTCCGCTCCCACCCGGCTGCCCCGCTCCGCCAGCCGGCCCTTCGAGGGGCTGCCGATCGTCGGCACCTTCTTCTGGAACGACGGCACCAACACCGGCCGCTTCTGCGGCGGCACCGTCGTCAAGAGCCCCGGCAAGAACCTCGTGATGAGCGCCGGTCACTGCTTCGACGACCAGGACGCGCGCAAGAACCTGACGTTCGTCCCGCAGTACGACGACGGCAAGAAGCCGCACGGCGCGTTCACCGTCAAGCCCGGACGCATCTACGTCGACAAGCGGTATCTGTCCAAGGGCCCCGACGCCGCGGCGGACCTCGACTTCAACTTCCTGCAGCTCGAACCGCGCGGCGGCAAGAACGTCGAGGACGTCGTCGGTGGCGCCGAACTGAAGATCAACGCGGGGTACGACCACTCCCCGGTCCGTCTGATCGGCTACCCGGCCAACCAGAAGCGCCCGCTGGACTGCACGGACAAGACCGTCCGCTACAACAGCACCGACCCGAAGATCCCCGGCAGCTTCCTGCGCATCCAGTGCGACAAGTACTCCGGTGGCGCCTCGGGCGGCCCCTTCCTCATCAAGCAGGGCAACGGCTGGGGCCTCATCGGCGTCATCGGCGGCTGGAAGACCGGCGGCGACAAGGACGACATCTCGTACAGCTCGTACCTCGACGGCGACGCCAAGGCGCTGTACGACGACGCGGTCAACAACCGCCCGCCGGCCGGCCGCGGCGTCCTCGGCAAGGCCGACACCTGGAAGCACGCCGAAGCCATGGCCGGTGGCTACTTCACCGACGGCAACGCCGGTACGTGGGACTACTCCGACCTGATCGTGCGCTGGACCGACGGCGAGGTCACCCTGTACCGCGGTGCGGGCGAGGACGCCGACAACTTCGACAAGGAGATACGTCTCACCGGCCCCAACGGCACCTGGAAGCACGCGGCCACCATGGCGTCCGGCGACTTCACCGGCGCCGACCGTGACGATCTCATCGTCCGCTGGTCCGACGGTGAGCTGACGCTCTACCCGGACGTCGACGAGAAGGGCTTCCACGGCGAGGTCCAGCTCCAGAAGCCCAATGAGCTCTGGAAGAACGCCACGTCCATCACCGGCGGCCGCTACACGAGCGACAACAAGTGGACCGACGACCTGCTGGTCCGCTGGAGCGACGGCGAAGTCACCCTCTACACCAACGTCAACCGCGACGGCTTCCACGGCGAGAAGAAACTCGCCGCCCCCAACGGCACCTGGAAGCACGCCTCGACGCTGACCTCGGGCGACTTCACCGGCAACGACCAGCACGACCTGATGGTGCGCTGGACCGACGGCGAGCTGACGCTCTACAAGGACATCGACCAGAACGGCTTCCACGGCGAGACGCAGCTCAAGAAGCCCAACCGCCTCTGGGAGCACGCCACGGTCCTGGCCGCAGGCGACTACACGGAGAACCGCCACCCGGACGACTTCCTGGTGCGCTGGTCCGACGGTGAGGTGTCCATGTACCCGGACGCCGACGAGACGGGCCTGAACCGCGAGATCACGCTGGTGTATCCGCCGGCCTGACGCGTACGAGCGAGCCGGCGCGGCAGGTCGCGCCGGCTGTGCTCCGCCGGCCTCCTCGTGCGACCCCCTTGCGGATCCGGCGGACCACCTCCGCGCCAGCACGCCTGCCGCGTCGGGCCGCGGCCGCTCAGGGCCGCTGCGCGATGCCCACCGTCTGCTGCGCCTCCGTCTGCTGCTCCTCCTGCGCGGTCGTCGCGCCGGTCGCCGCCGCGCCCGCGCCGACGAGGACCGCCGCGGCCGCGGCGAGGCCGACGACCGCGAGACGGGGCCGCCGCCATCTGTGCCGTACGGACGACACCGGCTGGTCGGGGATGAGCGCGGGAGGCCGTGGGCCCGCCGCGAGTTCCCGGCGGGCGGTCACCCACCGCCGGGTGTCGTCGGTGTCGAGCCCGCACGCGACGAGGAAGGCCACGAGGACGGCCTCGCGGGGCAGGCGGTCACGGCGCAGCATGGTCGCCGCCGTCGAGTACGGCAGCACCTCGCCCGCCGCGGCCGCCGCGCGCTCCAACTCCCGGTAGCTGAGGCCCGACCAGGCCTTGAGGCGGCGCAGCTCGGCCATGAACGCGGCTTCTCCGGCGGGGTGGGGCGGTGCGGACTGCGCGGGCGGTGGCATCGGGGGCGTCATGTGTGGGGCTCCTCCGGTTTCTGCGTACTCCGCTGACCTGCGTGAACGGAAACTCGCACAACCTCGAACAGCTCATGCGTCGAGCGAGCCCCGGACCGCCGGTCAGTCTCGGCCTCGTCACTGTCGTCGTTGTCTTGGAGGCCCGCGTGCATCGCCTCGGTTCCCTCGCGCTGTCGCTCGTACTCGCCCTCGCCGGATGCTCGAACGCCGCTCCCGCCGTGACCGGCACGGAGTCCGATGGCGTTCGGGCGAGGGAGGCGCCGGTCCGGTCGTCGGACCCGCACGACCCGGCTGTGGACCACTACCTCGACGCGGTTCTCCCCGCGGGGCCCGGCATCACCGTCGCCGCCGCCCGTGGCGACGATCTGGGGCACTGCGCGGGACGCGGTCTCGCCGACCGCGCGGCGAAGACCCCGGCCACGTGCGACACCGTGTACGACGTCATGTCCATCACGAAGCAGTTCACCGCCGCGGCCGTCCTGAAGCTGGAGATGGCGGGCGAACTGCGGGTCACCGACCGGATCGACCGTTATCTCGGCCCCGTCCCCGAGGACAAGCGGGACATCACCCTGCACCAGCTCCTCACGCACACGGCCGGCCTGCCCGAGGGGCTCGGTGACGACTACGAGCCGGTGTCGCGCGCGGAGATGCTCGCGGGAGCGATGAAGGCACCGCTGCGATCGGCGCCGGGCCAGGAGTTCCACTACTCGAACGTCGGCTACAGCCTGCTGGCCGCGATCGTCGAGAAGGTCTCGGGACAGAGCTACGAGCGTTTCCTCGCGGAGCGTCTGTTCCGGCCCGCCGGGATGACCCGCACCGGCTACGTACTGCCTGCCTGGGACCGCGCGCAAGTGGCCGTCGAGTACGACCGGAACGGGCGGGCCCAGGGACGGCCGATGGATCACCCGTGGGCGCCCGACGGCCCGTACTGGAATCTGCGCGGCAACGGCGGAATGCTCTCCACCGCCCGGGACATGTTCCGCTGGCACCGCGCCCTCACCGGCGGCACCGTCCTCTCCGAGGCGGCGAAACGGAAGCTGCTCGCCCCTCAGGTGCGGGTGCCGGAGCTGGACGGCTCGTACGGCTACGGCTGGGTCGTCGTCGACTCCCCCGACGGCCGGGTCGCCTGGCACGACGGCGGCAACGACTGGTCGCTGGCGACCGTCGCGGAGTACCGACGCCGGCGGATCCTGGTGTTCTGGGTAAGCAACCACGCGTACCAGAAGGGGAACTGGAACCTGGAGGACGGCCAACTGGAGCTGACCGACGGCATCGCGGAGCGCGTGCGGCGCTCCGGTTGAGGGTGTCGCCGTGCGCGCGCAGACGGCCGCGGTTCCGTGGGGGGGGCGGCCCTACCCCAACGCTCCCAGCGGGTCGTCAAGGACCGGCTGCCACGCCAACTCGGCTGCCCCCACCAGGCTGTTGTGGTCCAGGGTGCACGCCAGGATCGGTACGCCGCCGCTGCGTCCCCACAGGCTCCGGTCCGCGACGACCGCGCGCAGCCGTTCCGGGTCCGCCTCCAGGAGCGCGCGGTGCAGACCGCCGAGGATGATGCGGTCGGGGTTGAGGATGTTGACCAGGCCGGCGAGTCCGAGACCGAGCCGGTCGATGAGGGCCTCGGCGGCGGAGCGCACGGACGGGTCGTCGTAGGCGCCGCGGAGCAGTTCGCGGGCCTGCACGAGCAGTCCCTCGGGGCCCGGCTCGCGGCCCGCCGCCGTCAGGAAGGCCAGGGGGTCCGTCTCGACGTCCAGGCAGCCCCGGCTTCCGCAGTAGCACGGTCGGCCCTCGGAGTGCACGGTGAGGTGCCCCACCTCCAGGGCCAGGCCCGAACTCCCGGTGTGCAGGCGGCCGTCGAGGACGAGGGCGCCGCCGACGCCCCGGTGCCCGGTCGCCACGCACAGCAGGTCCCGGGCGCCGCGGCCCGCGCCGTGGCGGTGCTCGGCGATGGCGGCGAGGTTCACGTCGTTGCCCGCGAAGGCCGGCCCCTCGATGCCCGCGTCCCGTACGCACTCCGCGAAGATCTCGCTGACCGGCGCGCCCGCGGGCCACGCCAGGTGCAGCGGGTTGAGAGCGGTGCCCTCCGGCTTGGCGACCGCGGACGGCACGGCGAGGCCCGCGCCCACACACCGCCGCCCGGTCTCGCGCAGCAGCCGCGCGCCCGCGTCGACGACCGCTCCGAGGACCTGTGCGGGATCGGCGTCGACGGTCTCGCAGCCCGGCGCCGTCGCCACGATGCCGCCGCCGAGCCCGACCAGCGCGGCCCTGAACCCGTCGGCGTGCACCTGCGCGGCGAGTGCCACGGGCCCCGCCTCGGCGACGGCGAGCCGGTGCGAGGGCCTGCCCTGCGAGCCCGCTGCCGCGCTCGGCTTCGCGTCGATCCGGATCAGCCCGAGCGCCTCCAGTTCGGCGGCGACCGCGCCCGCCGTGGCGCGGGTGACGCCCAGCTCCGCGGTGAGCACGGCACGGGTGGGGGCACGCCCGGTGTGGACCAGTTCGAGCGCGGGGCCCAGCGCGCCGCGCCCTCGCTCCAGGCGGGTACGCGTGGTCACTTCCCCCTCGGCACGGGGGTCAGCCTTGCCGTTCATGAGGGCGAGTCTCCCATGATCCGTACACGCCCCCGCCGTTCGTTCGTCATCCTGCCGTCCCCTCCCCGCACCGCCGCGTACGCCGTCGCGCCGTCACCCACCCGGCCACGTCGACCTCGCGCGAACCGCCGCGCACTCGTCTTGTCCGCGCCCCGCGCGCACCCCTACTCTGACTTTGTGCCGCTACTAAACAAAATCGGGACCGCAGCGTCGCGATCCTCCCCCACGCCCCCCGGCCTGCGCCG
The DNA here is from genome assembly GCF_008642315.1 of Streptomyces venezuelae. Taxonomy (NCBI): domain Bacteria; kingdom Bacillati; phylum Actinomycetota; class Actinomycetes; order Kitasatosporales; family Streptomycetaceae; genus Streptomyces; species Streptomyces venezuelae. The sequence goes on along the minus strand of NZ_CP029192.1, from coordinate 7,851,541 downwards.
TCTCCGCGTCATCCTCACGCTCTTCTTCGCCCTGGACGGATTCATCTTCGCCGGGTGGGTCGTCCGCATCCCCGCGATCAAGGACCAGACGGGCGCGTCGGCCAGCGATCTCGGGCTCGCGCTGCTCGGGGTCTCCGTCGGCGCCGTCATCACGATGACGCTGACCGGACGGCTCTGCCGCCGCTTCGGCACCCACCCCGTGACCGTCGCCTGCGGCGTACTGCTCTCCCTCAGCGTGGCCCTGCCTCCCCTGACACACTCGGCACCTGCTCTGGGCGCGGTGCTGTTGATCTTCGGGGCGGCGTACGGAGGCATCAACGTCGCCTTCAACAGTGCCGCCGTCGACCTCGTGGCCGCGCTGCGCCGCCCGATCATGCCCAGCTTCCACGCGGCGTTCAGCCTCGGCGGCATGGCCGGCGCGGGACTCGGCGGGCTGATCGCGGGCTCCCTCTCCCCCACGCGCCATCTGCTGGGCCTCACCGTGATCGGCCTGCTCGTGACCGGCGTCGCCGGACGCGCCCTGCTGCGGATCGAGCCTCCGGCGCCCGCGGACAGCAGCCAGGAGCGCGAGGGCGGGCCCGCCCCGGGCACCCGCACCCCCCGCCTCGACACCCGCACCCGCCGCCTCGTTCTCGTCTTCGGTCTCATCGCGCTCTGCACCGCCTTCGGCGAGGGCGCACTCGCCGACTGGGGCGCCCTCCACCTCGAACAGGATCTGGCCGCCCACCCGGGCATCGCCGCCGCCGGCTACTCCTGCTTCGCCTTCGCCATGACCCTCGGCCGGCTCGGCGGAACCACCCTGCTGGAGCGGCTCGGCCAGACCCCGATACTCGTCGCCGGCGGCGCCACGGCGGCCGCCGGCATGCTGCTCGGCGCGCTCGCCCCGACCGTATGGCTGGCACTGCTCGGCTTCGCCGTCACCGGTCTCGGCCTCGCCAACATCTTCCCCGTCGCCTTCGAGCGCGCGGGTGCGCTGGCCGGGCCGGGCGGTGTCGCCACCGCCTCCACCCTCGGCTACGGCGGCATGCTCCTCGGCCCGCCCGCCATCGGCTTCATGGCCGACTGGTTCACCCTCCCCACCGCGCTCACCAGCGTGGCCGTGCTCGCAGGTGTCGCCGCCGTGATCGGCTACACGACCCGCCCCTGAGCAAGGGCCGTACGCCTGCGCGTCCTGTTGCCCCTTGCCGCGTCCTGAGCGGGAAGTGACCCGAGGCCATCGCGCCGGGCGTTACGTCAACCCCCATATCCGGCCAACTGGCCGACCCTTGCCGGAACGCGGCGGCTGTAAAGCGGACGCCCGTTTCGCCAGCACGCGTGCGCCCGCATGCCGTCACGCGGCACAACCGGATGCCGATCGAGCGCCCCCAAGTCATGCAGTCAGGCCATCTCCTGAGTAATGCATCGAAATTAGTGTTTTACAAGCGGCGTTCCCAGGAATTAAGGTGAGCGCTCAACTAGAGACGGCTTGCCGGTATCAGGAATTCGATGTCGGATCCTTTGATCCGTACCGCTCGATCGCAAGCCGATCAGTCAAAACGGGGAGAGTGTAAAGGCATGTACGTGAAATTCCTTGAGGCGATTCGGCACACCGGTTCCCGCTGCTGAGCCCTCTGGGCCTTCACCGCAGGCGGCCGCTCGTCCGCATGTCACACCCCGTACTGCCTGACATGCACGGCACGCGCTTGACGCGCACTTCAGCGCATTTCGGTCGAGACGAAATCCACGTGGGCAAGCACCCGTAATCGCGTTTCGTCGCGCCCTTTCCATTTTTCAGCCTGTTTCGGCTGCTCTTGCGCCGCGATGGTCGTCGACCGTCGGCGAATCTCTGCAATGACGTATCCCAAAATTCTACGGATTTCAGGTCAGAGAATGATGACGAACCCCACGGGGCCCCACGAATTTTCCCTGCCAGACATGCTGCGCGCGGCCGTTCTCGCCCAGCCCGACAGGACCGCCGTCTCCTGCGGCGCGGACAGACTGACCTTTCAGCAGCTCGGCGAGCGGAGCGGGAATCTGGCGGAACGCCTGCGGCACGCGGGCGTCGCGGCGGATGAACCCGTCGGCATCTTCCTGCCGCCGTCCGTCGACCTCATGGTGAGCGTCTGGGGCGTGCTGCGCGCGGGCGCCGCCTATCTTCCGCTGTCGCCCGAGTATCCCGACGAGCGCGTGCGTTACATGGTCACGGACTCACGGACCAGGGTCGTCCTGACGGACGCCTCCCTGTCCGACCGGTTGGCGGCCCTGGCTCCACCGGAGACGCGGATCCTCACCCTCGCCGGGGAGGAGGGCGCCGCCGAGGTGCACGCCGCCACGCAGGCATGGAATCCCGTGGAGCCGGCACGGTCTCGCGTGCGGGGTGATGACCTGGCGTACGTCATCTACACCTCCGGAAGCACGGGCCATCCCAAGGGCATCGGGATCGAGCACCACAGCATCGTCCACCAGATGCGCTGGCTGGCCGACGAGCAGGGGCTCGACCGGACGAAGACCGTGCTGCAGAAGACGCCGCTGAGCTTCGACGCCGCGCAGTGGGAGATCCTCGCCCCGGCCTGCGGCGCTCGCGTCGTGATGAGCGAACCGGGGGTCTACGCCGACCCGGGCGGACTCGTCGACCTGATCCTTGCCAACGGTGTGACCACCCTCCAGGGCGTGCCGACCCTGTTGCAGGCACTCGCCGACACCGGCCGGCTCGCCGACTGCACCTCGCTCTCCCAGGTCTTCAGCGGCGGCGAGGCGCTCACCAGGAGTCTGGCGACCGAGCTCCTCGACGCGCTGCCCGGCTGCGACCTCGTCAATCTGTACGGCCCGAGCGAGTGCACCATCAACGCCTCCTCCCACCGTGTGGACCGGCACGCCCTCCGGCACGCTCCGGAGCATCTGCCCATCGGGCGGCCCGTGCGCGGGATGCGCTTCCATGTCCTCGACGCCGATCGTCGGCCGGTCGCGTCGGGCGAGTCCGGTGAACTGTACATAGCGGGGCCCCAGTTGGCCCGCGGCTACCTGAACAACCCCGAACTGACCGCGGACCGGTTCGTCACCGGTGGTGGGGCGGCCCGCGCCACCCGTCTCTACCGCACCGGAGACCTGGCCCGGTGGAACGCGGACGGCACCGTGCAGTTCCTCGGCCGCACCGACAGCCAGGTCAAGCTGCGCGGCTTCCGGGTCGAGCTCGACGAGATCAAGGTGTCCGTCGAGAAGCACGACTGGGTGAAGTCCGCCGCCGTGCTGGTCCGCGAAGACCCGCGGACCGGCGCCAACCTCGTCGCCTTCGTGGAACTCGACCCCGAACGCGCCGCGTTGATGGACCAGGGCAACCACGGCGCCCACCATCAGTCCAAGCGGAGCAAACTTCAACTCAAGGCTCAGCTGGGAAACTTGGGAGTGCGCGAGGACGTGGGCCGGTCCGTCGTGGAGTTACCGGGGCGGGCCGCGACGGTCCGGCAGCGCCGCACCGTGTTCGCCCGCAAGACGTACCGCTTCTACGAGGGCGGCCCCGTCACCCGCGACGACCTCCTTGCCCTGCTCACCCCGCCGGCCGAGGGAACCGCCGCACCCCGCGACCCGGCCACCCTGGCCCTGGACGAACTCGGTGCCCTGCTGCGCCACTTCGGACAGTTCCCCAGCGGCGAACGCCTCCTGCCCAAGTACGGCTACGCCTCCCCCGGCTCCCTCTACGCCACCCAGCTCTACCTGGAACTGTCCGGCATCGCCGGCCTGGAGGCGGGCCACTACTACTACCACCCGGTCGGCCACCACCTCACGCCGATCGCCCCCGCGTCCGCGCCCGCCACCACCGGGACCGCGCCCAGGATGCGGGTCCACTTCGTCGGGCGCCGGTCCGCCATCGAGCCGGTCTACCGGAACAACATCCGGGAGGTGCTGGGGTTCGAGGCGGGGCACATGGTCGGGCTGTTCGACCACGTGCTCCCCGAGTGCGGGCTGCGCGTCGACGCCCGCGCGGACGAACCCGGCGTCAAGGACGTGCTGCGCTGCCCGGACGAGGACCTCTACCTGGGCACGTACGAGGTGGAGACGGCCGCCGCGCCGGCCGCGCCCCGCCCCGTCGACGTGTACGTGCAGGCGCACCCCGGCCGGATCGCCGATCTCGCCGAGGGCCAGTACCGGTACCGCGACGGGGATTTGGTGCGGATCTCCGATGCGCTGATCCGCAAGCAGGACGTCATCGCCATCAACCAGGAGGTCTACGCACGGTCCAGCTTCGGGGTCAGCATGATCGGGCGGGCCGCGGCGCCCTGGCAGCGCTACGCCGACCTCGGCCGGGAGCTGCAGCGCCTCCAGATGAACGACATCGGCCTGGGGCTCATGTCCTCCGGCTACAGCTCGGAGACCGGCCACCCGCTGGCATCGGCCCGGCGCATCACGGCTCTCCTCGCATCCGAATCCGGCGGTGCGAACTCCGCACCCCGCGCCGAAACGGCCTCCTATTTCGCCGTGGGCGGCCGGGTCAGCGAGGAGCAGCGGCTCAGCGAGGGCATGAAGGAGGACGCCGTGCATATGCGGGGTCCCGCCGAGATCCTCAAGGAGAACCTCGCCGAGACCCTGCCTCCGTACATGGTGCCCAACCGCGTCACCGTCCTCGACTCCTTCCCGCTCACCCCCAACGGCAAGATCGACCACCAGGCCCTGCGCGAGCTGGACCAGGCAGCCGTCGACGACGCCGACGCACCGGTCGTACCGCCGCGCACGCCCACCGAGGAGGCGGTCGCCGCGCTGTGGCGCGAGGTGCTGCGACAGGAGCGGGTCTCGATCCGGGACAACTTCTTCGCCATCGGCGGCCATTCGCTGACCGCCGTCAACCTGGTCGGCCGGATCAACCGGGAGCTGGGCAGTTCCCTGCCGCTCCAGGTGCTGTTCGACGCGCCGACCGTCGCTGGTCTCGCGCGGCTCGTCGACCGTACGCCCACCACCGCGCTGTCCCGTCTGGTGCGGCTCGGCGGCCCGGACGACGGGCGGCCGGTGTTCTGCTGGCCCGGCCTCGGCGGCTACCCCATGAGTCTGCGGCTGCTGGCCGGCAGGCTCGGCCTCGCGCGGCCGTTCCTCGGCGTCCAGGCGTACGGCATCAACCCGGGCGAGCGCGCGTACCCGACGTTCGACGAGATGGTCGCGAAGGACATCGAGCTCATCCGGCAGGCGCAGCCGAAGGGACCGTACACGCTGTGGGGTTACTCCTTCGGGGCCCGGGTCGCCTTCGCGGTGGCCCGGCAGCTGGAACAGGCCGGGGAGCGCGTCGACGAGGTGATCCTCCTGGCGCCCGGCAAGCCGCCCGTGGAGACCGTGGAGGCACGGGACGGTGCGCCCACGGGGGCGTCGGTCGACTTCACCGACCCCGCCTTCGTCGCCATTCTCTACTCCGTTTTCGCCGGGAACATCCAGCGGTCCGCGATCGCCGAATGCCTGGCGTCGACCCACGACGAGGAGTCCTTCGTCGCGTGCCTCTGCGACCGGTTCGAGCATCTGGACCGCGAGCTGGTGCGCAGGATCGTCGCCGTGGTGCGGCTGACGTACCTGTTCGAGTACGGGCCCGAGGACATGACGGGGCACCGGGTCACCGCGCCGGTCACCGTGTTCCGGGCCGCCGGTGACCAGGACTCCTTCATCGACCACGGACACGGACCCGGCCGCCGCCACGGCCCCGCGCTGTCGACCGCGCCTCCCCGGATCAACCGGTTGCGGGCCGACCACTACGCACTGCTGCGCGCGCACGGGGTGGACGAACTCGTCACCGCCCTCCGCGCCGCACGACTCACCCGAAAGGTCATCCCGGTGCCCCACGTCAACATCAAGCACTTCCCGAACAACCTCGAAGAGGCCCAGTTATCGGCCCTCGTGGACGCGATCACGAGCGCGGTCAGGACCGCGTTCTCCGTCGACGAGGGGGTGGTGTCCATCGCCCTGGAGCCCGTCGCGCAGGACGTGTGGAACGAGCGGGTCTACATCCCGGAGATCGTCGAAGACCCGGGCCATCTCGTCAAGAGTCCGGACTACTGAGGCGGCTGATCCCATGCGCGAGGCAATCACCAGGGCGCGGGAGGACCTCTCCATGATCGTGGAGCGGGACCCGTCGATCCACACACGTGCGCAGGCGCTGCTGCACCCCGCTCTGCCGGCCCTGTGGGCCCACCGGGCGGCGCACGCCCTCCACACCCGCCGACGGCGTCAACTCGCCCGCTTCATCGCCTACGTGGCCCGGGCGGCGACCGGCGGCATCGAGATCCATCCGGGCGCCCGGCTCGGCCGGCGCGTGTTCATCGACCACGGAGCCGCCGTCGTCATCGGGGAGACCGTCGAGATCGGCGACGACGTCACGATCTTCCACCAGGTCACGCTGGGCGCGGTCGGCTGGTGGCGGGACGGGCGGCGGCCGCCGGGCGCCCGGCGGCACCCCGTCGTCGGCGACCGGGTGGTGATCGGCACCAACGCGATCGTCCTCGGTCCGGTCACCGTCGGCGACGACGCGCTGATCGGCGCCGGTTCGCTGGTCCTGGGCGACGTGCCGCCCGGGGCCCGGGTGGCCGCCCCCGTGGCCGCGGTCACCGTACCGCTGTCGGCCGCGGAGCGCGCCGAGTCGGAGCAGCTGCTCCGCACCCTGGCCACCGCGGGTTGCTGGTGACGGCCCGCCCGTCCCGTACATCAACGAATTCGTCCCCGGCCGCGAGCCGGTTTGCCAACGGAGGCACAGAATGATCCACGTCGGAGTCCTGGAGAGCAATCTCTCCGGTTCCGGCTTCGAGGGCCTGCAGATCATCAAGGAACTCGACTGCCGCGTCACCTTCTTCACCCGCGATCTGGAGCGCTACCTCGACGTCCCGGGCGGGCCCGCCTACTTCGACCGTTACGTCGACGACATCGTCCGGTGCGAGACGAACGTCTTCGAGGAGCTCCTGCCGCACGTGCACGCCGCCGGGGCCGAGCAGCCCTTCGACGCGTTCCTCACCCTGGCCGAGTACGACGTGGTCGTGGCCGCCGAGGTGGCGGTCCACCTCGGGCTCCCCACGGTCAGCGTCGACGGTGTCGCCACCGCGCGCAACAAGGCGCTGATGCGCCGCCGCTGCGCCGAACTCGGCGTTCCCATACCGGCGTTCCGCACCGTACGGACACCCGGCGAGGCGGCGGCGGCCGCGGCCGAGGTCGGCCTGCCCTGTGTGGTGAAGCCGGCCGACGAGACCAGCAGCGCGGACGTACGCCTCGTGGACACCCCGGAGCAGGCCGCCGAGCACGTCGCCCTGATCCGGTCCCGCGCGGAGAACACCCGCGGCCAGGCCCGCCACGACGAGCTGATGGTCGAGGAGTACATGAGCGGCCCCGAGGTCAGCGTGGAGGTGCTCGCCGACGGCGACCGGTACGAGGTGTTCGGGGTGACCGACAAGTCGGTCGTCGGCCTCGGCTACTTCGTCGAGCTGGCCCACACCTTCCCGTCCCGGCTGCCGGAGCCGCTCGTGCGTGCCTGCGGCGACCTGGCCGTGCAGGCGCTGCGGGCGGTCGGTTTCGACCTGGGCATGGCCCATGTCGAAGTGAAGCTGACGGCGTCCGGGCCCAAGCTCGTGGAGATCAACCCGCGGCCGGCCGGTGGGAAGATCACCTACCTGGTCGACCGGGCCCTCGGCATCAAGTCCCTGGAGCTGGTGGCACGCCAGTACCTCGGCCAGCCGCTGCCCGACCCGGTGCTGCCGCGAAATCCGGTCGGGGGCGCGGCGATCCGCTATCTGACGGCGCAGCCCGGCCGGGTGGTGTCGGTCACAGGCCGGGAGCGCGCCGCCGCGCTCCCGGGCGTCGAGGAAGTCGTCGTCAAGCCCACACCGGGTGCCGTTGCACGGGAGTTGAGGCGCAACGGCGACCGCGCCGGCCATGTGCTCGTGGTGGCCGAGACGGCCGAACTGGCGGCGCGCACCGCGGAGGCGGCCGTCCAGGAGATCGGGATCCGCACCGAGCCGGTCTCCCGGCGTCCGGTCGCGGACTCCCTCGTCGACCTCATCGGCGGCACGCCGCTGCTGAGGCTGCCGGTGGACCGGATCGTCGACGGCGCCCCGGCGGACGCCGAGGTGCTCGCGAAGCTGGAGCTGTTCAACCCCTGGTCGAGCAGCAAGGACCGGGCCGCCCTCGCGATGCTGCGGGGCGCCGAGAAGCAGGGGCTGCTCGTGCCGGGTTCCGGCACCGTGATCGAGGCGACCTCCGGCAACACCGGCATCTCGCTGGCCGCTCTGGCCGCGGACCGCGGTTACCGCTGCGTCATCGTGCTGCCGGACAACGCGACGCCGGAGCGTGTGTCGATGCTCCGGTCGCTGGGCGCCGAAGTGGTGCGCAGCCCGCACTCCGACGGCTACCGGGCGGCGGTCGACAGGGCGGAGGAGCTCCACCGGCGGACGCCGGGCTCGTGGTTCTGCCGCCAGCACGACAACCCGGACAACACTCGGGCGCACTACGAGACCACGGGCCCCGAGATCTGGAGCGACGTCGGCGGACGCGTCGACGTGTTCGTCTGCGGAGTGGGAACCGGCGGTACGCTCAGTGGCGCGGGGCGTTATCTCCGCGAGAGTCATCCCGCTGTGCGGATCGTGGCGGTGGAGCCGGCGGGCTCGCCGCTGCTGTCCGGCGGTGAGCCCGGCGCGCACGGCATCCCGGGCTTCAACGGCGGCTTCATCGCGCCGACCACGCAGCAGAGCCTCATCGACGAGGTGATCACGGTGTCCGACGCGGACGCCCTGGACACCACCCGGCGGCTCGCCCTGCACGCCGGTCTGATGGCCGGTGTCTCGGGCGGCGCGGTCGTCCACGCGTCGGGCGTGCTCGCCGCCCGCCCCGAGTACCGGGGCCGGCGCATCGTGACGCTGCTGCCCGACACCGGCGAGCGCTACCTCAGCCTGCTCGCCCACGAGAACACCGCGGGCGGTGCCCGATGACTGCTCCTTTGCCGCTGTCGAGCTGGCACACCGGCGACCGGCCTCGCCTGCTGATGGTGATGCCCTACCGCCAGTTCGTGCGCAAGGCACGGGCCGAAGGGTTCTGGGTCGGCGCGATCTGGGATCCGCGTCTGGAGACGCCCGGCTACCTCGACGACGTCCGCGCCGCCGCCGACCTGTTCGTGACGGTGGACTTCCGTGACCGGGAGCTGCTGCGGCGCACCCTGCGCGACGTGGCCACGGAACACCGCGCGTCGGTGATCCTCCACCTCGGCAGGGAGGAGACGATGGTGACGGCCCACGAGGTGGCCGAGGAGCTGCGTGCCGAGGTCAATCCGGTCACGGCGATCCGCTGCCTCTCCGACAAGCACGCGATGCGCGAGCTGCTCGCGCGGCGCGAACTGTCGCCGGTGGCCTACGAGTCGGCGCCGACGCGGCACGAGGTGCCGGCCGCCGTCGACCGGATCGGCCTTCCCGCGGTGGTCAAACCGGTCGCGCTCGCGGGCAGCCGGGGCGTGTTCCTGTGGCGTGAGCCGCGGGACCGGGCGGCGTGGACGACGCTCGTGGACACGTACGGCTATGACGGTCCTTTCCTGGTCGAGGAGTATCTGCGCGGCCCCGAGTACAGCGTGGAGACGCTGAGCCAGGACGGCGTGCACCGGGTCGTCGGCGTCACCGAGAAGGTGCTGGGGCCGCCGCCGCTGTTCGTGGAGGTGGGGCACGTCCATCCCGCGCCGCTGCCGGCGGATCGCAGGAGGGCCGTCGAGGAGCTGGCGGTCCGCTTCCTGACGGTGTGCGGGTACCGGTTCGGGCCCGCGCACACCGAGGTGATCTGGACCGAGCGGGGGCCGCGCATCGTCGAGTCGCAGGCCCGGCTCGGCGGCGACCGCATCCCGCGCCTCGTCGAGCTGGCCGCGGGACTCGACATGGAGCGGGCGGTCTTCGCGGGCCTGGCGGGCGCGCCGGCCGAGGTGCCGGAGCCGACGGCGACGGCCGCCGTGCGGTTCTTCACCTTCCCGCCGGGACGCGTCGACGCGATCCGCGGCCTGGAGAGGCTGCAACGGCTGCCGTACGTGGATGAGTTGACGCTCCGACTGCGTCCGGGCGACACCGTCGGGGAGGTGCGTGACTCCAAGGCGCGCCAAGGGCACGTCATCGTCTCCGGCTCCACACCCGGGCAGACCCGGGCCCGGCTGGCGGAGGCGCTCGCCACCCTGGAGGTCGTCATCGACGGGACGCCGGTCCGTGCGGACGGCCGGGCCGAGGGGGCACCTGCCGCCCCCGGCACCGACGCGCAGGTCGTGTTCGTCGGCTACAACGCGGCCTACCTGCGCGCCATCGACGGGAGTGTTCCCGACGGTTGTGTCGTCGTGCTCGAAGAGCCCGACATCATCCGCAAGCGGGGACTGCGGGACGCGGCGAGCCGCTTCGGCTGCCTCGACCGGATCGTGCCCGCGCACTACCAGCAGTCGGCCGGGGCCCTGGACCTGGCGGCCGATCTGGCGGCCGAACGCCCGGTGGCGGCGGTCGTGCCGGGCCTGGAGTACGCGGTGCCGGCGGCGGCCGCGCTGGCCGAGAAGCTCGGGCTGCCGGGCGCGACGGAACCCGCCGCGCAGGCGCTGCGGGACAAGGTCCGGCTGCGGGAGGTGTGCGACGCGGGCGGTGTCCGCGGTCCGCGCTGGCGCGAGGTGCACGGGCCCGAGGACATCCTCGCCTTCGCGGGCGAGAGCCCCGTCGTGGTCAAGCCGGCCAACCGGCAGGCCAGCGTCGGCGTACAGCTCCTCGACTCCGTCGACGCGGACGGCGCGGCGCGGGCGTGGGAGCGCACGTCCCGCGCCGCCGAGTACGAGCAGGTGCCCGACCGGCGGATGACGTGGCGCTTCCTCGCCGAGGAGCGCCTGCGCGGGCCCGAGTACAGCGTCGAGGCACTGGTGCGGCAGGGCGAGATCATCTTCCACAACGTCACCGCCAAGACGGTGATCCCGGGACCGTACCCGGTGGAGATCGGCCACCTCCTGCCCGCTCCGCTCGACCGGGACACCCGGGACGCGTTCGAGGCGGCCATGCGGGCCCTGGTCGCGGCGACCGGGTACGACACCGGGATCCTGCACGCCGAGTGGATCCTGACCGCGTCCGGCCCCGCGCTGGTGGAGTGCGCGGGACGCTGCCCCGGCGACTATCTGATCGACCTGAACGACCTGGCGTACGGCACGCGGATCAGGCTGGCCCTCATCGACCTGCTCGCCGGCCGTCCGGTCACCCTCCCCCGTACCGCCCGGCTCACCTCGGCCATCCGGTTCCTCGCCGCCGAACCCGGCACCGTCACGGCGGTCGACGGGACGGACGCGGCGCGGGCACTGCCCGGCGTGGAGACGGTGGAGATCGACGTCGAGGCCGGGCAGGAGGTCCGGCCGTGGGCGTCCTCGTGGGACCGCGCCGGACACGTGATCGCGACAGGACCCGACGCGTACAGCGCACGCCGACGCGTCCTGGACGCGGACGCGGCCATCCACATCACCACGGAGTGAGGAAGCAGATGTCTGTTCTCTGGCAGCGCGTCCGGGGATGGCCGAGGTCCGTCCCGGGCGGACGGGTCGGCCTGCGGCTGTCCGTGATGGCGATGATCGACGCCGTCGGCACGGGCGCCTTCCTGGCCGTCTCCGTACCGTTCATCACGCGGTCCGTCGGGCTCTCCGTGGGCGAGCTGAGTCTCGGCCTGACCCTGTCCGCCACGATCGCGCTGGCCACCGCCGTCCCCATCGGCATCCTCGCCGACCGGATCGGCCCGAAGAAGGTGCTGGTCGGCGTCAGCCTGTGGCGCTGCGGCTGCTTCGTCCTCTACCCGTTCGTCCAGAACCTGTGGCAGTTCCTGACGGTGGTGTGCCTGCTCGGCCTCGTCGACAAGGCCGCGGCGCCGATGGAACAGGCCCTGGTGGGGCAGGTTACGGCGACCGACGACCGGGTCAGGGTCGTCGCGGTGCTGCGGTCGCTGCGCAATGTCGGCTTCACCGTCGGCGCCCTGCTGGGCGGTGTCGGGCTGCTCATCGACACCCGGGCGGGCTACGCCGCGATCCTCCTGCTCAACGCCGTCTCGTTCGCCGTGCTCGCGCTCCTCGCCCACCGGCTGCCGGTGCTCGGCACCCCGGCGAAGAGCCTGCGCCGCCGCTTCTCCGCCGACGCGCTGCGGGACGGGCCGTTCCTGTCGTTCACCGGGATCAACGCGGTGCTCACGATGCACATGACGCTGCTGAGCATCGGCGTCCCGCTGTGGATCGTCGAACACACCGAGGCCCCGGCCGCGGTGATCTCGCCCCTCGTGGCGGTCAACACCGTGCTCGCGGTGGCGCTTCAGGTCCGCGCGAGCCGCGGCACCGAGACCATCGCCGGGTCCGCGCGGGCGCTGGTGCGGGCGGGCATCGCCCTCGCCGTCTGCTGTCTGCTCCTGATCGCGGCGCCGAAGCCGCCCGTCCTCGTGGCGGTCGGCGTGCTGCTCCTCGCCATGGTCGCGCTGACCGCGGGCGAGCTGTTCCAGTCCGCCGGCGGCTGGGGCGGTTCGTATCTGCTGGCGGCGCCCGGCCAGGAAGGCGTCTATCTGTCGGTCTTCTGGCTCGGCGTGGCCGTCCAGCAGATCGCGGCACCGCTCGTGGTCGGCCTGGTCATCACGGCGGGCACCACCGGGTGGGCCGTGCTTGCCGCGCTGTTCGCCGTCTGCGGCCTCGCCGCGCCGGTCATCGGCCGGTGGGCGCAGGCCCGCGCCTCGATGACCCCGCAACTTCCGCAATCCATCAGCCCGTGACCCTTGGAGGGATCAATGTCCGTTCCGCTGTACGTCCCCGCAGGTGAAGGTGAGTACGTCGACATCCGGGACACGAAGAGGACGTATCTGAAGCTCACCACGCCCGATTCCAACGGGGAGTTCGGCTTCTTCGAGCACCACATGGCTCCGGAGGCGAAGGGCGCGGCCCCGCACATCCACAAGCAGTCCACCGAGATGTTCTACGTGGTCAAGGGTGAGATCGAGTTCACCATCGGCGACCGCAAGGTGGTCGGTGAGCCGGGCGCGTTCGCGTACGTCCCCAGGGGCGAGCCGCACGGCTTCACCAACCGGGGCACCGAGGACGCCACCCTGTTGATCATGTTCTACCCGATCTACGACCGCGAGGACTACTTCCGGGGCCTCGGTCGGCTGACCGCCAACGGGCGCAACCCCAGCATGGAGGAGCTGCGGGAACACATGGCCAAGTACGACCAGTTCATGGTCTGAGGCGGCGGCATCGAGTGGGCCGGGGCCGGCGTCAGTCGGTCCCGGCCCGCCCTTTGCGGTAGCGCCACTGCAACTCGCGTACCTCGTCGGACAGTTCGGGGAACGGCCCGGCGACGTCCAGGCCAGGCACGACGTCCTGGATGGTCAGCGGGCTCAAGGGCGAGGTGGCGGGCACGCCCCACTCGGCCTTCCACTCGCGGGCCTGCCGGGACGAGCTCGCGTACACGATGCGGCCGAGGCCGACCCAGCCGTGCGCGGCGGCGCACATGGGGCAGTGCTCCCCCGAGGTGTACACCGTCGCCGCGGCGCGTTCCGCGGGGGTCAGACGGGTCGCCGCCCAGCGGGCGAGGGCGAGCTCCGGGTGGGCCGTCGGGTCGCCGGTGGTGGACTCGCGGTTGCGGTCCTCGGCCCTGACCGCGCCGTCCGCGTCGACGAGCACGGACCCGAACGGCAAGTCGCCCGCGTCCAGCGCCTCGGCCGCCAGCTCGATGCAGCGGCGCAGGTGGGGCAGGTCGCGGTCGTGAGGCATCACCACTGTGGCTTCCTTTCCGTCACGTCCGTAACATCCGCGATGTCTGTTGCATCCGTTATATTCGTTATACCCGTCACGTCCGGTGCGCGGCCACGACGGCCAGCGCCTGCCAGGCCTTCTCGGGCCGCAAGGTCTCGTCCGGATCTCCGTGGTACGGGTCGAGCAGCACGGTGTCGGCGCCCGCCAGACGCAGCTCCTCCAGGTCCTCCAGGAGCTGCTCGAGAGTGCCTTCTCCGGCGCGGCGGTCCGGGCCGTCGACCGGTTTCCCGGTGAGCCGCAGGCGGATGCGCGGCGCGAGACCCGGTACGGGCCTTTCGAGCCGGGCCGATATTCCCTTCAGCCGCACCAGTGCCTCCCTGAACCAGGGCATCGTGAACCGCAGCGGATGCCAGGGGGCGTCGAAACGCAGCGCCCTGCGCATGGCCGCGTCGCTGTTCCCGCCGATCCAGAGCGGGATCTGTCCGGAGCGGTAGTCGGCGTCGTTCCGCCACGCGGTGCGCAGTGTCCGCAGGTGTGCGTCGGTCAGCGCGCCGCGCCGCTCGAAGGGGACGCCGAGCGCCTCGAACTCCTTGCGTGCCCAGCCGACCCCGACCCCGAGTATCAGCCGCCCGCCGCTGAGTTGGTGGAGGTTGGCGGCCATGCGGGCGACGAGGAGGGGGTGCCGGTAGGGGGTGATGAGCACGGTCGTGCCCAGCTGTACCCCGGTGGTGATGCCCGCCATCCAGGCGAGGGTGGTGAACGGTTCGTAGAACGGCGCGGGGTACTGCTCGGCCACGTCGGGGGTGACCGCCACGTGGTCGGACATCATCAGGAGTTCAAAGCCGAGGCCCTCCACGGTCTCGGCCCAACGGGCGAGGTGCTCCGGGTGCGTCCCCGGCCCGAAGTTGGGGACGTTCACACCTATCCGCATGGGCGTCACCCTAGAAGTCCGCGGCCCCGGTGGCTACGGAGCGTACACAATCGGTCCCAGATCACCCGGAGGTTCCGGTTCCGGCGCGCTCCGTCCGACACAATCGCCCGCATGGAGATTTCCGAGCACATTCAAATAGTCGCCGAAGAGGGCAAGTTGCTCGCCCGGGCCGCCGCTGAGGCGGGGACCGACGCCAAGGTGCCGACCTGCCCGGGCTGGCAGGTGCGGGACCTGCTGCGGCACGCCGGGATGGTGCACCGCTGGGCCGCGGCGTTCCTCACCGAGCGGCGCACCTCCTACCGGCTCGGCGGCGAACTCCCCGACCTGGACGGCGACTCCCTCGTCGAGTGGTTCCGCGAGGGCCACGCCGCCCTCGTCGCCACGCTCGAATCGGCCCCGCCCGACGTCGAGTGCTGGACCTTTCTGCCCTCGCCCTCGCCGCTGGCCTTCTGGGCCCGGCGGCAGGCGAACGAGACGACCGTGCACCGGGTGGACGCCGAGTCCGCGCGCGGGGGCACGCCGTCGCCGCTGGACGTCGACTTCGCCGTGGACGGGATCGAGGAGCTGCTGTTCGGCTTCCACGCCCGCAAGAAGAGCCGGGTGCGCAGTGACGTTCCGTGCGTACTGAGGGTGCGGGCCACCGACGCGCGGACCTGGACGCTGCGCCTCTCCGACGGGCCACCGGTCGTTGAGCACGGCGCGACGGCGCCCGCCGACTGCGAGGTGTCGGGGCCCGCTACGCGGCTCTATCTCGCGCTGTGGAACAGGCTGCCGTTCCCGCAGGTGACGGGTGAGACCGCGCTGGCGGCGCTGTGGCGGGAGAAGTCGGCCATCGTCATGGGGTGACGCGAGCGGCGGGTGGGACCGTCAGCTCGTGGACGTGTCGAGCATCCGCCCGAGGACGGCCCGCTGCAGCGGCCGCACCTTGCGGTGCAGTGCGCGCCCCTTGTCGGTGAGGGACACGCGTACGCCGCGACGGTCCTCGCTGCACATGCCGCGCTCCACGAGACCGTCCTTCTCCAGCCGTCCGATGAGGCGGGAGAGCGCGCTCTGGCTCAGGTGGACCTGAGCGGAGATCTCCTGCACGCGGAACGTACAGCCGCCGTCGTCCGACGATCCCTCGGCCAGTACGTCGAGGACCTCGAAGTCACTCGCGCCCAGACCGTGCGGGTGCAACTCCCGGTCGAGCTCGCACAGGGTGCGCGCGTGCACCGCGAGGATGCCGCGCCATTGATCCACGAGCCCCTGCTCGCGCTCCACGAGCCCCTGCTCGGCCGTTTTCGCCGCCATGGGACCGCACGGTAGCAGAGTTCCGACCGGTCGTTGCACCGGCATTAAATGCATACGCATTCAGAGTGGTCAGGCGCGCTCGCGGTCGGCCGATGCCCTCAGGGCGGCGATCGTGAGAGCCACGACCAGCAGCGAGGCGAGGGTCGCGATCGCCGCGGACAGGGTCGGGACCGGTGCCGTCACCCGCTCGGGCCGCAGGGCGAAGGCCAGCGTCCGCGAGTCGATCCGGTCGTCCACGAGATGGGCGACGGTCAGCGCACCGGCCACCAAGGTGCCGGCCACGGCCGCGAACGGGGATCCGCTCAGGCACAGGGCCGCACCCGCCGCGGCACAGACGACGGAGATGCCGAGCGCGGCGGCGAGGCCGACGGTCGGCGCGCCCGACCAGGTCAGCGGGAAGTGGGCCGCCGCGCAGAGCAGGAGCAGGACGCCCGCCACGCGGCGCAGCCACACCAGCGAGGTCCGGCTCCGGACCTGCGTGGCCGGGGCCTCGGGAGCGTTCGGAGCGGACGCGGTGCGGGCGGGGGCGGCGGTCGATTTCCCGGCGTCGGCGGCGGTGGTGTCCGCGCCGGTGCTGGTGCCCGCGGTGGTGTTGGTTGCCGCCGTGCCGTCCGTGCCGGTGGCCACGGCGCTGTCGCCGACCGGCACGCCGGGGGCGCCCCCGGTCTCCTGCTGTTCCCGCAGGCTGCCGATCAGCTGCATCAGATCCTCGACCGTCCTGGTCGTGCCGGCGGCGTGCACCACTTCGGCGCCGCTGTGCGGGTCGTGCGGAGGACGGGACAGGAGGTGGACGAGTCGGCTCACCTCGGGGATGGGCCGTTCCTCGGCGGCGTGCCGGATGGCCTCGTCCATGTGGTCGGCGGGGTGCTGCGGCGGGCCGAGGAGTTCCACCAGCCGGGTGACGTCGTCGACGGAGCGGGCCACGGCCGCCAGGCGGAGTACGGAGGCGGCGGTCGGCATGCCGTCGGGCGACTGCTCCAGGAGGGTGACGAGGTCGACCACGTCGTCCAGCGGCCGCGACACGACGGCGACGCGTATGAGCTCCTCCACCGCGTCGTCCTCGGTATCGGGCGCCGCCGTGTCCGGCGGCCTGCCCTCGGTGGCGTCAACGGCCCGGTCGCGCACGGGGGGAACGGCGTCGGCGACGTCCGCGGCCCTTGGCCGGTCCGGTACTGCCTCTTCGGTGGTGCGGGCGGCCGGCTGCTGCCAGGGGGCGGGTTCCGCGCGCGTCGGGACGCCGAGCTGCGCGGTGCCCCAATGGACCGACGTGGACACCAGCGGTTCGCCGGTCCCGGACGTTTCCCCTGCGGCGGAGAATGACTCAGCGGCCATGTCGTCTCTCCATTTCAGCGGGGCACCCTCGCCCCGCACATGAGCGTGTATCCCGTTGTATGCACGCTTCATGCGGGCCGCCACTGGAGGGGGGCCTGTCGGCGGCAGGCGCGGCGGCCGGGCGCAGCCCCGTACGCGACCGGGTCATTGCCCACGGGGAGTGCGCACCGCACACTCGGAGGATGGGGCGACGGACGCAGGCGGAGCGCGACGCGGACACGGTCGAGATCGCCTACGCGCTGTTCGTGGCGGCGTCCCTCGCCGGAGGCACGATGCTGGCGGTGGCGTCACCGGCGTTCTTCTTCGGCGTGCGCTCACCCAGCGAGGGCACGCTGGTCCGGGCCGGCATGATCGCCGGAGCCGTCGTCTTCTTCGCGGTCCTCGTGGCCGTCCTCCTGCGCCACGGGCGGGCGCCGCGGCCGCCTGATCCGTCGGATCAGCCCAGCCAGCCGGGGCGGACGAGGCCCGACTCGTAGGCGAGGACGACGAGTTGAGCGCGGTCCCTGGCGTTCAGCTTCACCATCGTCCTGCTGACATGGGTCTTGGCCGTGAGCGGACTGACGACCAGACGGCGCGCGATCTCCTCGTTGGAGAGGCCGATGCCGACCAGGGCCATCACCTCACGCTCGCGCTCGGTCAGGCCCGCGAGGGTGTCGGCCGCCGCCGGTTCCTTGGAACGCGCCGCGAACTCGGCGATGAGGCGGCGCGTCACGCCCGGCGACAGCAGCGCGTCCCCCTCGACCACCGCCCTGACCGCGCGCAGCAGTTCGTCCGGCTCGGTGTCCTTGACGAGGAAACCCGAAGCGCCGGAGCGGATCGCCTCGAAGACGTACTCGTCCAGTTCGAAGGTGGTGAGCATGACCACCTTCACGTCGCCGAGGCCGGGTGCGTCGGTGATCCTGCGGGTGGCGGCGAGCCCGTCGAGAACCGGCATCCGGATGTCCATCAGGACGACGTCGGGGCGCAGCTCCCGCACCAGCCGCACCGCCTCGTCGCCGTCCGCGGCCTCCCCCACGACGCCGATGTCCCGCTGTGCGTCGAGCAGCGCCTTGAAACCCGCTCTGACCAACGACTGGTCGTCGGCGAGCAGTACGCGGATCACTGGTCCTCCCGAGGTGCCGTGCGGGCCCCGGAATCCTCGTCCGCCGCCCGGGGCAGTACGGCGGTCACGCGGAAGCCGCCGTCCGGGCGCGGGCCCGCCTCGATCGTGCCACCGAGTGCGGCGGCGCGCTCCCGCATTCCGGCGAGTCCGTTGCCGCTGCCGCCCGCGTCGGTGCCGGTGGCGGGTCCGTCGTCGTCGATCCGCAGGGTGAGCGCGGCCGCTTCGTGGCGCACCAGCACGCGTGCGTGACGTGAACCGGAGTGACGTACGACGTTGGTCAGCGCCTCCTGGACGATGCGGAACGCGGCGAGGTCCGTGCCGGGTGCCGGCTTCACCAGGGCTCCTTCCGTGGTGACTTCGACGGTCAGGCCCGCGCTCCCGGCCTGCTCGACGAGTTCGGGCAGCCGGTCGAGGCCGGGTGCCGGGGCGCGCGGTGCGTCCCCTGGGGCGCGCAGGGTGCCGAGGACCTGGCGCACCTCTCCCAGTGCCTCCTTGCTCGCGGCCTTGATGGTGGTCAGCGCGGTGCGGGCCTGTTCCGGGTCGGAGTCGAGCAGCGCGAGGCCGACGCCCGCCTGCACGTTGATGACGGAGATGCTGTGCGCGAGGACGTCGTGCAGCTCGCGTGCCATCCGCAGCCGTTCCTCGTCCGCCCGCCGCTTCGCGGCCTGCGCGCGCTCGGCACGCTCCTTCGCCCACTGTTCACGGCGTACGCGGGCGAGTTCGGAGACGGCGACGATCGCGACGACCCAGACGGCGACGGCGAGTTCCTCGCTCCAGGGGCGGGCGCCGTCGTCGCCGGGCGGCAGCCACCGGTAGAGCCAGTGGGCGATCAGCAGATGCCCCGCCCACAGCCCGCCGACCGCGCCCCAGGCCGCACGCCGGCGGCCCGCGACGATCGCGGCGAAGCAGCCCACGGCGACGGCGAGGAAGACGGGGCCGTAGGGGAAACCGGCGGCGACATAGACGAGGGTGAGCGCCGCGGTGGCGTACACGACCGGTACGGGGTGCCGGTGGCGGAGCAGGAGTACCGCCGTGGCCAGGAACAGCAGCACCCGGGCGAAGGCGTCGAGGTCCTGCCGTTCGAGCTGGCCGTGCTCGGCGAACCTGGAGCCGACCTGCACGAAGACGGTGAGCGCGGCCGTGGTCAGCCACGGCAGACGACGGGCCGTCGCCCCCGCCTCCGCCCCGGCCGTCCCTGCGGACCCGGAGTTCCACCAGGGCGGCCCGTGCCGCCACCAGGGCGGCCCGCCCCGTCTCGGGGGCGGACCGTCCGGCCTGCCTTCGCGCTGCTCGTCCATGACGGTCACGCTAGACCGGGGCGGCCGGCCCGGGCGTCCGACGGGCGAGGTGATCACACGTACTCCCCCGGGAGTAGGAGGGGCGCGGCGCGCGGCACCGGCGAGGCCCTTCAAGCGACCCGGATTGCGAACACTCACGCACTCGGTCCTATATTCATACAAACAATTCACGCGTGGCCCTGCCGCGCCGGCCACGGGGTGGGACCGCAGTGATCGAACCCGACGGCACTGGCCCCGCCCGGGCCGGGGCCCGCGCTGCCCGCAAGGCGCGTACGAAGGCGCGGCGGCGCAAGCAGATGGCCGTGGTCGCGGCTGTGATCGGGCTGGGCGGGGTGGCCACCACAGGTGTCATCGCTCTGGGCGACTCCTCGGGGGACGGGGACGGCTCCGGGCGCACCGCGTCCGCTTCTTCGGGCAGTGCGGCGCAGAAGGCCCGTGCTGCCAAGCGGGCGAAGAAGGGGGAGGAGAAGTGGGACGGCAAGGTGCGGGTGCTGGGGGACGGCTCCACCTCGTACACCGGGCCGCAGTCCAAGCAGCTCAAGCCCAAGAAGCTCAAGCCCGGTGAGAAGCCGCCGCAGTTCGTGGTCTTCTCCTGGGACGGCGCGCTGGAGGGCGATGACCACCGCTTCTCCCACTTCCGCCAAGTGGCCCGCGAGAGCGGGGCTCACATGACGTTCTTCCTCACCGGGATCTACCTCCTGCCGGAGAGCAAGAAGTCGCTCTACCGTCCGCCGCAGCACAACCCCGGGTCGGCCGCCATCTCGTATCCGACCGTCCCGCACATCCAGACCACGCTGGAGCAGCTGCGCGGCGCCTGGAAGGACGGGCACGAGATCGGTTCGCACTTCAACGGGCACTTCTGCGGCCCCAAGGGCGGCGGTGACTGGAGTGCCGGGGAGTGGAAGAGCGAGATCGAGCAGACGTACGCGTTCATGAAGGAGTGGAAGACCAACACCGGGTTCACCAAGGAGGCGCCCCTGCCGTTCGATCCGGACCGGGAGGTGGTCGGCGGCCGTGCGCCCTGCCTGGAGGGGCAGCAGAACCTCCTCGCCGCGGCCAAGCCGTTCGGCTGGCGCTACGACGCGAGCTCGTCGGGCGACTTCCAGATATGGCCGTCCAAGGCAGGAGGCCTCTGGAACTTCCCCCTGCAACTCCTGCCCCTGGAGGGCAAGGAGGTGCAGGTCCTCTCCATGGACTTCAACTTCCTCTATCACCAGTCCGGTGACAGCACCGAGGGCGACCCGGCGAAGTACCCGGCGTGGCAGACGCAGGTCGCCACGTCGTACATGAACGGGTTCAACCGCGTCTACAACGGCAGCCGGGCGCCGATGTTCATCGGCAACCACTTCGAGGACTGGAACGGCGGCATCTACATGAACGCCGTCGAGGACGTGATGCGCAAGGTCTGTCCGCGCAAGGAGGTGCGCTGCGTGTCCTTCCGCGAGTTGGCCGACTGGCTCGACGTCCAGGACCCGAAGGTCCTGGACCGGCTGCGCCTGCTCGACCCGGCGCAGGCACCGAAGTGGAAATCGGTCATCCGGTAGCGGGACGGCCTGCCGCGCGGGCAGGCGGGACTTCCGACACAGGCCCTAGGTGAGCGCCTCGATGTAGTGGGTCCACAGGTCCACCGCCCGTCGGCTGGCGGGTGTGGTGGGATCGTCGCCGCCAAGACCCTTGAGCGGCAGGGGCACCAGGTCCTTGAGCGACATGCGGTAGACGACCACGGCCGTCGTCTCGTCGTGGGTGCCTCCCACGAACCAGCCCGCCGTGTTCGCGGTGGTCGTCCCGGTCTTGCCCACGGCGCCGGGGTGTGCCGCGCCCGCCGCTTTCGCCGACCCGTCGGCCATGGTGCCCCGCAGGGCGTCCGTGACGGCCTGGGCGGTCTTCTTCGACATCGCCCGGGCGGGTCGCGGCACGGTCAGCGGCACGGCGTCCCCGGCCCGGGTCACCGAGCTCACCGAGTAGGGGTCGGTGTGCATGCCGTCGGCGGCGAAGGTCTGGTAGGCGCCGGCCATCCGGATGGCGCTGGGCGTCGAGTTCTCCCCGAGTGCGAACACGGGGACCCGTTGGCCCAGGCTGGAGGGGAGCAGTCCCGCCCGCAGCGCGTACTTCTCCACCCGGTCCAGGCCGACGTCTAGGCCGAGTTGGAGCAGGGGCGTGTTCACGGAGTCGGCGACAGCCCGGCGCAAGGTCACCTCGCCCCAGTCGCGGCCGCCTTCGTTGCGGCCCTTGACCACCTTGCCGCTGCGGTCCCAGTAGGGCCCCTCGGGTGTCTGTACGGCGATCTTGTCGTCGCCGTCGTAGACGCTGGCCGGGGAGACGGGGGTGCGGCCCCCCTCCCGGGTGCGCTTGACGCCGTCCTCGAGCCCGGCGGCGTAGACGAAGGGGGTGAACGCCGAACCGGCCGGAATGGTCGTCGCGTTGGACTGGTTGAAGCCCTGTTTCAGGAAGTCGCGGCCGCCGTACACGGCGAGCAGCCGGCCGTCCGGGGCCACGCTCGCCGCGCCGATCCTGGCGTGCTGGTCGGTGTCGGGCCGCCGCTCGGCGTCGAAGTCCTTCTCGGCCCGGTGGACGGCGGCGGTCAGGGCCTTGGTGCGTTTGCGGTCGAAGGTCGTGCGGATCTGGTAGCCGCCCAGGTCGTAGTCGGCCGCGGTGATGTGCCCGGATTTGATCGCGTGGCGCTTGGCCAGCTCCACCAGGTAGCCGGTCCGCGCGCCGGGGATGTCGCCGGAGCCCGACTTCGTGGGTTCGGGGAACTTCTTGTAGGTGGCCCGCTCGGCCTGGCTGAGGTGGCCGGTCGACACCATGCGGTCCAGGATCCAGTTCCAGCGTTCGACGGCCCGCTCGCGGTTCTCCTTGCCGAGGGCCGGGTCGTAGAGTCCGGCGCCTTTGAGGAGAGAGGCCAGGAAGGCGCCTTCGCTGGGATTGAGGCGCGAGACGTCCTTGCCGTAGTAGGCGTGCGAGGCGCGCTGGATGCCGTAGGTGCCCCGCCCGAACCAGCTCGTGTTCAGGTAGTCCTGGAAGATCTCGTCCTTGCTCATGTGGTTGTCCAGCTTCACGGCGAGCAGGGCTTCGGTGAACTTCCGCGACAGGGTGCGGTCCTGGCTGAGGTAGACGTTCTTCACGTACTGCTGGGTGATGGTCGACCCGCCCTGGGTCTCTCCTCCCGTGATCGCGGCGGTCGCCGCGCGCAGCACACCGGACGGTGAGACGCCGGCATCCGAGTAGAAGCTCGCGTTCTCGGCCGCGAGGACGGCGCCCCGGACCTTCGGCGGCACCCTCTTCAGCGGTATCTCCTGCCGGATGACCCAGCCGGTGCGGGCCATGACGCTGCCGTCGGACCAGTAGTACACATTGTCCTGTTGCGTGGCGAACGAGTTGAGGTCATCCGGTATGTCCGTGGTGGCGTACGCGATCGTGACGAAGCCGGTCAAACCGAGGACCGAGTACACGAAAGCGCCCAGCCACTGGCGCCACGAGGGAAGCCACCGGCGCCAACCGCTGCGCCCCGGCCGGGGATAGGCCGGACGCAGTCGGCGCAGTTGTCCGCGCACCCCGGCGAGGGCGCCGGGTATGCCGCCCGTGGTCCGCTGCCTGGACTTCCTGCGCCGGCCGGT
Organism: Streptomyces venezuelae; assembly: GCF_008642315.1. Classification (NCBI taxonomy): domain Bacteria; kingdom Bacillati; phylum Actinomycetota; class Actinomycetes; order Kitasatosporales; family Streptomycetaceae; genus Streptomyces; species Streptomyces venezuelae. The sequence goes on along the minus strand of NZ_CP029192.1, from coordinate 7,828,278 downwards.
CGCCGCGCGGCGCTCCCCCGCTGCCGCCCGCCGTCTCCCGCCGCCCTGACCTGTGGCCATCTTGCGCCCACCCACCCCGTGTGCCTCCTCTGCTGCGCTCTGGCGCTCACATTAGAGGCAGTTGGAGGCGTGCGGCCCGGCCGCCGGGGCCCTGGATGCCTGGTCCGGGGCCCTTCGGGTGCCGAAAAAGCGGGGGCAACGGGTCTGAAAAGGGCCGCAGTTGTGTCAAGATTTCGTGCCCCGGTCGGGGAGATCGGGCAAAGAAAGAGGAAACGCAGTGATATCCATAGCGATACCCAAGAGATACAGACCCGCCGCCATCGTCGGTCTGACCGCGGCCGTGGCGTCCGGCTGTCTGCTCGCGCCCTCCGCGCACGCGGACGCCGGTGATGCGCCCCGCAAGGCCGACCACCGGTCACTCGCCGCCTTCGCCCGCATCGCCGACGATGTCCTCTCCCGGCGCACCCAGGCCCTGGTGGAGGACCGCGCGGGGCGCGGCGGCACGGACGCCGGCGCGGGGACGACGCGCATGTCCGGCCGGCTGCGGACGGACGAGGACGCCGCGCTGCGGTCGCTGCGCGCCCGCAAGTCGCGCCTTGCCCAGCTCGGCGAGGCCTACACGAAGGCGGACACCCGCGTCGTCGTGGACAGCGCCACGCTCACCGGCAACACGGCGACCGTCCAGGTCACCGCGTCCTCGACGCTCACGTACAAGAACGTGCGCGGGGACGGGCCGAAGACCACCGCGTCCTCGACGCGGCACGAGCTGAAGCTCGCCGGCACGAAGGACGGCGGCTGGCAGCTGACCAGGATCACCGCGCGCGACCAGGGTCCCGTCGCGGTCGACGAGCCCTCGGTGGCCCGGACGAAGACGGTCGACGACGACGGCAACCAGTACCCGGACGGCACGCCGGCCTCGACCAAGTACCCCAGCACGCCGATGCCCTCGGGCAAGACGGGCGGCACCTACGGCTACTCCGCCATGGCGCAGTACGCGGAGAAGTACTGGCGCAGCTACAACCCGGCCTACCGCAAGTTCAACGGATCCGGCGGCGACTGCACCAACTTCGTCAGCCAGGCTCTGAAGGCGGGCGGCTGGAAGCCCGTCCCCGGCTCCGCCTACGACTACCGGAACTGGTGGTACGAGAGCGCGGGCCAGAGCACCTCGTGGGTCGGGGTGAACGAATGGGCTTGGTTCACGCTGTCCAACCGGCGGGCCCCGAACCTGGCGAGCGCCTACCAGATGGACGTCGGCGACGTCCTGCAGGTGGACTTCGACAAGGACGGGTCCAAGGACCACACCATGCTGGTGACGTACCGCGACAGGCAGGGCATGCCGTACCTGACCTACCACGACACGGACACCTACCGCAGGTCGCTCGCGAGCCTGGTCGCGTCCTACCCCAACGCGCGCTACTTCGCGTACCGCACCTGAGGACCCCTCCCGTCAGCCGCAGCCGGTCTGCAGGTTCCCTCCTCGGGTGGAGCTGGCGAGGTCGTTGATCTCGCCGAAGTTCCCGCTCTGGCCGTTCAGCGCCCCGTGGGAGATGTGGGCCTCGCTGTACCGGTAGTCGTCGAAGACGCACCACAGACGGCCGCTGTTGTTGGCGTACGAGGAGGCCGTGTTGTCCATGTTCTGCCGGCGCAGATCCGGGCTTCCGCCCTGGAAGGCGACCATGCGGCCGTTTCCGTCCGGGTCTTCGAAGAGGCAGTAGCTGCCGCCCGGACAGCGTCCGAATCCGGCGGCGGCGGACTGGGCGGGCGAGGCGATGGGCAGCACGGCTGATCCCGCGGCGAGGATCAGGGCGAGCGTGAGGTGACGAAGGCGCATGCCGCAGCCTTTCCCCTCGACTCGCCTTTCCACGCGGCAAACCACCCGTGCGCCGTACGGCCGGGACGAGCCCCGGCCGTACGGCCTTTCGGGTGCCTTCACCTCCGACAGGCCCCTCGAAGCCTGGGCGCGGGTGGACGATCTGTCACAGGTGCGGGCGGACGAAGGGGGCACGAATGGCCGACGAGATGGTCCTGAAGGCGCAGAGGTTCATCAACAGCTACGCCGTCGACGGGATTCCGGATGTCGAGGAGAACGGCAGAACCAGCTGGACGGTGATGCACGCGCTGACCCGTGTGCTCCAGCACGAACTGGGCCTCACTCCGCTCTCCGACAGCTTCGGCCCCGCCACGCTCACCGCCCTGCGGTCCCGGTTCCCGGTCATCGACGCGAACACCCGGCACGAGGCCGTCTGCCGGGTCGTGCAGTCCGCCCTGTACTGCAAGGGCTATGACGGCGGCGACATCGAGGGCACCTACAACCCGCGGGTGGCGGCGTCCGTGACCCGGGTGAAGCAGAACATGGGCGTGAGCGGCGTGTATCCCGGGGACGGGGTCACGCCGAAGGTGTTCAAGGCGCTGCTCACGATGGACGCGTACACCGTCGTGTCCGGCGGAACCGACCAGATCCGCACCATCCAGCAGTGGCTCAACGGCCGGTACGTCGGTCGCCAGAACTTCTTCGTCATCCCCTGCGACGGCAACTTCTCCAGGGACGTTCAGAAAGCGCTGATCTACGCCCTGCAGTTCGAGATGGGGATGAGTGACGCGGTCGCGACCGGGGCGTTCGGACCCGCGACCCGTGACGGGCTGCGGAACCATCCGGTGGCGCAGGGTTCGACGGGCACCTGGGTGAGCCTGTTCAGCGCGGCCATGGTCTTCAACCGGCGTGCCGGGGCGGCGTTCACCGACCGGTTCGACGCCTCGCTCGGCGACCGGGTCGAAGAGTTCCAGAACTTCGTGAAACTGCCCGTGAGCGGGCGGGGGGACTTCCAGACCTGGGCCTCCCTGCTGGTGTCCACCGGGGACCACACGCGCAGAGGAACCGCGTCCGACTGCGTCACCGAGGTCACGGCGGCACGGGCGCAGGCGCTGCGAAACGCCGGCTACCGCATCGTGGGGCGCTACCTGGCGAACTACGCGGGGTCGACGCTCAACAAGCAGATCCGACCCGGCGAGTTGGGGGTCATGGCCGCGAACGGGCTGCGGTCGTTCCCGATCTACCAGACCAACGGCGGTGAGGCGAGCTACTTCAGCAGGGCAACCGGCATCGCCGACGCCCTGCACGCCATCGAACGAGCACGCCACTACGGCTACCGGGCGGGCACCCGCATCTACTTCGCCGTCGACTTCGACGCGCTCGACCAGCAGGTGGCGGAGCGGATTCTGCCGCACTTCCGTGCCGTCAGGGACACGATGAGCGAGCACGGCTCCGAGTACCAGGTCGGCATCTACGGTCCCCGCAACGTGTGCAGCCGCGTCCGTGCCGCCGGTTTCACCTCGGCGAGCTTCGTCAGCGGAATGTCGACCGGCTTCTCCGGAAACCTCGGCTACCCGCTGCCGGAGGACTGGGCCTTCGACCAGATCGCCACCGTCAAGGTCGGCTCCGGGAGCGGCGAGATCGAGATCGACAACAACATCGTCTCCGGCCGCGACGACGGCCAGGGCGAGTACGACATGGGGCAGTCCGACGACGGCCTCGACGTCAGCTTCGACAAGGCCCAGCGCGACGCGATGCTCGCGGACGTCCAGTCGTACTTCGTGAACGTGATGAAAGTGCCCGAACAAGGCGGCACCGGAGGCCTGGCGTTCAGCGTGCGGACGACGACGAAGTGCTTCGACATCCTCATGGACCACGACTGGCTCCTCACCCGGCTCGCCAGGAGCCTGCGGATGCGCAAAGCGCTGATCCAGTGCCCGCTGATGTGGGAGCTGCGGGCGATGAACACCGCCGACGGGCTGGCCGACGAACTCGTCATCGACCACTACACGGGCGGTTCGAGCACCAAGAACGACAGCAGCACCGGGCCCGGCCAGATCTTCGCGGCGACCGCGATCCGCTCCCGCAACCACGCCATCCGGCAGGGGCTGATCGCCGGGACCATCATGGATGCCACCAAGGAGAGCGACCTCTGGGCCGTCTGGCAACGGCTCCACGACGACACGGTCCACAACATGAGCACCGTCCCGCTGGTCCTCATCGAGGGCGCCCACGATGTCGGCGCCGCACGCCCCGGCCTCGACACGAGCGAGGAGGACAGCAGGCGCGCCCTCGCCCGCTACAACGGCACCGACGAGAGTGCACAGGGGTACGGGACCGCGCTGCTCGGGCTCTACCGGGTGTTCGAGAAGTACCATGCGCCGCTGCGAGGGCAGTGAGGGCGGCGGCTACTTGGTGGTGTGCGTGGGGAAGACCTGGACGTCGGTGTACGCGCCCTTGATCGCACCGGCACCGGCGGGCCACTTCAGGTCGACGGTGTGGGTCTCGTTCGGGGGCGTCACCTGGATGTGGGTCGGGGACGCGAGGCTCTCGCCGCTGTTGTCGATCTCGTAGGCCAGGTTGAAGACGGCGGCGTCGCCGGGCTTCAGCGTGGTCACACGGGGCTGGGCCTGGCCGCGCTCGATGGGGCTTGAGGTGTGGTCCTCGTCCTTGATGTCGACGCCCGCGAAGCCCGTCGCCGAGCAGGTCTTCGAGCCCCGGTTGATCATCGTGATGTCGATCCGGCCGGTGTTCTCGTCCGGCGCGGCGTCCTGGGCGTCGATCGCCAGGTCAGCGGTCTTGCAGAACGTGACCTTGCCGCCGCCGGACTTGGCCCCGCTGTCCGGGGCGTCGGTGCCGGCCTCGGAGTTCTGCCCGGAGCCCGACTTCCCCGCACCGGCCTCCGAACCGCCTTCCGACGAGCCGCCCTCGGTCTTCGAGCCGCTGCCCGAGGACGACGAGGAGGACGAGTTGGAGGACGAGGAGCCCTGAGAGGACGCGTCCGCCGCGGTGTCGTCACCGTTGCAGGCGGTGAGCGAGAGGGAGGCGGCGAGGCCGAGGGCAGCGAGGGCAGCGATACGGGTGTTCTTCATGGTGTTCCCCCAGAAGGTCGCGGTGCGGTGTTTGCTGACGGAACTATTTGTAACTCGCACCGAGTTACAGGCGGTGCCCCACGACGTCTTCGTTCCGTCACAGGCGATGCCCTCACCGCCCCTACGCTGCCCTCATGGACCACCAGGGCATCACCTTCAGGCACCCGCCCTACGCGAGCGCGGCCTCACGGGCCCGCGCGAGCACCTGAAAGTCGCCTTCGCACAGGCCAATGCGGGGGTTCACGTGATGGAGAAGCGCGGAGGCGGGGTGATGGGCCGTCACGTACGCGTCGTCGAGCCCGCTCTGTTCGTCGTCGACCCAGGCGAAGGGGCGGCCGTCGGCGTAGTCGACGAGGAGGCCGGTCTTCCAGTGGACACCGTCCGGGCGCTCCTGGAGCAGGGCGTCGCCGAAGTCGACGAACGGGAGTTCCGGGAGGCCCAGCACGGGGGCGATCCACCGGTTGGCCTCACCCATCCACGTGGTGGCCCAGCACAGGTCGTAGCCGAGACGCAGCAGGGCCGGGCCGTGCTCGGGATTGAGCCAGACCCGCAGGGTCCGCCGTCGGCCCGAAAGCCCTCCGAGCCCCGTGAGGCCTTCGTCGCCCCGGGGCACCCTCAGCGTGGTGTAGCCCTTGGGGCGCCTCTCCGGTTGGGCCGCATAGGGGTTGAGCGGCCCGTCCACGTCGAGGAACAGCAACGGTCGGTTCACGGTCTCCCTTGCTCCCACGGTCTGCACACATCCGAATCCGACCCAGTGCCTCACCCCTGGCGCAGCAGCCCCACCCCGTGCGCGAGCTGTGTCACCGCGTGCGAGAAGAACGCGGGGCGGTCCTCGACGATCCGGTTGAACTGGCCGAACACCTCGAACCCGACGAGTCCGAAGAGCTGTGCCCACGCGGCGACCATGGCCGTGATCGTCGCGGGCGGGAGGTCGGGCGCGATGTCCGCCGCGAGCCGCTCACCTTCCGTGCGGAGCTCGGCGGGCAGCCGCTCATAGGCGACGCCTCTCCCCCGATGGGCATCGCGCACGATGCCGATGAGGACCAGGCCCACGCGCGCGGCGGCGCGCACGGTCGTGTCCGGCGCGCTGTACCCGGGCACGGGCGAGCCGTAGATGAGCGCGTACTCATGCGGATGCTCCAGCGCCCAGGAACGCACCGCCTCGCACACCGCCGTCCACTGCCGCACCGGCTCCTCGCCGGCTGCCCCCGCGTGCGCGGCCTCGGCGGCGGCGCCGACGGCGTCGTACGCGTCGATGATCAGGGCGGTCAGGAGGTCGTCGCGGCTGGGGAAGTAGCGGTAGAGGGCCGAGGAGACCATGCCGAGCTCGCGGGCGACCGCGCGCAGGGAGAGCTTGGCGGCACCGTCGGCCGCCAGTTGCTTGCGGGCCTCGTCCTTGATCGCCGCGGTCACTTCTTCGCGGGCCCGGGCCCGGGCTCCCCGGGTGGCGCTGGTGCCGGCGCCGGAGCCGACGTTCGTGCTGCTGCTCATACGGCCAGTGTGCCACGCATCCGGAGCAGCGCACACAAAGGAGAGCACTGCTCTTGCTTTGGATCGGCGATGTCCGGCACACTGCTCTCAAGCGAGAGCAGTGCTCTCGAAACCGGCTCCGGTCGGCCCGAACGGCTCCCGCACGACGCCGCCCGGACCCGCGCCGCCACCCACCCCAGGAGGGCACCATGTCCACGACTCCCACGCCGCCGTACTACCTCAAGGGCAGCCGCCTCAACGTCCGCATGAACAGCGTGATCGGCTGGCTGGCGCGGCACGGGGTCAGCCTGATGGGCAGCGCCGAGCTCTCCGTCCGGGGGCGCAAGAGCGGCAAGATGCAGCGGATCCCCGTCAACCCGTTCACGTACGACGGCGACCAGGGCCAGTACCTCGTGTCGGCGCGCGGGCACTCCCAGTGGGTGCGCAACATGCGTGTCGCCGGTGGCGGCGAGCTGCGGGTGGGGCGCAAGGTGCGGGAGTTCACCGCCGTGGAGGTGCCCGACGCCGAGAAGCTGCCCCTGCTGCGCGGCTACCTGGAGAAGTGGGGCTGGGAGGTCAACCAGTACTTCCAGGGCGTGACCGCGAGCTCCTCGGACGAGGAGCTCCAGGCGGCCGCACCCGATCACCCCGTCTTCCGCATCACCGTGCAGAGGAAGCGGTAGAGGGAAGGTGAGCGGGGAGGGAAAGCGGGGAGGGAAAGCGACGACGTCGCTAGCGGTCGTCCTTCTCGCCCCGTGCCTGCAGAACCCGCCCCACCATCGGATGCGTACGCACCAGCTCGCCCAGCGTCGTCGAGCCTCGCGTGATCCTCGCGAACGCGTTCCACGCGGGCCGGAAGCCGGTGATCGCCGTGTGCAGCATGCCGGGGCGACGCTCGAAGGCCTTGAGCATGCGACGGCCGACGCTCATCTCCACGCCGAGCCCCGCCTTGATGGCGAAGGCGTAGTTCAGGGCCTGGCGGCGCGCGTCGACCGCGTCGTGCGCCTCGGCGATCCGCACCGCCCACTCCCCCGCGAGGCGCCCGGAACGCAGCGCGAAGGAGATGCCCTCGCGGGTCCACGGCTCCAGGAGGCCCGCCGCGTCGCCGCAGACCAGGACACGGCCGCGGGAGAGCGGCGAGTCGTCGGCACGGCAGCGCGTCAGATGCCCGGAGGAGATGCTGGGCTCGAAGCCGGCGAGACCGAGCCGGGCGATGAAGTCTTCCAAATACCGCTTGGTCGCCGCCCCTTCACCACGGGCGGAGATCACGCCGACGGTGAGGGTGTCGCCCTTGGGGAACACCCACCCGTAACTTCCCGGCATGGGGCCCCAGTCGATGAGGACGCGCCCGGCCCAGTCCTCGGCGACGGTCTCGGGCACCGGGATCTCGGCCTCCAGACCGAGGTCGACCTGGTCGAGCTTCACGCCGACGTGCGCGCCTATGCGGCTCGCGCTGCCGTCGGCGCCGACCACGGCGCGTGCCAGGACCGTCTCGCCACCCTGCAGCACCACGGCGACGGTCCGCCGGTCGGGCACCTCGGTGCCGTGCTGCTCCACGCGCGCGACAGTGACGCCGGTGCGCAGCTCGGCGCCGGCCTTCTGCGCGTGCTCGACGAGCTGCTGGTCGAACTCGGGGCGGTTGATCAGGCCGAACAGCATCTGCCGGGAGCGGCGGGTGCGGCCGAACTTGCCGTCGAGGGTGAACGTCACCGCGTGCACCCGGTCGCGCAGCGGCAGCTCGAAGCCGGGCGGCAGGGAGTCCCGCGAGGGGCCGATGATGCCGCCGCCACACGTCTTGTACCGGGGAATGTCGGCCTTCTCCAGGAGGAGGACCGTGCGTCCCGCGACCGCTGCCGCATAGGCCGCCGAGGCCCCCGCAGGGCCGGCTCCGACCACGACGACGTCCCACACGTGCCGGGTGTCGTCCGCTGAGTTCTCGCTGCTCACGTTGGTCTACCGCTCCTGATCCCGCTGTTGGCCGCGCTTTCCCCCGGCATCCTACGGCGGACCCTCTCGGGTTCCGCCTGTGGGAGGATCACATGTACTCACACGTACAACGTCGCACCCACGAGGAGCGTGCCCATGTCGCCGAATCCGATCGCCGAGACCGTCGCCTCACTGATGCCGAGGGCGAAGGCGGAGCTCACCGAACTGGTGGCCTTCAAGTCGGTGGCGGACTTCGATCAGTTCCCGAAGAGCGAGAGCGAGGCCGCCGCCGGCTGGGTGGCGGACGCGCTGCGCGCCGAGGGCTTCCAGGACGTGTCGCTGCTCGACACCCCGGACGGCACGCAGTCGGTGTACGGCTTCCTGCCGGGCCCCGAGGGCGCGCCGACGGTCCTCCTCTACGCCCACTACGACGTTCAGCCGCCGCTCGACGAGGCCGCGTGGGCGACCCCGCCGTTCGAGCTGACGGAGCGCGACGGCCGCTGGTACGGCCGGGGCAGCGCCGACTGCAAGGGCGGCGTCATCATGCACCTGCTCGCGCTGCGCGCCCTGAAGGCGAACGGCGGCGTGCCGGTGCACGTGAAGGTGATCGCGGAGGGCTCCGAAGAGCAGGGCACGGGCGGCCTCGAGCGGTACGCGGAGGCCCACCCCGACCTCCTGTCGGCCGACACCATCGTCATCGGTGACGCGGGCAACTTCCGCGTCGGCCTGCCGACGGTGACGTCGACGCTGCGCGGCATGACGCTCGTACGCGTCAGTGTCGACACCCTCGAAGGGAACCTGCACTCCGGCCAGTTCGGCGGCGCCGCCCCGGACGCGCTCGCCGCGCTGGTGCGCGCGCTGGACTCGCTGCGCGCCGAGGACGGCTCGACGACGATCGACGGCCTGACGAGCGACGCCGTCTGGGACGGGCTGCAGTACGAGGAGAGCGACTTCCGCAGGGACGCGAAGGTCCTCGACGGGGTGGGGCTCATCGGCGAGGGCACGGTCGCCGACCGCATCTGGGCGCGCCCCGCCGTCACGGTCCTCGGCATCGACTGCCCGCCGGTGATCGGCGCGACGCCGTCGGTGCAGGCGGCCGCACGGGCGCTGATCAGCCTGCGGGTGCCGCCGGGCGTGGACGCGGCCGAGGCGACGAAGCTGCTCCAGGCGCATCTGGAGTCGCACACTCCGTGGGGTGCGCAGGTGCGGACGGAGCAGATCGGGCAGGGGCAGCCGTTCCGCGCGGACACGACGAGCCCGGCGTACGCGGCGATGGCCGAGGCCATGGGTGAGGCCTACCCCGGCGAGGAGATGCAGTACGCGGGGCAGGGCGGCTCGATCCCGCTCTGCAACACCCTCTCGTCGCTCTACCCGAGCGCGGAGATCCTGCTGATCGGCCTGAGCGAGCCGGAGGCGCAGATCCACGCGGTCAACGAGAGCGTGTCGCCCGAGGAGTTGGAGCGACTCTCGGTGGCGGAGGCGCTGTTCCTCCAGAAGTACGCGGCGAACTGAGCACGGTCCGCCGACCGGCGCGCCGCTGACGACTTGCGCGCGCCGCTGGCAGCGCATTCGGGCTCTGGTCGACGACCTTTCCGCGTGCGTGCGGCGTCAGTTCCCGCTCGTGCGCAGGAAGGTGTCGAGCCGGTCGGCGAAGCCCGGTGCCGCGGCGACGAAATGCCCGGCGCCGGGATGTACGGTGCGCTCGCCGCCGAGCGTGACCGCGAGGGCGTCACAGATCCGCTCGTGGGCGGCCGCGTGGCCCCCCGACGCGACGAGCACCGGCACTCGGGCCTGGCGGACGAGGTCGAGTCGCGGCCGCGCCCTGCTGGGCAACCGGGCCCCGTGCGCCCGACGGACACCGGCGACCACGCCGTCCGGGAGCGGTCCGTCGTCGACGGGGGCGCCCGCCAGGCGCAGGAACTCCCGCAGCTCGGCGGGGTCCGTGTCCATTCCCTGAGTCAGGACCGTGTCACCGAGGCGCTCCAGCCGTGCCACGTCGGGATCGTCCGGGACGAGGAAGGCGAGGGGCGGCTCGATGAGGGTGAGCGAGCGCACGCTGTCCGGCGCGGCCGCGACGGCGGCCAATGCCCCGAGCGTGCCGTAGGAGTGGGCGACGACGTGCGGGCGGCCGACGAGCAGCGGCGCCAGGTCCTGGGCGTCCACTTCGTAGTCCTGCCTCGTCCGTGGTGCCGGGCTCGGCGGATAGCCGCGCCGATGGACGTACGCCAGCGTCCAGCGGTCGCCCAGCGCGGACAGCGCGCCCCACGTCGTCCGCGGCCCGGCGCCCCCGTGCACGAGCAGGACCTCCGGCCCCGACCCGGCGCGCACCACCACGACTTCGTCCACGGGGCGAGAGCATAACGGCCGCACCCGATCCCGTGAGGCCGGGCCCTGGGACGGAACCGGGGCTGGGGCCGGGCCCGGGGCCTGGGCGCAGAGGCAGACCCTTCGCGACGGCTATCCGCGGAGCGGGACGCCGGCCTCCAGGTAGAGCGTGGCGCCGCGTTCGCGTGCGCGGAGCGCCCAGCGCAGCCGCTCGTAGCGCACGGCGGGCAGCAGGTCGGCCGCTTCCTGTTCGGTGACGAAGCGCCAGTCGCGGAGCTCGGGTCCCGGCAGGAGCATGCGGACCGCGCCGCTGTCGAGCCGTCCGCCGTCGAAGAGGAAGCGCATCCCTCCGTAGCCCGGCGGGTTCGGCGGTTCCCAGTCGGCGACCAAGAGGGGCGGGGTGCCGGTGAGCTGGATGCCGGTCTCCTCGGCGACCTCGCGCACGCCCGCGCGTACGGGCGCCTCGCCGGGCTCGACGACGCCGCCTGGGAACTCCCAGCCGGCCTTGTACGTGGGGTCGACGAGCAGCACCCGGTCCTGCTCGTCGAAGAGCAGCACCCCGGCGGCGAGGGTCTCGGCGGTGGGTTCCGGTGTCTGCACGATGTCGCAGACGGGCGCGGCGCCGTTGCGGACGGCCTCGGCGAGGCGTTCGGCGGTCTCGAAGGGCGTGAGGACGCTGGTGTCGACGACGTGGGCGTCGCGGTCGATCCAGTCCGCGCGGGCCGCGCGGTAGGGCTCGACGTGGTCGAAGGCCCACTGCCGCACCCGGAGTTCGCTGTCGGGCTCCGGCGGCACGGGGCGGCCGGATATCCGCTCGCGCAGGATCGTTTCGTCGGGTGCGAGCAGAACGTGGTGGACGCTGATCCTGCGTGCCGCCAGACCTCCGAAGATCTCGTCGCGGTACTCCTGGCGCAGCAGCGTCATCGGCACCACGAGGACGCCGCCGACCTCGGCGTGCAGCGCGGCCGCGGTGTCGATGACCAGACGGCGCCAGATCGGCAGGTCCTGATAGTCGTTCACCTCGTCGAGGCGCTTGGGCGGCAGGAGGTAGGGAAGGGTGCCGCCGATGACCTCGGGGTCGAAGAGTGTGCTGTTCGGGATCAGCTCGATCAGTTCCCGTGCGGCGCTCGTCTTCCCCGCGCCGAACGCACCATTGATCCAGACGATCACGGTTCCCCCTCTTCTGTTGGCCCCCTGTGGCTTGCCCGCAACACCCTGCCATGGAAACCCGGCCCTGATGGGAGTGGAACCGCCCGTGGCTCTCAGGTTTCGCGCCGCACGCTGCTCGTCAAGGGGATCGACGCAACTTCACCCCAAGGTGTGGCGTCGCCCTTCCGTGAATCGTTCCCGCACTGCAAGGCGCATCCACCCCCGCTAGCGTTTTCCCCTGCAGGCCCCCCAGTCCCCGGGCGCCTCTCGTAACTGGCACTCCCGTTGCGCCGCACTCCCTCGGGAGCATGTCGGCGCCGGCGCTGGGGGGATTATGCGGCAGCACGAACTCAAGGCATTCACGCGCGAGGACTCCGATCAACCTCCGCGGGTGTACGGACTCGACCACGCGATAGTGATCGAACTCAACGGAGAGATCGACCTGGTGGCCTACCAGCGCACCGTCGCGCTGATGGACGCCGTGACCGCGGGCCCCGAGCCCGTCGTGGTCGTCGACCTGAGCCGGATCACGTTCATCGACTGCTCCGGGCTCTCCCTGCTCATGCGGGCGCACCGGAGGGTGACGGCGCGAGGCGGGCGCTTCTGCCTCGTCTGTTCGCACCGGTTGACACTGCGCATGCTGAGCGTCACGAAGCTCACGGCGGCGCTGTCACCGGCGCCGACGCTCAGCGCGGCACTCATCGACCCGCCCGAGCACGGGGCTGGCTGAAGTCCCGCGTCACCTCGTGGTGCGACTGGTAGTGCTCGCGCCAACTCGGCGTCGCCGCACCGCCCATGACGGTCATCACGACGTCATGGGCGAGGGTGTCGGTCACGGGCAGGTGGCCGAAGAGGACCCGGTGGTAGGTCGGGGCTCCGAGCATGTCCAGGAGCAGATCGATGTCGGCGTCGGGCCGGATGTCACCGCGCTCGACGCCTCGCCGTAGGGCCGCCTCCGTGGTGGCCCTCCTGGGGTGGAAGATCGTCTCGGTGAAGACGCGGTCCAGAGCGGGGTCGTCGGCGAGGTCGGCCATGAGCGCGGGCAGCGTACGCCGGCCGAGGCTTCCTCCGAAGGCCCGGCTGAGGGTGTCGATGCCTTCGATCAGGTCGCAGTGCGTGCAGCCCGTGTCCGGCGTGGGCGCCGTGCCCATCGTGTCGGCCAGCGCCGCGATGACGAGGTGCTGCCTGGACGGCCAGCGGCGCCGGATGGCGGGCTTGGTCGTACCGGCGCGGCGGGCCACCGCTTCCATCGTCAGTCCCGGGTAGCCCGCCTCCTCCAACAGCTCCTGAGTCGCCGTCAGGATCGCCTCGTCGAGCCGGGTGTCGCGGGGGCGGCCGGCGGGGCGGGCTTCCGGGGCGGTGCGGGTGGCGCGGCCTTCGGGGAGCACGGGGTCGGGGGTTGCCATGGGGCCGAGTATAGGTAGCATGACGTTTCGTTCCGGTCCGGATCGAAACGTAATGGGAGGGGTTGCCTTGCCCGAGCAGGCGGACACCACGGGCGCCATGGGCGCTGGGGACATCACCGGCGCCATGGGCGCTGGGGACATCACGGACACCACTGGCACGGTGGACGCCATTGCCCCCACTGATGCCACTCACGGCACCGATGGCACCGACGCCACCCGCGAAAGCGTCTTACGCGCGCCTCACGCCGCCCTGACCTGGGGCATCGTGCTCTCGGTCGGGCTCGTGGCCTTCGAGTCGATGGGCGTGGCCACCGTGCTGCCCGAGATCGCGGGCAGACTCGGCGGCCTCGGTGCGTACGGCTGGGGCCTGTCCGCGCTGATGCTCGCCAACCTCATCGGCACCGTCGCCGCGAGCCGCGCCGCCGACCGGCGCGGCCCCGCTCGCCCGCTGGCCCTCGGCCTCTCCGTCTTCGCCGTCGGCTGCGCGCTGGCCGGGTCGGCGCCCGACTGGCCGCTGTTCCTCACCGGACGCTTCCTGCAAGGGCTGGGCGTGGGCGCCGTCATGGCGCTCGCGTACACCGCGATCGCGCTGGCCTACCCGCAGCGGCTGCGCGCCCGGATGTTCGCGCTCGTGTCGGGCGGCTGGACCGTCCCCTCGCTGATCGGGCCGACGATCGCCGCGCTCGTATCCGACCACGTGTCGTGGCGGGGCGTGTTCGTGCTCCTCCTTCCGCTGGTGGCCTTGGCGGCCGCGCTCGCCCTGCCGCCGCTGCGTCGTCTCGGTGGGCCCGAGCGGGTGCCTGCGGCGGACCGCGGGCCGTGGTGGTCCACGCCGACAGCGCGCAGCGTGCTGCTCGCCGCGGGCACGGGAGTTCTCCTGGCCGGCCTCGAACTGCGCCAACCGGCCTTGCTGGCCGTACTGGTACTGGCCGGCGGCGCCGCGGCCGTCATGGCGCTGCGCTCGGTCACTCCGGCCGGCACGCTCAGCGCGCGACGAGGTGTGCCGACGGGTGTCGTCCTGCGCTTCCTGCTCTGCGGCGCGTACTTCGGGAGCGAGGCGTTCCTGCCGCTGGGCCTGGTCGAGCTGCGGGGGCTGAGCGCGACGGAGGCGGGGCTCGGGCTTTCGGCGGGTGCGATCACATGGGTGCTCGGCGCGGCCTGGCAGGGCAGGGCCGACAGCCGCTGGAGCGGGCGGTCGCGGGCGGTGCCGATCGGGGCGGGGTTCGCGGTGCTGCTCGTCGGCATCGTGGTGATGGCGCTGGGCGTGCTGGTCGACGCGACGCCTTCGTTGACGGCTGTGGCGGGCTGGGCGATCGGTGGCGCGGGGATGGGCGTCGCCTTCAACGCGGCGACCACCGACACCATGGAACAGGCTCCGGCGGACCGGCAGGGCGAGGCGAGCGGCGCGATGCAGCTCGCGCAGACGCTGGCGGTCGCGGTGCTCACCGGCCTCGGCGGCGCGGCGGTGGCACTGTCGGACGCGCAGGGGTCGTCGGTGTCCGCGGCGCTCACGGCGACGTTCTCGCTGACGGCGGTGGCGGCGCTGGCGGGGGCTTTGACGGCGCGGCGGATCAGGGTGCGGGCGGGGTGATTCGGCGCTCCGGCGGCGTGTGCGGGAGCGGGGGCGTCCGTCCTGTTCACGGGCCTACGCTGACGCGATGATTCATGTACGAGAGATGGATGAGGCCGACATCGCGGCCGTCTCGGCGATACGTGTCCGGGGGTGGCAGTCGGCGTACGCGGGAATCGTTCCTCGGACGTATCTGGACGCGATGACGGTCGAGGGCGACACGGCCCAACGACGGCGGATGCTCTCCCACCCGCGCCGCGCCTTCCGGGACCTGGTGGCGGTCGACGAGCGCGGTGACACGGTGGGATGGGTCTGCTTCGGGCCGTGCCGGAGTGAGGTGTCCGCCGCGGGGCCGACGGGTGCGCGGATGCGGTTCGGTGAGGTCTACGCCCTGTACGTCTCGCCCGAACTGACGGGCCGGGGCATCGGCGGCAGGCTCCTCGAGGAGGCGCACGTGCAATTGAAGGTCCAGGGTTTCGAGGCGTCGGCGTTGTGGGTTGCTTGCCGACAACCGACGAGCCCGACGTTTCTACGAGCGTGCGGGCTACGAGGCGGACGGCGCCACGCAGGACGACGTCTACGACGAGGTCACCCTCACGGAACTCCGCCTCCGACGCGTGCTGTGAGCCCGGCCGCGAACATGGCGGACACTCATCCCTTCTCCCACACGGGAACCGACGGCAATCCCAGTGCCGCGCGAGCGCGGTCGGTGATCTCCTGCGCCGGCGCCGTCTTGCCCCGCGAGTACTCGCCCGCGCCCGTACTGGCGGCGGCGGTCGCCCACTTGAGCTGCGCGTAGCAGCGGGCGTCCTCAGGATGGGTGCCCAGGTGGTCCCGGAAGATGCGCTGGTTACCGGTGGGCCAGCTCTCCTGGGTCACCACGTGCAGGATGTGGCTGCGGGCCCCGCCGTCCGCACGGACGTACAACTGCCGGTCCGTCATCCCGTTGTCGTGCGGGTGGTACCCGATTCTGCGAGCGCCGGCCGGTGGGTGGCGGCGCACGTGAGGTCGTGGACGGCGGCCATCAGGTCGATGACGGGTTTGGCCGCGAGGCCCGGGACGGCGGTCGAGCCGATGTGCTCGACCTCCACGAACAGCCCGGGTGCTGCTGCCCGGAGAGCCTCGATGGCTTCGACAGCTTGCCGGGACCAGCTCGGGTCGTAGTCAGCGATGTGAACGGCGCTTGGCTCTGTCACACCGGTCATCCTGCTCAACGCCCCCTACGACGTCCACCGGCACCGCCCCCCTCACCCCGCACGCACGGAACGGCTCACCGGGGAGTGACCGTGATCGTCACGGACACCTCCCCCGGGCCCGCCGGCCTGGTCCAGGGCCGGGTCAGCACCGTCGGCAGTCTGCCCTTCGTGAGGGCGAAGCGCGGCAGCGACACGTCGTACGCGTCGGCTATCGCGCGCAGGGCACGCCTCTCGTCCGAGCGGTCGGGGGCCGGTCCTGCCGGGTCCGGGAACAGGTGATCGGGCGAGAGCTCCGCGGGGAGGTCGCCCCATTGGACGCGGTTCGCCCGGTGGACCGTGAAGCCGTAGCACTCCTCGCCGTCCTCGGCGCAGGCGAAGTGGAACAGGCCGCCCTCCCGCCAGACCGTGAGCGCGCGGGTGCCGCGTGACAGTTCGGTACCCGGGTGGGTGAGACGGTCGGGGTTGTGGCCGAGCATGCGGTGCGACTCGAAGGCGAAACTCCAGCGGTCCACGGCGTCCCTCTGTGGCATGGCACCTGCTGCCGGGCCCACGGCACCTATGCGGGCCATGGGGCCACGACGCTCCCGCTGCCACGCGTACTGAAGCTCGAACACCTCCGCCTCGTTCGCCACCGGCTCCACCTCCCCTGCCCCGAACCGCTCCGCAAGTTCCTCGGGGCGCGCCCCCTCCACCAGGACGAACCGGTAGGCGTCGCGGCGGAGCCCGCCCGTGCCGCCCGCCGCGCACGCCTCATCCGCCAGCCAAGCGAGCCCGTCCTGCACGCTCTCGACCGTGGCCGCAGGCACCGGCACCGCCTCCCCCTGCCCGGCCCGAGGGATGCGCAGCAGCTCACGGCCCCGCTCCGGCGTGATCACCGGACCGAGCACCGGATCACCGAGCAGCCCGAACGGTGCCACGTGGTCGTCCGTGTACGGCTCCCACCTCGGGACGGCGCCCGCGATCACCCGCCAGGCGCCGTCCGTGTCGCCCCAGCGCGCCAGCTCCCTGGCCTCCTTGACGGCATGCCCGAAGGCACCCGGTGACGCGTACTCGTACGTACGGCCCTTGATCTGCTCCAGCACCACCTCGGCCCGCTCCCTGTCCGACGCGTAATCGTCGGTCACGGGGCCCAGCACGAAGCGGTCGTCCGTCCGGCCCTCGCGCAGGTGACCCCGGATCCTCGTCGGCAGCACCTCGCCCGCGTACAAGGGGTCGTCCATACGAGGGTCCACGGGCACCCAACCGTGTCCCTGGAGCAGCGCCCGGAGCTGGGCGTCCAGGAGTCGCGCCCGCGGTCTGCCGAGGTCGGCCGCCTCGCCGAGGACGGTGAGCGCGTCGTCCAACTCGCCTCGCAGGCAGGCGAGTCTGGCCTCTTCCACCCGCCCGTCGAGCTCGCGGGTCACCGCGTTCTCGAAACCGGGGTCATGACCGCCCGAGCGATAAACGTCCCTGTACATCTCTTCCATGAACACGCGGAACGACTCGTACCGTTCGGGTTCGTCGCCGCTCCACCCATGGTGTACGTAGACCGGCCATTCCCCGTCCTCGCCCACATCTCCCGGGTCGAGCAGCACGTCGGTCATGTCGGAGTCGAGCGACAGCTGCAACGCCCGCCCCCACATGCCGGCTTGCCGCACCTCGTGTTCGCCCGCGTTCTCGCCCAGGTTCCGCTCGCACACCTTCTGCAGATCGAACGGGTCCCCGTACGGCACGATGTCGTCCGCTCCGGCCAGCAGATAGACGGAACCCCCCGCGTACCGCCAGCCGTTCGTCACCTCGAGGAAGGAGCGGAGGGAAGGAGGCAGCGGCGCCGCGATCCCCCACCCGCGCACGCGCTCCTCCAACGCGGCCATCCGCGCCGGACCGGCCGGACCGAACCCCAGCCAACGGTTCCGGACGATGTCCTCGTCCAGCTCCTCGAACTCCTCCGGCTCGCTCTCGGCGAGCGCGTCCAGCCACTCCCCGCTCCACCGCTCGAGCCACGGCCCCCACTCGAAGATCTCCATGCCTGCCATCGTGGCAGCCGCCACTGACAATTGCCGCTGGCGTCGGGGTCGGTGGGCGCCCGACGCCAGCGGCTGCCCCGCGGCACAGGGCCGTGCCCGGTCGGGGGAGGCCGGGTACGTCCCTGCGTCAGATACTTCGTCGGCGGGGGCGGTCCTGGATGCAGCGGTTCTGGATGTGGCCGATTTGCAGGCATCGTCCCCGCTTCCTCCTCCTCAAGTCCGGCGAATCGCCCTGCTCCGCGAAATACTGCAGCAACCGAACACAACCGAACGCGCGGATGGGATCCCACTCCCACCAGGCACCGCCGTCAACGCTTCCGGCGCCAGACAACCGAACCCGTACCGCTCCTCTTCCAACAGAGTCCAACAAGCCCTACCGTAAGCGCGCGTGTGACACGTCCGTGCAAGCTCCTCTCACCCCCCATCTCTCGCGACTACGCAGGTACGCGAGTACGGAGGAACCTAACGATGCGTCATCTCCCAGACCGCACGACCCGTATGGCCCGTACGAGAGTTCGTACGGGCATTCGTACGAGAGCGGTCGGATCACTGACCGCCGCTCTGCTCTGCGCCGCAGGGCTCGCGACGCCCGCGGCGACGGCAAGTGGCGCCACCCCGCCCGCCGCCCCTTCCGCGAAGCTCCCCGACGGCCTCGCCCTCACCCCGCCCATGGGGTTCAACAACTGGAATTCCACCCACTGCCGGGCGGAGTTCGACGAGGCGATGGTCAAGGGAATCGCGGACATCTTCGTCGAGAAAGGCCTCAAGGACGCCGGCTACCAGTACGTCAATCTCGACGACTGCTGGGCGCTGCCGCAACGCGACGCGAACGGCAAGCTGGTGCCCGACCCCGTCCGTTTCCCCAACGGGATCAAAGCGGTCGCCGACTACGTTCACTCCAAAGGCCTGAAACTCGGCATCTATACGAGCGCGGGCACCAAGACCTGCAATTCCGCGGGCTTCCCCGGCGCGCTCGGCCATGAGCGCAGCGACGCCCGGCAATTCGCCGACTGGGGCGTCGACTATCTCAAGTACGACAACTGCAACAACCAAGGTGTCGACGCCAAGCAGCGGTACATCGCCATGCGCGACGCCCTGAAGGCCGCCTCCGAGAGCACCGGCAGGCCCATCGTCTACAGCATCTGCGAGTGGGGCGAGAACAAGCCGTGGGAGTGGGCGGCGGACGTCGGCCACCTCTGGCGCACCACCGGTGACATCAGCGACAACTGGGGCTCCATGTTGTCGATCATGAAGCGGAACCTGCCGCTCGCGAAGTACGCGGGGCCGGGCCACTGGAACGACCCCGACATGCTCGAAGTCGGCAACGGCGGCATGACGGACACCGAGTACCGCACCCACTTCTCGATGTGGTCGATCATGGCCGCGCCCCTGCTCATCGGCTCCGACCTGCGCAAGGCCACCCCCGAGACCTTCGAGATCCTCGGCAACAAGGAAGTCATCGCCGTCGACCAGGACCCGCTGGGCAAACAGGGCGAGGTCGTCTCGTCACAGGGCGGACGCTGGGTCGTCGCCAAGGAGATGAAGGACGGCAGCCGCACCGTCGCCCTCTTCAACGAGACCGGCAGCCCGCAGACCGTCGCCACGACGGCGAAGGCGGTCGGGCTGCCCGACGCCGACGCGTACGCGCTGCGCGACCTGTGGCAGCACAAGAGCTACAACACGGCGGGCCGGATCGCGGCCACCGTTCCCGCGCACGGCACCGTACTGCTGCGCGTCTCCGCCGACGGCAAGTGGGCGCACCACCCGCCGGCCACCGAACTCGGCCTGAAGGGCGGCCTGTACGTGGAGGCCGGCAAGTCCGCCGACGTCACCTCCGAGGTCACCAACCTGGGCCGCACGGCCGCACAGCGGGTCTCCGTGACGCTCGGTGCGCCCTCCGGGTGGACCGTGAAGGCCACCTCGCCCAGCACGGCGCGCTCGCTGCGGACCGGCAAGTCGCTCGCCACGTCCTGGGCCGTCACCGCGCCGCCCGGCACGAAGCCGGGTTCGTACGACCTGCGACTCAAGGCCACGTACCGCTCGCCGAAGGGCGTCCGCGCGGAGACGGTGCTGCCGCTCACCGCCCAGGTGGTCGTGGCGCCCCCGGCCGGCACCTCGCTCCTCGGCGACCTGCCCTGGCTGTCGGCGACCAACGGCTGGGGCCCCGTGGAGCGCAACACCAGCAACGGAGAGAGCGGCCTCGGTGACGGCCGCCCGATCACCATCGGCGGCAAGGTGTACGCGAAGGGGCTCGGCGTGCACGCGGAGAGCACCGTCGAGTACTACACCGGAGCGGCCTGCGAGAAGGTCACCGCGCAGGTCGGCGTCGACGACGAGACGATCGTGAAGGGCACGGTGGCCTTCGAGATCTGGGCGGACGGCAGGAAGGCCGCCTCGACCGGAGTGCTCACCAACGCCATGCCCGCGCAGGAACTCTCCGCGGA
Source organism: Streptomyces venezuelae (assembly GCF_008642315.1). NCBI lineage: Bacteria > Bacillati > Actinomycetota > Actinomycetes > Kitasatosporales > Streptomycetaceae > Streptomyces > Streptomyces venezuelae. The sequence goes on along the minus strand of NZ_CP029192.1, from coordinate 7,807,884 downwards.
CGTGAGCGGCACCCAGGTCGTCCGCCTCGTCGTCATGGACGGCGGCGACGGCATCGACTCCGACCACGGCGACTGGGCGGAGGCCACGCTGAGCTGTTAGGGCGCCGGAAGTCCCGCCTGCCCCGCGGCGTCCGGGCGGACGACGGGACTTCCGACACAGGCCCTAGCGCCCGGCGGCGGGAGCCGCCAGGCGTGCCGCCGCGCTCGGCTCCAGGTCGAGGGCGGCCGCGGCGGCGCCCACCAGGCCCGCGTCCGTGCCCATCACCGCGGGCGTCACGGTCAGTTGGCGTACGAAGGACAGCGTGGCGTAGTCCCGCAGGGCGCGGCGCAGTGGGGTGAAGAGTACGTCGCCCGCCTTCCCCACGCCCCCGCCGATCACCGCGATGTCGATCTCGACGAGCGTGGCCGTGGCGGCGATCCCCGCGGCCAGCGCCTGCGCCGCCCGTTCGAAGGAGGCGAGCGCGACGGGGTCCCCGGCACGGGCGGCGGTCGCCACCGCGGCCGCCGACGTGTCGCCGTCGGCGCCGGGGAGCCAGCCGCCTTCGATGGCGCGACGCGCGATGTTCGGGCCACTGGCTATCCGCTCGACACAGCCCCGCGCCCCGCACGGGCACGCGTCGCCGTCGAGGTCCACGCTGATGTGGCCGATGTGTCCCGCGTTGCCGGTCGGGCCCGCGTGCAGCTTGCCGCCGAGGACGAGGCCGCCGCCGACGCCCGTCGACACGACCATGCACAGCGCGTTGTCGTGGCCGCGTGCCGCACCCTGCCAGTGTTCGGCGGCGGTCATCGCCACGCCGTCGCCGACCAGGACGACGGGGAGTCCGCCGGTCGCCGCGCGGACACCGTCGACCAGCGGATAGTCGCGCCAGCCGGGCACGTTGACCGGGCTGACCGTGCCCGCGGAGGCGTCCACCGGGCCCGCGCTGCCGATGCCCACGGCTGTCGCGCGCCCCCACAGGTCACTGGAGGCCAGCTCGCCGAGGACCTCCTCGACCGCCCGCATCACCGTGTCGCCGTCCTCGCGCGCGGGCATGGGCCGCTGCGCGCGCAGGAGGATACGGCCGCGCCCGTCCACCAGGGCTCCGGCGATCTTGGTGCCGCCGATGTCGAGTGCGGCGACGAGGTCCATGTGCATCTGTGTCGGGTCTCCTGGTGTATCGGCAGGCCGGAGAGAGTGCGAAGGTCAGTCTCCCTTGCATCTGACAACGTTGTCCAGGCCCTATGCTCGACGCCACATGCTCTTGCGGGGCCTCACGAACGGCCGTGGAGGCCGCGCGAGGAGCTCGTGGACGACTTCGTGGACGACAGGACAGGACAGCGCACCGTGGCCGAGACCGCCGCCCGACGACCCGAGAACCGTTACGGCAACCGGCCGACCATGAAGGACGTCGCCGCGCGCGCGGGGGTCGGCCTGAAGACCGTCTCACGCGTCGTGAACGGCGAGCCCGGCGTCACCCCGGACACCGAGCGCCGGGTGCAGGAGGCGATCGATGCCCTGGGCTTCCGTCGTAACGACAGCGCACGCGTGCTGCGCAAGGGGCGTACCGCCAGCATCGGCCTCGTACTGGAGGATCTGGCCGACCCGTTCTACGGTCCGCTGAGCCGTGCCGTCGAGGAGGTCGCGCGGGCGCACGGCGCGCTGCTCATCAACGGGTCGAGCGCGGAGGACCCGGACCGCGAGCAGGAGTTGGTGCTCGCGCTGTGCGCGCGACGCGTGGACGGGCTCGTGGTGATTCCGGCCGGGGACGACCACCGGTATCTGGAGCCGGAGATCGCCGCCGGTGTCGCCACGGTCTTCGTCGACCGGCCCGCCGGGAAGATCGACGCCGACGTGGTGCTTTCCGACAGCTTCGGCGGTGCGCGGGACGGCGTCGCGCACCTCATCGCCCACGGTCACCGCCGTATCGGCTTCATCGGCGACCAGCCGCGCATTCACACCGCCATAGAGCGCCTGCGCGGCTACCGCGCGGCGATGGAGGACGCGGACATTCCCGTCGACGAGGCGTGGGTGTCGCTCGGCGTCACCGATCCGGAGCGGGTGCGTCTGGCGGCCGAGACGATGCTGAGCGGGCCGGAACCGGTCACGGCGGTGTTCGCGGGCAACAACCGTGTGACGGTGACGGTCGTACGTGTCCTGGCCTCGCTGGATCGCCCCGTGGCCCTCGTCGGCTTCGACGACATCGAGCTCGCGGATCTGCTGGACCCCGGCGTGACCGTCGTGGCGCAGGACGCGGCGCAGCTGGGCAGGACGGCGGCGGAGCGGCTGTTCCGGCAGCTCGACGGCGCTTCGGAGGCCCCGGAGCGGGTCGAGCTGCCGACGCGGCTCATCACGCGTGGGTCGGGTGAACTGCCGCCCGCGGAGTGAGTGTCCGCCCACCCCCGTGCGCACGGAAGGAACGTCCGCCCACCCCGTGAGCACGGGCGGGCGGCAGGGCCACCAGACTGGGGCCATGGACGCAGGACTCGCCGCTCTGCTCGGTGCCGCCGTGGGCTCTCTCGCCACTCTGGGAGCCGCGCTCGTGAACGGGCGGGCGCAGGCGCGGTCACAACACGACCAATGGCGCCGTCAGCACCGCCGCGACGCCTACGCCGCCTACCTGAGCGCTCTCCACGACCGCGACATCGCCATGGACGCCGTCCTCGACGCCCTGCGTCCGGACGTCCCCGAGCTGCCGGACGTCGACGAGAAGATACGCCGCTTCATCACCCTGGCCCGCGAAGTGCACCGCGCGGTCGAAGTGGTCGTCCTCGAAGGTCCGGCTCCCGTCGTGGAGGTCGCCGAACGCGTCACCCGCGCCTCCGGCGACCTCTCGCTCGTCGTGCGACGGATGGCGGAGAACGCGCGTGCGGGTGACGACGGCCGCAGAGCCGAAGACGCCGGGCTGGCCGCCGAGCGGGAGCGCGCTCTCTACCAGGCCGTCAAGGACTTCCGCCTCGCGGCCCGCACCGCCCTCGGCAACACGGACTGACACACCGGCTCCGGTCAGGGCCAGAACACCACGGCAAGAGCGACCAGCGTGCCGAGGGCCAGCAGGCCGCCGATGACTCCGAAGACGAGGGCCACCTTCGCCGACGTGGGGCGGAGCTCCTGCCAGCCCAGTTCCCGCGCCGCTTCCCGTATCAGCCGGTGACCGTCGGCGGAGGAGAACGAGGTCCGCTCACCGCCGTCCAGGGAGCGGCCCCAGGTCCGGTAGGTGGCGCGGCCGCGCTCCACCGTGCGGCTGCCGAACTCGCCCCGCGTGCGGACGATGTCCGTCATGGTGAAGGTCTTCTCGCGCGGGTGCAGCTCTACGCGGTACGTGTGCACCTGTGTGGTGTGTCGGCCCACCTGGGGGACGTTCACCGTCATGTCGAAGCCACGCCCGGTCCGCTGCAGACGGTATGACGTGCCCGCCATGGCGGCCTGGACGCGGGCGTACAGTGTCTCGCTCATCAGCAGACCGGCAGTCCGGGCAGCGGCTTGTCGTTGTCGCCGCCCTTCAAGTAGACGTCGCTGACGAAGACGTTGGTGTTGCCGCTGTCGTCGTCCGTCTTGGCCCACCAGACGTTCGTCCACTGGCCGGACGTCTCACGGCGGCCCAGATTCTGCTGGCAGTAGAAGTAGTTGGTGCCCGCGTTCAGCGTGCCGACGCGGGCGCCGCCCGCGGTGTACGAGTTCGCGGTGCGCCACACGTCGCAGTTGTACTTGCCGCCGCCCGCCGGGTGGCAGACCGGGTCCGGCGCGGAGCCGTCCTGGGTCGGCTTGGTGGTGGCATCGGGGCGGGACGGGGTCTTGCCGCCGTCCTTGCTCTTGCCGGCGTCCCGGTCGGACGAGTCCTTGTCGCCCTTCCCGTTCCCGTCCCTCTTTCCGCCGTCCTTCGCGTCACCGGACGGCTTCGTGCGCGGCTCGCGGGGCTTCTCGTCGCCCAGCCCCGACGGCTTGGGCCGCTCCGACTCGCCGCCGAGGGGGCCGCGGCTGCCGTCGTCGTCGTTCGCTCCCGCGCCTGCCGGGGACGCGTCCTCACGGGCCTGGCCGCCTTTGTCCTCCTTGCCGTTGAGGACGGCCACGGTGGCTCCGGTCGCCGCGAGGACGACGGCGACGGCAGCGGCGGCCAGCAGCGCGCGTCCGCGGCGCGGGCGGCGCTGCGTGGAGCGCATCTCGGCGCGGGTCTCCGCACGACCGGGCGACGCGGGGCCCTGGTGTCCCACCGGAGGGGCGGGTGCCAGGGGCGGCTGCGTCACCGCGGGCGGTGGGCCGAAGCCCGGCGGCGGTGCGCTCGGAATACTGCGCTCCGTCGTCCCGTGGGGCGCCTGGGCGGGCGGCCCCGCGCTCCCGGGCTCCGCGGCCGCCACACCGGCGAGCAGCAGCCGTGCCGCGTCCGCGTCGGGGCGTGCCTGCGGGTCCTTGTCCATCAGCTGCCGCAGTACGGGAGTGAGTGGCCCCGAACGCCGCGGCTCGGGCAGCGGGTCTACGACGATCGCGGTGAGCGTGGACCATGTCGACGTACGACGGAAGGGCGATGAGCCCTCCACGGCGGCGTACAGCGTGGCGCCGAGGGCCCAGACGTCGGATGCGGGACCCGGGTCGTGGCCCTGGGCGCGCTCGGGCGCCAGGTAGTCCAGCGAGCCGACCAGTTCGCCGCTGCGGGTGAGGTGCGTGGCCGAGCCGTCGTTCGGGTCCTCCATCGTGGCGATGCCGAAGTCGGTGAGGACGACGCGTCCGCCGGTCTCCAGGAGGATGTTGCCGGGCTTCACGTCGCGGTGCAGGACGCCGACGCGGTGGGCGGCGGCCAGGGCGTCCATGACCTTGGCGCCGATGTCGGCGGCCTCGCGGGGGTCCAGGGCGCCGCGGTCGCGCAGCACGTCGTCGAGGGAGGGGCCGTCGACGAGCTCCATGACGATGAGGGGCCGTCCGTCGACCTCCGTCACGTCGTGCACGGCGACGACTCCGGGGTGACGCACGCGGGCGGCCGCGCGGGCCTCGCGCTGCATGCGCAGGCGTAGATCGGCCAGTTCGGGGCCCGCCGCGTCCGTGTACGTACGCAGTTCCTTGACCGCTACTTCGCGGTGCAGCACCTCGTCGACGGCGCGCCACACGACGCCCATGCCACCGCGGCCGAGCTGTGCCACGACGCGGTAGCGCCCGGCGAGGAGTCTGCCCGCCTCGCCCGTCTGATCCTGATCCCCCGAAAACACCGCTGCCCCGTTCCTGTCACGCCACTTTCCGTGGCGTACAGACTACGGGGCAGCAGTGACGGTCAGTGGCTGCTGTTACCGACCTGGCACGGTGCTACTTGCCGGACTTCGTCAGGTCGCCGCGGCGGGGGCCCGCGAAGCCCTGGAGGCGGGCCAGGGTGAGGCCGGTGAGGCGGGTGACCTCGCCGGCGTCGAGGGCGCCGCAGTCCAGGCCGCGCAGCAGGTAGCCGGCGAGGGCCTTGGCGGTGGCGGGCTCGTCGGCGACGTCGCCGCCCTCGTGGTGGCCCGCGTAGGCGGCGAGGCGGGCGGCGGCGGCCTCGAAGCCCTCGCGGTAGAACGCGAACACGGCGGCGTAGCGCGTCGGGATGTGGCCGGGGTGCATGTCCCAGCCCTGGTAGTAGGCGCGGGCCAGGGCGCGCCGGGTGAGGCCGTAGTGGAGGCGCCAGGCGTCGTGGACCTTCGCGGTGGAGCCGACGGGCAGGACGTTGGTGGAGCCGTCGGAGACACGTACTCCGGTGCCCGCGGCGGCGACCTGCATGACGGCCTTGGCGTGGTCGGCGGCCGGGTGGTCGCTGGCCTGGTAGGCGGCGCTCACGTGGAGGCAGGCGCTGTAGTCGAAGGTGCCGTAGTGCAGGCCGGTGGCGCGGCCCTCGGCGGCCTGGATCATGCGGGCCACGGCGGCGGTGCCGTCGGTGGCGAGGATGGACTGGCTGGTCTCGATCTGGATCTCGAAGCCGATGCGGCCGTGCTCGATGCCGCGGGCCTTCTCGAACTCCTCCAGGAGGCGCACCATCGCGGTGACCTGCTCGGGGTACGTCACCTTGGGCAGGGTCAGGACGAGGCCGTCGGGAAGGCCGCCGGCCTCCATGAGGCCGGACAGGAAGATGTCGAGGGTGCGGATGCCGCGGGCGCGCACCGCCTCTTCCATGCACTTCATGCGGATGCCCATGTAGGGGGCCGCGGTGCCGTTCTTGTAGGCCGCGGCGACGAGGCGGGCCGCGCGGGCGGCGTCCTGGTCCTCGTCGGCGCCCTTGTAGCCGTCCTCGAAGTCGATGCGCAGGTCTTCAATGGGCTCGCGCTCCAGCTTGGTGCGCACGCGCGTGTAGACGGCATCGGCGAGGTCGTCGTTCAGGCCGAGGACGGCGGCGAAGGAGGCGGCGTCCGGCGCGTGCTCGTCGAGCATCGCCAGAGCCTTGTCGCCCCAGGTGCGGATCGAGTCGGCGTCGAACTGCTCGCCGGGGACGTACACGGTGTGGACGGGCTGGCGGGTGCCTGGGTCTCCGGGGTAGCGGCGCTCGAGCTCCGCGTCCACCGGGGCGAGGGAAGCGCTGATGCCGTCGCTGACCGCGCCGGCGAGGCTCGTCGCCACCTTCTCTTGCTGACCCATTCCTGCATCCTCCACACGCTCGGTGTCGCGCCCGACATTTTCCGCTTCACGGAATCAACAATCCGTATAGCGAAGTTATCCGTGACCTTCGTGCTGGTCAACACCCTCTCGCGTCGTGGACCCGTCGCCGACCACAGGAGTTCACGCCGGTCCCGGATTCTTCTGCCGCTGTCTCAGATCCTGCTTACGCAGCAGTACGCGCGCACCCCATCCTGACCGCGCGCCCCGAACCGAAGGAGACCGAGTGCCGACCGATCCCCGCGTCACGCGCCGTTCCGGCCTGCGGACGGCGTTCGCCGCAGCCGCCGCGCTCCCCCTGCTCACGACCGCACTGGCCGCCGCGCCCGCGCACGCCCTGCAGCGCCCGGGACGCCGCCTGGAGGTCATGTCGTTCAACCTGCGCTACGCGAGCGCCACGCCGCCGAACACCTGGGCCGACCGCCGCCCGGTCACCCGCGAGCTCCTGCGCCGCACCAGGCCGCACATCGTCGGCACCCAGGAAGGCCTCTACCAGCAGGTCCGGGACATCGCGGCCGACCTCGGAGCGCACTACGACTGGATCGGCACCGGCCGCGCGGGAGGCAGCCGCGACGAGTTCATGACCGTCTTCTACGACACCCGCAGGCTCGCCCCGCTCGAGTACGACCACTACTGGCTCTCGGACACCCCGGAGGTGATCGGCTCCAACACCTGGGGCGGCGGCTCCATCCGGATGGTCACCTGGGTCCGCTTCCACGACCTGCGCACCGACGACGAGCTGTACGTGCTCAATACGCACCTCGACAACGCGTCCCAGTTCGCACGCGCGCGTGCCGCCCAACTGATCGTCGAGCGCCTCGGCCGCCTCGACCGGTCCCTGCCGCTGCTCGTGACGGGCGACTTCAATGTGGCCGCGCACAAGAACCCGGTGTACGACACGCTGCTCGGCGCCGGCCTCGTCGACAGCTGGGACGCGGCGGACCACCGCAGCAAGGCGTACGCCACCTTCCACGGCTACAAGCCCCTCACCCCCGACGGCGACCGCATCGACTGGATCCTCACGACCCCGGGAGTGCGGGTCCACGAGGCGGCGATCAACACGTTCTCGCTGGACGGGCAGTTCCCGAGCGACCACCTTCCGGTGCAGGCGAGCGTGACGCTGTGACGCGACGGGGCCCCCGCGCCGCGTGGTGCGCGGTGCGAGGGCCCCGTCGGGGTCACCGAGCTCAGCCCTTGCGGGTCTTGACCTCTTCGGTGAGTGCCGGAACGACGTCGAAGAGGTCGCCGACCACTCCGTAGTCGACCAGGTCGAAGATCGGGGCCTCGGCGTCCTTGTTGATGGCCACGATGGTCTTCGAGGTCTGCATGCCGGCGCGGTGCTGGATCGCGCCGGAGATGCCGGACGCGATGTACAGCTGCGGGGAGACCGACTTGCCGGTCTGGCCGACCTGGTTGGAGTGCGGGTACCAGCCGGCGTCGACCGCGGCACGCGAGGCGCCCACGGCGGCGCCGAGCGAGTCGGCGAGGGCCTCGATGATCGAGAAGTTCTCGGCGCCGTTGACGCCGCGGCCGCCGGAGACCACGATCGCGGCCTCGGTCAGGTCGGGGCGGCCCGTCGACTCGCGCGGGGTGCGCGAGACGACCTTGGTGCCGGTGGCCTTCTCGGAGAAGGAGACCGTGAGGGCCTCGACGGTGCCCGCGGCCGGGGCGGCCTCCACGGCGGCCGAGTTCGGCTTGACCGTGATGACCGGGGTGCCGTTGGAGACACGGGACTTGGTGGTGTACGAGGCGGCGAACGCGGACTGCGTGGCCACCGGACCCTCGTCGCCGGCCTCGAGGTCGACGGCGTCCGTGATGATGCCGGACTTGATGCGGACCGCGAGGCGGGCCGCGATCTCCTTGCCCTCGGCGGAGGACGGGACGAGCACGGCGGCCGGGGAGACGGCCTCGTACGCGGCCTGGAGCGCGTCCACCTTCGGCACGACGAGGTAGTCGGCGAACTCGGGGGCGTCGGCGGTGAGGACCTTCACCGCGCCGTGCTCGGCGAGCGTGGCGGCGGTGGCCTCGGCGCCGGAGCCGAGGGCGACGGCGACGGGCTCGCCGACGCGGCGGGCCAGGGTCAGCAGCTCAAGGGTGGGCTTGCGGACGGCGCCGTCCACGTGGTCGACGTAGACGAGAACTTCAGCCATGGGACTTCAATCTCCTGCGATTGCGAAGAAGTTGGGGCGGTTGAGGGGGTGACTGAAGCTCAGATGAACTTCTGGCCCGCGAGGTACTCGGCCAGCTGCTTGCCGCCCTCGCCCTCGTCCTTGACGATCGTGCCGGCCGTACGGGCCGGACGCTCGGCGGCGGAGTCGACCTTGGTCCAGGCACCCTCAAGGCCGACCTCCTCGGCGTCGATGTCCAGGTCGTCCAGGTCGAGCGACTCCACCGGCTTCTTCTTGGCGGCCATGATGCCCTTGAAGGACGGGTAGCGGGCCTCGCCCGACTGGTCCGTCACGGACACGACGGCCGGCAGGGACGCCTCGAGCTGCTCGCTGGCGGTGTCGCCGTCACGGCGGCCCTTCACGACGCCGTCCGCGACGGAGACCTCGGAGAGCAGCGTGACCTGCGGGACGCCGAGGCGCTCCGCGAGGATCGCCGGCAGCACGCCCATGGTGCCGTCGGTCGAGGCCATACCGGCGATGACCAGGTCATAACCGGTCTTCTCGATGGCCTTGGCGAGCACCAGCGAGGTGCCCATCACGTCGGTGCCGTGCAGGTCGTCGTCCTCGACGTGGACAGCCTTGTCGGCACCCATGGAGAGCGCCTTGCGCAGCGCGTCCTTGGCGTCCTCGGGGCCGACGGTCAGCACGGTGATCTCCGCGTCGTCCGCCTCGTCGGCGATCTGCAGCGCCTGCTCGACCGCGTACTCGTCGAGCTCCGAAAGGAGGCCGTCGACGTCGTCGCGGTCGACGGTCAGGTCATCGGCGAACTTCCGGTCGCCCGTGGCGTCCGGCACGTACTTCACACAGACAACGATCCTCAAGCTCACGCCGGCTCTCCTACTGCATCGTCTTAACTGGGCTGCTGCCTTGGCTCATGGCCACTGCCTTCTTCCAGGCAGCATAGGCGCCTGAAGCGGCGGATCCCGGTCGGGGCGGCCCGCGCTCCTTCCGGAATATTACTCATGAGTACATCCAGTTCATTCCCGCTGAGCAAGCGCTTTGAACTGTGACCTTCCCAACGCTCCGTAATCGGACCGCGCACCCGCTCGACGGGAACTTTCAGTCACGCAACGCGTTGAAGCGCCCGTGGTGGTACAGGAGCGGGCGGCCCTCGTCCGTGCGGTCGCCGACGACCGCCTGCGCGAGCACGATGCGGTGGTCGCCCGCGGGCACGCGCGCCACGATCCGGCAGACCAGCCAGGCGAGCGCGCCGTCGAGGACGGGGACCCCTTCGGGGCCCTCGCGCCAGCCCGTGGGCGGGGCGAAGCGGTCGGCCCCGCTGCGGGCGAACGTGGCGGCGAGATCTTCCTGATGCTCGCCGAGTATGTGGACGCCGACGTGGTCGGTCTCGGAGACCGCGGGCCAGCAGGAGGAGCCGGTGCCGATGCCGAACGAGAGCATCGGGGGCTCGGCGGAGACCGAGGCGAGCGAGGTCGCGGTGAAGCCGACGGGGCGTGAGCCGTGCGCGGCGGTGATCACCGCGACTCCCGCGGCGTGCTGCCGGAAGACCGACCGCAGCAGATCGGGGGTGGCGAGCCGGGGCGTGCTGAGGGCAGGCGATGCCGTCATGGAGTTGTCCTTCTGCCGGGAGTTGCCGGAGGTGCGAGCGGAGGCGTCGTTGCTCAGCACTGCGGACAGCGGGCGCTGGCGTGGCGGCCGAGGTCCACGTGGACGCGCTCGTACAGAAGGAGATCCCGAGGCATGCGAGCAGGCTCGCGATAGATGCCGCGTGCAGTCAAGTCTGTTTCGGAATATGAAAGAAGGATCACTGTCGAGGGCCCGTTCCGCCCGCTGTGACCTGCGCGTCGGCCCGTCACACGGCCTCGCCGAGCGCCGCGATCACATCGGCCTTGCGGGGCTGTCCGACGGCGCGCCGAACGACGTGCCCGGCGGCGTCCAGGACGAGCACGGTGGGGGTCTTGAGGACGCCGAGTTCCCGTACGAGAGCGAGCTGCTCCTCGGCGTCGATCTCCACGTGGGCCACACCGGGCACCATCGCGGCCACGTCCGCGAGCACTCTGCGCGTCGCGCGACAGGGCTGACAGAAGGCACTGGAGAACTGCACGAGCGTCGCCCGCTCCCCCAGCCCCACCCCGATGTCCGCGGCGCCGAGCCGCCGCCCGGCCTCCCGTCCCCGCACGCGCGCCTCCACACTCGTCAGTCCTGTACCAATGCGCTCCGTAGTACAGCGCTCATGCGCCCCGAATGATTCCGACGTGACGAGAATCTCCCGCCTACGCGGCACCAAGGCTGGTCAGCCGTCCGTTGATGGGGCACGATCTGCGCAACGCCGAAAAACCTACGGCTGCGTAACTTGATGCCGGGACCCCCTCCCCAGGCAGAAAACGAAGGGCCCTTCCCACCCATGGCAGAGCTTGTCTACCGTCCCGTCATCGGTGCCGCGAAAACGCTGTTCAAGGCATGGGACCTCAAGATCGACTGCAAGGGGTCGGAGAACATCCCACGCTCCGGCGGCGCGGTTCTGGTGAGCAATCACATCAGCTATCTCGACTTCATCTTCGACGGTCTCGCCGCCCTGCCGCAGAAGCGCCTGGTGCGGTTCATGGCGAAGGAGTCGGTGTTCCGGCACAAGATCTCCGGGCCGCTGATGCGCGGGATGAAGCACATCCCGGTCGACCGCGAGCAGGGCGAGACCGCGTACGCGCACGCACTGGACTCGCTGCGCTCCGGGGAAATCATCGGTGTCTTCCCCGAGGCGACGATCTCGCAGTCGTTCACCCTGAAGCAGTTCAAGTCGGGTGCCGCGCGACTGGCCCAGGAGGCCGGCGTGCCGCTGATCCCGATGGCACTGTGGGGCACGCAGCGGCTCTGGACCAAGGGGCACCCCCGCAACTTCAAGCGCAGCCACACCCCGATCACGATCCGGGTCGGCGAGCCGGTGGAGGCGCCGAAGGACCAGTACGCGGGCGCGATCACCCGGCGGCTGCGCGAGGCCTGCCAGGAGCTCCTGGAGGCCGCGCAGCGCGCCTATCCCGTACGCCCCAAGGGGCCGGACGACACCTGGTGGATGCCCGCGCACCTCGGCGGCACGGCGCCGACCCCCGCCGAGGTCAAGGCCGCCGAGGCGGGCTGACCCCCTCGGCCGCCTTTCGCGGTGGCGTCCCTCAGCGGACGGTGATGTCCGCGCCGGGACTGAACTTCGCGAGCAGCTCGGCCAGCTCCGCGCCCGCCGCGTCGAGACCCGCGTCCGGGCCCATGCCCTCCAGCAGGAAGACCGCGTTCACCGACTCCTCGGTGAGGCGGGTGCGCGGACCCTGGCGCCAGTTCCAGCGACGGCACGTTACGCCCTCGTCGTCGCACCAGACGATTTCGCCCGCGTCGGGGTGCTCGACGACGCGCTCCCCGGCGGCGGCGGTCACGAACTCCTCGTCGCCGGTGGCCCGCACCAGACGCATGCCGCCCTTGATCCGGTCCAGGTCCTCGCCGCCGACCGGGATCAGGCGGGCCACGCTGATCGCGTTGTAGAGGTCGACGAGCAGGTTGATGCGCGGCAGACCGCCGTCCGCGAGGGCGCGCCTGGCGAGCGCCTCCGCGGAGTTGCGGGTGCGGGAGGGCTTGGCGCCGAAGGCCGCGTACGCGGCGCGCCAGGCGGCCATGTGCGGGTCCTCGTGCGGGGCCCGGCCGTCGAGCCGCGCGGCGAGGCGGCGGGCCGCGTCGTCGAGGAGGGCCTCGGTGGCGTCGGTGCCGGGTCCGTTGACGAGCCCGCGGGCCTCGATGACGACGTGGGTGAAGCCGGGCGCGAGGGCGCGGACCTCGTCGGAGACGGTCAGGTGGAGGGTCATGGTCCGTCGTGCCTCACAGTTCTGAGGGGTAGATCTGCCAGAGGTGCAGCCGGTCCCGGGCTTCCTTGAGTGCGCGGAGCGCCACGGGACTCGGTTCAGCATAGAGGACTGGATAGTCCACTTCGTTGCACTCCGGGTCCACGGGCCAGGCAAGCCGCTCCTCGCCGATCCCGAACTGGGCGTCGACACCGGCCGGGAGGTTGCCGCGCGGGTCCTGTCGGTGCCAGGCGCCGTCGAGCCGCACGGCGACCAGGCCGTGCAGGGAGTAGCCGCTGGCGTTGTCGTCCCGCAGGCGCTGGTAGCAGAACCCCGTCGGGATGTCCTCGGCGCGCAGCAGGGCGGCCAGGGCGTGGGACTTGGCGGTACAGATGCCGGTGCGTTCGCGCAGGACGTCGGAGGCGCGCCAGGTGACCTCCATGCGGCCCGCGTCCTGGGAGTGCGGAATGGCGTCACGTACGTACTCGAAGGCGGCCCGTGCGTAGGCGTACGTATCGGCGGATGTTTTTGCAAGCCCGGCCGCCACCTCGCGGACCAGCGGATGATGGTGGTCGACGACCTCGTCAGCCGCCAAGTACGCAGACAGGTCGGGTTTTTCCTGGGTCAGCTGCATGCCACGGGAGCATAGGAATACGCCCGACCGTACGTCAATGACTTTACGATCGGACGCATACCTATGCGCGCCAGGGGTGCCTCAAGCAGACCGGCTCAGCGAGCCATCTCCTCCTTGAGCGCCGCGAGGAACCCGTCGACGTCCTCCTCGCGCGTGTCGAACGCGCACATCCAGCGGACGTCGCCCGCCGCCTCGTCCCAGAAATAGAAGCGGTACCGCTTCTGCAGGCGTTCGCTCACGTCATGCGGGAGGCGGGCGAAGACCGCGTTGGCCTGCACGGGGTAGAGGATCTCCACGCCGTGCACCGAGCGGACGCCCTCCGCGAGGCGCTGCGCCATCTCGTTGGCGTGACGCGCGTTGCGCAGCCACAGGTCCTTGCTGAGCAGGGCCTCCAACTGCACCGAGACGAAGCGCATCTTGGACGCGAGCTGCATCGACATCTTGCGCAGGTGCTTCATGTGCCGGACGGCGTCCTGGTTGATGACCACGACGGCCTCGCCGAACAGCGCGCCGTTCTTCGTGCCGCCGAGCGACAGGATGTCGACGCCGACGGCGTTCGTGAACGTCCGCATGGGGACGTCGAGGGCGGCCGCGGCGTTGGCTATCCGGGAGCCGTCGAGGTGCACCTTCATGCCGAGCTGATGCGCGTGGTCGCAGATCGCGCGGATCTCGTCGGGCGTGTAGAGCGTGCCCAGTTCGGTGTTCTGCGCGATGGAGACGACCTGCGGCATGGCCCGGTGCTCGTCGTCCCAGCCGAACGCCTGCTTGTCGATCAGCTCGGGGGTGAGCTTGCCGTCCGGGGTGGGCACGGTGAGCAGCTTGAGGCCCGCCATGCGCTCGGGCGCGCCGCCCTCGTCCACGTTGATGTGCGCGGACTCGGCGCAGATCACCGCGCCCCAGCGGTCGGCGACCGCCTGGAGCGCGACGACGTTGGCACCCGTGCCGTTGAACACCGGGAACGCCTCGGCGGTGGGGCCGAAGTGGCCGCGGATCACCTGCTGGAGGTTGGCGGTGTAGTCGTCCTCGCCGTACGCGATCTGGTGGCCGCCGTTGGCGAGCGCGAGGGCCGCCATGACCTCCGGGTGGGCGCCCGCGTAATTGTCACTGGCGAAGCCGCGCACGTCCGGGTCGTGGTGACGGCGGGCGTCGGTCTTCGGCGGGTTCACGGCTTCTCGGTCACGACCGATCGTGTCGCGTGCGGTCACGGCTTCTCGGTCAGCCACAGGCGGTTTCCGTTCACTTCTCCTGCGGGCTTCTCCCAGACGCCGGCGACGGCATCGGCCAGGTCCTTGACGTCCGTGAAGCCCGCGAACTTCGCGTTGGGCCGCTCCGCGCGCATCGCGTCGTGCACCAGCGCCTTGACCACCAGGATCGCAGCCGCCGCACTCGGCCCGTCCTCGCCCCCCGCCTTGCGGAAGGCGTCGGCGAGCGCGAGCGTCCAGGCCTCCGCCGCGGCCTTCGAGGCCGAGTACGCGGCGTTGCCCGCGGTCGGCTTGGAGGCTCCGGCGGCGCTGATGAGCAGGTAGCGCCCACGGTCGCTGCGCTGCAGGCCGCCCTCGAAGGCGAGGGAGGTGTGCTGCACGGTGCGGATCAGGAGCTTCTCGAGGAGGTCCCAGTCGGCGAGGTCGGTCTCGGTGAAGTTCTTGCTGCCGCGCCAGCCGCCCACGAGGTGCACCAGGCCGTCGATGCGGCCGAACTCCTTCTCCGTGCGCGTCGCCCACTCCCTGGCGGCGTCCAGATCGAGGAGGTCGACGGTGTCACCGATGACGGTGGCCCCGCCGTGCGCGTACCGGGCGGCGTCCACCGCTTCGGCCAGGCGCGCGGCGTCGGCGTCCGACGCCACGACGGTGGCTCCCGCCTCCGCCAGCCTGAGCAGGGTGGCGCGTCCTGCGGGCCCGGCCGCTCCGGCCACCGCGACCACGGCTCCATCGAGTGCGGACATGGTCCTCGCCTCCTCCTGGCGGCCGCTCACGCGGCGGCCTTCTCGGCGCCCGAGGTAGCAGTGATCCCCTTGGTGGAGGCGATCACGTGCTTCAGCTTCTTGGAGAGCGCCTCATAGAACATGCTGAGCGGAAACTCGTCGGGAAGCACCTCGTCGACCAGTTTGCGCGGCGGCAGCGAGGTGTCCAGGGCGTCGGGGCCCTTGGCCCAGCGCGATCCGGGGTGCGGGGCGAGGTAGCTGGACACGAGGTCGTACGCGGCGAACCAGTGGACCAGCTTCGGGCGGTCGATGCCCGCGCGGTAGAGGTCCTCGATCTCGCCGCACAGCTGGTTGGTGACCTGGGGAGCGCGCTCCCAGTCGATCCTGAGCCGGTTGTCGGTCCAGCGGACCACGTCGTGCTTGTGGAGGTACGCGAAGAGGAGCTGGCCGCCGAGCCCGTCGTAGTTCTTGACGCGGTCGCCGGTGACCGGGAAGCGGAACATCCGGTCGAAGAGGACGGCGTACTGCACGTCGCGTGCCTGCGGGACGCCCTCGGCCTCCAGCTTCACGGCCTCCTTGAAGGCGGTGAGGTCGCAGCGCAGCTCCTCCAGGCCGTACATCCAGAACGGCTGGCGCTGCTTGATCATGAAGGGGTCGAACGGCAGGTCGCCGTGGCTGTGGGTGCGGTCGTGGACCATGTCCCACAGGACGAACGCCTGCTGGCAGCGGTCCTGGTCGCCGACCATCTCGCGTATGTCGTCGGGCAGTTCGAGCCCGAGGAGGTCCACGGCGGCCTCGGTGACGCGGCGGAAGCGGGCGGCCTCGCGGTCACAGAAGATGCCGCCCCAGGAGAAGCGCTCGGGGGCCTCGCGCACGGCGATGGTCTCGGGGAAGAGGACGGCCGAGTTCGTGTCGTACCCGGCGGTGAAGTCCTCGAAGGTGATGCCGCAGAACAGCGGGTTGTCGTACCGCGTGCGCTCGAGATCGGCCAGCCAGTCGGGCCAGACCATGCGCAGCACGACCGCTTCGAGGTTGCGGTCGGGGTTGCCGTTCTGCGTGTACATCGGGAAGACGACCAGGTGCTGCAGGCCGTCCTCGCGGTGCGCGGCGGGCTGGAAGGCGAGCAGCGAGTCGAGGAAGTCGGGCACCTGGAAACCCGTCTCGGCCCAGCGGCGCAGGTCCGCGACGAGCGCGCGGTGGTACGCGGCGTCGTGCGGAAGGAGCGGGGAGATCTCCTCGACCGCCGATATCACGCGGTCCACGGCGAGTTCGGCGATGCCCTTGGCCGGGGCGCCGTCCGCCTCGAAGTCGATGGAGCCGTCCGCCGACTGCCAGGGCCGGATGTCCTCCACGGCGTCCTTGAGCACCGGCCACGCCGGGTGGTCCACCACCCGCCCAGCAGCGGAAGGAACCGCACCCTCGATACCCGACTGCACAAGAATTTCCGTCATGTCCCATCCTCCACGGGAGAACCTCGCGTCAGAACACCGTATGCGTGCGAGGTTCTCCGGGACAAGAGGGGCCTCAGGAAATTATCCTGCGCCACCCCCACTTCCGCCGCTGTTTTTCCTGCCGCCTCCTGTCGACTCGATTGCTTCTGCCGCACCGGCCAACGCCCGCACCGCGTCGGGGAGCAGTTCGGGGAAGCCCAGGAAGCCGTGGAACATGCGCGGACAGTGAGCGGTGGTGACGCGCCTGCCGGCGGCGCGCAGGCGGGCCGCATAGGCCAGCCCCTCGTCGCGCAGCGGATCGCAGCCTGCCGTGAGGACGTACGCGGGCGGCAGGCCTCGGAGGTCGGGAGCGCGCAGCGGTGAGGCGTGCGGGTGTGCGCCCCGGCCGTCGGCGCCCAGGTACTGCCGCCAGAACCAGCGCAGATGCGCGGCGGTCAGGAAGTAGCCGTGCGCGTTCTCGCGGTACGAGCGGGTGTCCTGGGCCGCGTCCAGCAGGGGGTAGAGCAGCACCTGCGACGCGATGGCGGGACCGCCCTCGTCCCTGGCCCGCAGGGACACGGCGGCGGCGAGCCCGCCTCCGCTGCTGTCCCCCGCGGTGACGATGGCGCCCGGGTCGCCCCCGAGCGCGGGGCTCTCCTCCGCCGCCCAGCAGAGCGCCGCGTACGCGTCGTCGACGGCCGCGGGGAACCGGTGCTCGGGCGCGAGCCGGTACGCGACGGAGACCACGACGGCCCCGGAGCGGGCGGCGAGCGCACGCGCGGTGGCGTCGTGGGAGTCGAGGCCGCAGAGGGTGTAGCCGCCGCCGTGGAAGAAGACGACGGTGGGGCGGGGCTCCGCCGGGTGCCGGTCCTGGTCCGGCACGTAGAGGCGCACGGGGATCTCGGGTGCGCCGGGCGGCCCGGGGACGGTCCGGTCCACGACGGCCCCGACGGCGGGCGGCACCTTCCGCGACGCGGGCGCGGCGGCGAGGATGCGGCGGGCCTCGGCGGCGTCGGTGACGGCGCCGCCGAGGTCGGGGAAGGCGCGCGTGAGGGCATCGACGAGGGGGCGGGCGCGGGGGTCGAGGCGGTCGAGGACGGGCCGCCGCATCAGCTCGGTCCCGCCTCCTGCGCGCGGAAGTACGGGATGACCTTCTCGCCCCACTGCCGCAGCGTCTCCAGGCAGGCCGCCTGGGGGACCGTGCCCATCTGGATGAGGCACATGATCTCGTCGGCTCCCGCGTCGCGCAGGCGTTCCACGTAGGCGATGGCGTCGTCCGCGGTGCCGTAGGCGTGGTCGGCGTTGAAGGTGGCCGTCGAGGTGGGGCGTACCGGAATGTCCTGCTCGTGCAGGCGCGCGACGACCTGTTCGGCTGCCCTGCGCATCTCCGCAGCCTCGTCGGTCCCCTCCACGACCGCTTCGTCGGGCAGGCCCGCGCCGCCGTACCAGTGGCCGATGGACTGCGCGAAGAACCGCTGGCCGCGGATGCCGACCTGCCGCGCGGTCTCCCGGTCGTCGAGCACGATCGTCGGGCAGAGCACGGAGAAGTGGTCGTTGACGACGCCCGACACGAAGCGGTCCCCGGTGCGGTCCGCGACGGCCGCGTCGTACGCCTGCCGCATCCCGGCGATCGACTCGGGCCCGGCGAAGCCCATCACCAGGGCGCCGATGCCGAGTTCGGCCGCCTGGGTCAGGGTCTCGGTCCTGCTGCACGCGAGGAAGAGCGGTGGGTGCGGTGTCTGCTTCGGCCGCGGGAGGATCGGGTGCGGGCCGATGTCGAGGAGCTCGCCGTGGTGCTCGAACTCCTCCTTCTCCCAGGCCTTCCCGATGATCCGGAGCGCTTCCTCGACCTCCTGGGTCGTACGTTCCTTGTCGACTCCGCACAGCGACGTCTCCTGCTCCGTGCCGCCGCGCCCCGCACCGAGGTCGAGCCGCCCTCCGGAGAGCAGGTCCAGCATGGCCGCGCGCTCGGCGACCCGCGCCGGGTGGTTGAAGTTGAACGGCATGCAGACGACGCCGTGCCCGATCCGGATGGTGCTCGTGCGGGCGGCGACCCAGGTCAGGAAGATTTCCGGCGCGCTCATGTGCGCGTACCACTTGAGGGAGTGGTGCTCGACCGCCCAGACGCGGTCGAACCCCATCTCCTCGGCGAGCACGGCCTGTTCGACGCTGTCGTGGATGACCTGGTGCTCGCGCTCGACGGTCGGATCGGCGAGCTGCGCCTCGAATATGACGGAGAACTTCACGTGCCCTCCAGAGAGCGAGTGGCGTATGACGGTTAGTCATATGACTAACCGTCATATCGCGAAGTCGCAAGGGTTATGCCCCACTCAGCCGCCGAAGGCGCCGCCCTCAGTGAAGGCCTTCGCCGCGAAGCGTTCGCCCATGAGGCGATGGGTCTCGGCGTCCGGGTGGAGATCGTCGGGGAGGGGGTGCTCGGCGGTGTCCGCGGGGCCGTAGAGGTCGCGGCCGTCGAGGTGGTGCAGGTTCGGGTCGTCGGCCGAGCGCTGCTGCACGATGCGGGCGAGTTCGTCGCGGATGACGTTGAGGGTGAGCTTTCCGCCCGCCCGCTCCGCCGGATCGCCCATCGCCGTGAACCGGATGCGTCCCTCCCCGAAGTCACTGAGGTCCGGCGCGCTGGGGCCGGGGGTGTCCTCGTGGATGGGGCACAGGATGGGCGAGACGACCAGGAGCGGCGTCTCCGGGTGGCCCTCCCGGATGGTGTCGAGGAATCCGTGCACGGCGGGGGCGAAGGCACGCAGTCGCATCAAGTCGGCATTGACCACATTGATGCCGAGCTTGACGCTGATCATGTCCGCGGGGGTGTCCCGCATGGCGCGGGCCGTGAAGGGGTCGAGCAGGGCGCTGCCCGCGAGGCCCAGGTTGATCAGCTCCACACCGCCGCGCGAGGCGGCGAGCGCGGGCCAGATCGTGGTGGGGCTCGCGGCGTCGGAACCGTGGCTGATCGAACTGCCGTGGTGCAGCCAGACCTTGCGGCCCGGGTCGCGCGCGGGCTCCACCGGGGCGTCGGTGCGCAGCGAGAGGAGTTCGGTGGTCTCGTTGTGCGGCAGCCAGATCTCGATGTCCTTCATGCCGTCGGGCAGTCCGGCGAAGCGTGCGGTGCCGGGCTCACCGGCGGTGCGCTCGGCGGTGCCCGCGGTCATGTCGATGGTCAGGACGTGGCCCGCCCGGACGGTCGTGGCGCCGGCCGGGCTGCCGTCGACGAGCAGGTCGTAGACGCCGTCCGGGCGGGGCGGGGCGCCCACGTACGACCGCTTGGTGGGCAGCGTGTCGAGTTCGATCGCGGTGGCGCGGGTGCGGAACGCCAGGCGCACGCCGGAGGGCTGGGACTCGGCCATGGCGAGCTGGCCGTCGGTGTTCTGGGCGCGGGCGCCGGCGGGGAGCCGGTGCGGCAGTACGCCGTGTTCGGTGCGCTCGACGTCGAGGGCGCCTCGCAGCAGCTCCGCGGTGATGGCCGTGGTGGTCCAGGAGGGGTCGGTGGGGTGGGTGTCGTCCGTGTGCATTGCCTCAACCTGTTGATCAAGTGTGTGGATTAGGCGGCCGGTTCGGGCCAGTTGCGCAGCAGGGCGTCAAGGGCGTCGATGACGCGCGTCCACGTCGCGTCGGAGTCGGGCGCGCTGTGGCTGAATCCGCCGCCGAGCTCCAGGCTCACGTAGCCGTGGAAGACGCTGCCGAGGAGGCGGACCGCGTGCGTCTGGTCCGGTTCCGTCAGCTCGTACCCGCGCAGGATCGCCCGCGTCATCTCCGCGTGCCGGCCGCCCGCGCTCGCGGCGGCGGCTTCGGGGGTGAGCCGCAGCTGGGCCGCCGCGTACCGGCCGGGGTGCTCCCTGGCGTAGTCGCGGTAGACGTTCGCCAGTGCGGCCAGCGCGTCCTTGCCCGCCCGGCCGGCCAGCGCGTCGGCGCCCCGGTCGGCGAGTTCCGCGAGCGCGAGCAGGGCGATGCCGGTCTTGAGGCCCTGGGAGTTCTTCACGTGCGAGTACAGGCTCGCGACCTTGACGTCGAACCGTCGCGCGAGGGCGGAGACGGTCACCTGGTCGAAGCCGACCTCGTCCGCCAGCTCGGCCCCCGCCCGCACCAGACGTTCCGTGGTCAGCCCTGCGCGCACCATGACGACGTTCCCTTCGTGACTCTACGCGTACCCCGCTTTCGGCTAAATCGATTATGGAGTTGCCTAAAGCTTTTAGGCAAGTGGGTATACAGGTTCGGTGACGGTGCGGTTGAGCGCAGGTCGGGTCAGAGGACGGTGATGTGGCCGGGCGCGGGCAGGCGCGGGGCCGTCGCCGGCTCGTGGATGTCCGCGAGGGCCATGAAGAGCAGCGCCACGGCCAGGGCGCCCGGGTCCGGCACGCCGAGCGCGTGGTCGCCGACGTAGCTGGCGCGGCCCCGGCGGGGGCGCAGCGACGCGGTGGCGAGAGCGCCGCGAATGGCCGCCTGCGCCGCCTCGGTCAGCGGTGCCTCGGGGGCGTCCGCGTCGCGGGCCGCGGCCAGGGACTCGGCGGCGGGCGCGAGGGCGTCGACCAGCGTGCAGTCGCCGGGGACGGCGCCGCCCACGCGGTGGATGGCGGCGTGACCGGCCTCGGCGGCCTCCGCGAGCGCGGCCGCCGTCGGGGCGCCGCCGTCCTTCGGCGAGGCGGCGGCCAGGTGCTGGAAGAGGAGGCCGAACAGGGGGCCGCTGGTGCCTCCGACGTCGTTGAGGAAGGCGTCGGCGAGCGCCGCCGTGCCGTCCGTGCCGGTCTCGTCGGCCAGCTTCACCGCGCGGCGCACGCCCCCGGCGAGGTTGTCGCCGAAGTCGCCGTCGCCGACGAGCTGGTCGAGCTTGGTGAGGTTGTCGCGGACCTGGGTGACGGTGAGCGCGTAGCGGTCGAGCAGGGCGCGGTCGCCGGTCCCGCGGGGCGCGGCGTCGGAGGAGCTCGCGGCCGTCCGGGCCGACGACGCGGAGCGGTCGGCCCCCTCGGCACTCCCGGCGCCTGCCGCGTTCCCGGCACTTTCGGTGCCTGCCGGGCTCTCGGAGGTGTCCACGGGGCGCGGCAGGACGAGCGGGGTCCGCGTGGGGGCGGTCCACAGGTCGGCCCAGCCCTCTTCGAGCCGCGTGAGGGTGAGGGAGAACCCGGCCATGTCCAGGGCGGCGGTGAAGGTGCCGGGGACGACGAGGACCGGGCGGAGGCCGCGGGCCGTGAGCTCGTCGTTCAGCAGCACCGCGATGGCGTTGAGCTCCAGCTCGGTGGTGGCGCCGAGGCCGTTGACGAGGGCCAGCACGTCGTCGGGTCCGTCGGGCAGCGCGTCCAGGAGGTCGTCGGTCATGCGCCGGACGAGGTCGCCGGTCGCGGGCCTCGCGATGGTGCGGATGCCGCGCTCGCCGTGGATGCCGACGCCGTAGTCGAGGGTGCCCTCGTCCAGCTCGAAGGCCGGGTGCACCGTGGTGGGCGAGGTCTGGGCGCGGGCGGCGACGGCGATGCTCCGGGAGGCGGCGACGACGCGTCGGCCGAGGTCCGTGAGCTCCTCCAGCGTGGCGCCCCGGTCGGCGGCTGCGCCGAGGAGCTTCTCGACGACGACCGTCGCGGCGGTGCCCCGGCGGCCGGTCGCGCTGTCCGCGCTGTCGGTGGCCAGGTCGTCGTCGACCAGGACGGTGGCGACGGGGATGCCGTCGTGCCGCAGGCGCTCCGCGGCGATCTGGAAGTTGATCACATCACCGGTGTAGTTCTTGACGATGTGCAGGACGCCGCCGCTCTTCGCGGCCGCCGCGCTCGCCTCGTAGATCTGCCGGTTGTGCGGGGAGGCGAAGATCTCGCCGGGGCAGACGGCGTCCAGGCCGCCCCGCCCCAGGAGCCCGGTGTGCAGCGGCTCGTGGCCGGAGCCGCCGCCGGAGACGAGGGCGACCGTGCGGGCCGGGTCGGCGTCGCGTGCCCGCAGATGGAGCGGGCTGCTGTTCACCTCGATCATGCCGGGGTGCGCCAGGGCAAGCCCTCGGGCGGCGGTCAGCACGGCATCGGTCTCCGGCAGGAAGTGGCTCATCGGTGAACTCTCCAAGGGTGTGCTGGTGGTGACAGCGGTCCCGCACCCGGAACCACCCGGAACCCACCCGGAACGCGGGAGTTCCGGACCGTGCCGGGGGCGAGGCGCCCACCATGCCTCCGCGCCCCGCGCCAAGGTCGGCACACCGCGCTACCGGCACGCTCGCGTTCCGGTCGCCGCCGCCGTGTGCGAGGCTGACACCGTGCACCGGCCCGGGCCGAGATCGGCGAAGGGCGCGCGGCGCGCCCGTACGGCAGCTTCATCTTTGCGAGGTCTTTACAGTTGGTGGACGCGCGACGCGAGGACCTCGGACGGATGCTGCGTGCCTGGCGGATGGCGCGGGACCCGGCCCTCCTCCCCGAACCCGTCCCTTTCCGCGGCCACCGCTCGTACCTCACCCAGCTCGACATGGCGCTGCTGCTCGGCGTCTCCGAACGCTGGTACCGCGCTCTGGAGCGGGGCGAGGACCGCAAGTACGCACGCGAGATGATCGACGGCGTCGTACGGATCCTCGACCTCTCCCCCGGCCGGGCGACCGCCCTTCACCGCGGCACCGGCCACCAGCCGCCCCGCTACCGGGCCGGGAGCGCGCGGCCCGACGACGCGATGCTCGACCTGCTGCACCAGCAGCGCCGGGTGAGCTGGATCTGCGACCAGGCCTGGGACGTGCTCGCCGTCAACGCCGTCGCGGCACGCCACTGCCCGTGGCTGGCCCGCCCGGACGCGAACGTCATGACCTGGGCGTTCTCCACCGAGGCCCGGTACCAACTGCGCGACTGGGACACGAAGTGGGCGGGCCCGCTGCTCGGCCGGCTGCGCCTCGCCTGGCAGCGCTGGCCGGACAACGAGCGCCTGGACGACGTGGTGCGGACCGTGCGGCGCGAGCCGGGCGTCGCCGAGCTGTGGGAGCGTACGGCGGACGTCCGGACGCCCCACGACGACGCGACGCTCCCCATGTACTTCCCGCTCGTGGCGCCCGACCCGGTCGACGTGCGCGTCGCGGCGTACGGACGCTTCGGCGACACGGCGCTGCGCTGGCTGGTCCTCACGCCCGTGGACCCGGCGGTCGTCTTCCCCTGAGGACGTACGAGGGAGCTCTCGCCCGCCGGGGCCGGGGCCGGAGCTCAGTCGTCGAGAGCGCCGAGCCACTCCGTCAGGATCCCGTTGACCTCGTCGGGGCGTTCCTGCTGCACCCAGTGGCCGCACCCGTCGAGCACGTGCGAGGAGCGCAGGCCCGGCAGGGTGTCGGGGAACGCCTTGATCGCGTCGGCGAGCCACGTGGTCGAGGCGTCCAGGGCACCGCCGACGAACAGGGACGGCTGCCGGACCGGGGCGCCGGCGAAGCGCGGCGTCAGGTCCTCCCAGTCCCGGTCCATGGCGCGGTAGCGGTTGAGCGCGCCGGTGAGGCCGGTCCGCTCGAACTCCTCGGCGTACGCGTCGAGGACGCACTCGTCGAGCCACCCGGGCAGCCGCGGCCCCGAAGCCGTCGCGACGTCGGGGAACCGGTCCCGCAGCCGCCCGCCCCGGCTCACGAAGTGCGGGTCCGGCGCGTCGGGACCCGGCATCGTGTCGGCGGAGAGCGCGGCGTAGAACCCGGCGAGCCAGCCCCGTACGTCGGGTTCGATCTCGGCCTCGGCGCGGCCGGGCTCCTGGAAGTACGAGACGTAGAACTCCTCGTCCCCGCCCATTTCGGCGAACACCTCGCTGGGCCGCGGGCCGCCCGGCGGCGTGTACGGGACGCTCAGGATCCCGACCGCGCGGAAGACGTCGGGCCTGACGAGCGCGGAGTGCGCGGCGACAGTGGCACCCCAGTCGTGCCCCACGATCACCGCGGTCTCCTCGCCGAGCGCACGCACCACGGCGACGGCGTCGTCGACCAGGTCGAGCGTCCGGTACGCGGAGGCGTCCGCGGGCCGTGACGAACGGCCGTAGCCGCGCACGTCGACGGCGACCGCGCGGTATCCGGCGGCGGCGAGGGCGGGGAGCTGGTGGCGCCAGGAGTACCAGGACTCGGGGAAGCCGTGCACGAGCAGGACGAGGGGGCCCTCGCCCTGCTCCACGAGGTGGATGCGGCCCGCGGGCGAGGGTACCAGACGGTGGGTCAGGCCCTCGGCGGACGACGAAGAGAGCTGCGACTGCGCGGACGACATGGGCACTCCTGGGCTCGGGCGACGACGTGCCCCGAGCATGCGGCGCGCGTCCGCGGCGGGACGATGTTCGTTGCCGTTCCGGCAAACGGCCGGGGCGGCGCCCGGCCCTGGGCGCCGAGTCGGGCAGCCGGGACGGGGCGCCGGTCGGCGCGATTCGGCCTGGTCGGGCCCCGGCACTTCCCGGAGGATCGGTACGGACTGCGGCAGACGGGGGCGGGAGTCGAGTCATGGTGTACCGCATTCACTTCACGGTCGAGGATCTGGCGCGGACCCGGGTCTGGCCCCGCTCGCTGCCGCTGATGGAACTGGGCGCGGCAGTACGCACCCTTCAGGAGCCCGGCCACGGCGTGCGCTTCAGGGCCTGGCGCCGCCATGCCCTGGCCGGCCTGCGCCCCGACGCCGCGATGGTCCTCGAGCTGATCCGGACCCGCCGCTGGGCGCCCGACTTCCTGACGCGCGCCGAGGCGGGGTCCCCGGAAGAGGTCCTGGAACGGGTGCGTGCCACGCCGCGCGCACGAATCCGCGACGATCTCGCCCAGGCCGCGGCCGACCGGCCCCTGCCCTCCTGGACACGGCATCTCGCCGACGACCGCGACCTGTTCCAGCAGCTGTGCGACAGCCTGGACCACACGTACCGTGTGCTCCTCTCACCTCACTGGCAGCGGATCACCAGCAATGCCACGGCCGAGGCCGGGATGAGAACCCGACAGGCGCTGGCCGGCGGCCTGGAGCACCTCCTCACCGTCGCGAACCCCCGCTGCATGCGCTGGAGCGCTCCCGTCCTCGACGTCGCACTGGCCTCCGGCCTCGAAGGCGACCTGCACCTCGAGGGGCGCGGGCTGCTGCTCGTCCCGAGCTATTTCGCGCCGCGATGGTCGGCCGTCTGCACCGCCTGCCAACCGCAGCCGGTGCTGACGTACCCGGCCAACAGCCCGTCGGACGCGGCATCGTTCATCGCGTGTCCACCACCGCCCGCGCATGACCGCGGCGCGGGGTCGTCGTCGCTGGCTGCGCTCCTGGGCCACACCCGCGCCGCGGTGCTGACCTCCATCGGGGAGCACCCGGGCTGCTCCACGAATGAGCTCGCCCGCTTGTCCGGCACCGCACCTCCCACCGCGAGCAGACACGCCGCCACACTGCGCGGTGCCGGCCTCGTCCGGACGGCCCGGCACCGCAACACGGTCCTGCACACGCTGACGGCCCTCGGCGCGAACCTCCTCGATGCTCCGCGAGGCGGCTGAACGACACACCACCGGGCGCCCGCCCTACGGAACGATCGAGTCCACGTAACCGCCGTCCACCCGCACCGCGCCGCCCGTCGTCGCGGATGCCAGTGGGGAGCTGAGGTAGACGACCATGTTCGCGATCTCCTCCGGCTCGATGAGGCGCTGGATCAGGGACTGGGGGCGGTGCTCGGTCATGAACGTCCGCTGGGCCTCGTCCCACGGCAGCGCGCGGTCGACCAGTTCGTAGACGAAGTCCTCCACGCCGCCGGTGTGCGTCGGGCCCGCGATCACGGAGTTGACGGTGACGCCGGACCCCGCCGCCTCCTTCGCGAAGCCCCGCGACACGGCGAGCAGCGCGGTCTTCGACATGCCGTAGTGGATCATCTCCGCGGGCGTGACGAGCGCCGAGTCGCTGGCGATGTTCAGGACGCGGCCCCAGGAGCGGTCCTTCATGCCCGGCAGGTAGTGGCGGATCATCCGCACGGCGGTCAGTACGTTGACCTCGAAGTAGCGGCGCCATTCGTCGTCGGTGATGCCGAGGGCGGGCTCTGCGCCGAAGATGCCGAGGTTGTTGACGAGGATGTCCGCCCGCGGCACGGCCTCGAAGACCTGCCGCGCGCCCTCGTCCGTGGAGATGTCGCCCGGCGCCGCGAGGAACCCGGCGCCGTCGCACTCACCCTTGAGCCGGTCGACGGCCGCGTCCACGGAGTCGCGGGACCGCCCGTTGACCGCGACCTCGGCGCCCGCCCGCGCCAGGCCGACGGCGATCGCCGCGCCGATTCCCTGGGTCGAGCCGGTGACGAGCGCGGTCTTGCCGGAAAGGTCGACGAGCACGGTGTGTACCTCCTGGAGTTCCTGTCCTGCCCTGTCTGTCCTGCCCTGTGACGTGGGTGGCCTGCCTGCGCCACTCCCCCTGCCCTCTGTTGTCCTGCGTCCTCCTGTTTACCCCTTTGACTCCAATGCGGCGACGAGCACGCGTACGTGCCCGTGCGGAAGGTCCTTCGTGGCCGTCAGGAGGGTGAGCCGGCCTTCGTGGGCGAGGGTCCGCAGCCGGTCGAGCTCGGTGGACCGTTCCTCGTCGGCGAGCTCGTGGCGGTAGCGCTCGGCGAACTCCTCGAAGCGCTCGGGATCGTGGTCGTACCAGCGGCGCAGCTCGTTCGACGGAGCGATCTCCTTGTCCCACGCGTCGAGCCGCGCCTTGTCCTTGGACAGCCCGCGCGGCCACAGCCTGTCGACGAGGACGCGCGTGCCGTCGTCGGGCGACACCTCGTCGTAGACCCGCTTGACCTGCACGTCGAGGCGGCGTCGCGGCGTCATGCGGTGCTCCGTCCGGTCGGGTGCCGCCCGGCGGTCGGGGGCCGCTCCCAAGACTGAACCAACTGCCCCGTTCGGACGAGCATCACGGGCCTTCGCCGTGTCGCCCTGTTCGAGTGAGCCCATGAAACGACGCATCGGGAGCATCGACCGGCGCTGGTTCGAACAGGTGGCGTCGGCGCGGCTGCCGGGCGCGGAGCAGGTGCTGCCACCGCTGAGCAGGGCGGCGAACCACGGGCGGCTCTGGTTCGGCACGGCGGCCGCCCTCGCGGTCGTCGGCGGCCCCGCGGCCCGGCGTGCCGCACGGCGCGGGGTGGGCGCCCTCGCGCTGGCCTCGGTGACGACGAACGCGGTGGCCAAGTACGCCGTACGCCGACGTCGCCCCGTCCTCACCGCCGTGCCCGCCATGCGACGCCTCTCCAAGACGCCGTGGACGTCCTCGTTCCCGTCCGGGCACGCCGCGTCGGCGGCGGCGTTCGCGGTGGGGGTGGCGCTGGAGGCGCCCCGGTACGGCGCGCTGCTCGCGCCGGTCGCCGCGGCCGTGGCGTTCTCCCGGGTGTACGTGGGGGTGCACTACCCCGGTGACGTCCTCGCGGGCTGCGCCCTCGGCGCGGCGGCGGCCGCGGTGACCTGCTACTGGTGGGCGCCGCATCCCTCGCCCGCGCAGTTCCGTCGCACCCGGGTGAAGGCGCCCGCGCTGCCTGAGGGCGAGGGGCTCGTCGTCGTCCTCAACTCCGGTTCTGGGAAAGGGGTTCCGGGGCGGCTGCCCGCGGGCGAGCATCTGGAGCTGCTCCTGCCGAAGGCCGAGGTCCTGTCGTGCGGTCCGGGTGACGACCTCGACGAGATCCTCGACGAGGCGGTGGCGCGGGCCTCCGGGGCGGCCGGGGTGCTCGGCGTGTGCGGCGGGGACGGCACGGTGAACGCGACGGCCCGGCGCGCCGCCGCGGCGGGGCTCGCGCTCGCGGTCTTCCCCGGCGGCACCTTGAACCACTTCGCCCTGGACGTGGGCACGCCCACCTTCGAGGACACCGCGCACGCCGTCGCGCGCGGCGAGGCGGTGCGCGTCGATCTGGCGATGGTGCGCGACGGAGAGGGCAAGGAGGTCGCGGGGTTCGTCAACACGTTCAGCATCGGCATCTATCCGGAACTCGTGCGCAAGCGCGAGAAGTTGGAGGGTCGCATCGGCAAGTGGCCCGCGGCGGCCGTGTCGTTCGTCGAGGTGTTGCGGACCGCGGCCCCGCTGCGGATCCGGCTCGACGGGCACGACCGCGTGCTGTGGCTGCTGTTCGCGGGCAACGGCCAGTACGTGCCGGACGGCCTCGCCCTCACGCACCGGCCGCGCCTGGACGACGGTCTCCTCGACATCCGCACGGTCGACGCGGAGGCGCCGCTCGCCCGGACGCGCGTCGCCCTGTCCGCGCTGGGCGGTGCGCTGCGGCGCTCGCGGGTGTTCCGCTCCGAGCGCGTCGAGGAGTTGCGGCTCAGCGGTCTCGATGACGTGACGGGGCTCGCGTACGACGGCGAGACCGCGCCGACCCCGGACGCCCTGCTCCTCGACAAGCTGCGTTCCGCGCTGACGGTCTACAGCCCGGCGGCGCAGCTCGACGAGATCGCCCAGCGGGCCCGCACCCTGACGCTGGCGGCGAACCGTCAGCCGAAGCGGAGGCCGGCGGGCTGACCCCCTCGCCGGCCGGGGAGGTGCCGGGGCCACCTCGCCCACCGGCGCGGACCCACCCCTTGCGCCCGCCCCGTCCCCTTCACTTCAATGCGCCCTATGGCCGCGCGTCGAACCACCTCGCAGCAGCACGGCGGCAGCGCCTCGACTGACGGGGGTGCCGAGTTGCCGCCGACCGCGTGGGCCGTCCTCGGGCTGCTCTCCTTTCCCGGCGAGCGGACCGGGTACGAGCTGAAGAAGTGGGCGGACGCCTCCCTCCGCTTCTTCTACTGGTCGCCCGCCATCAGCCAGATCTACGCCGAACTGCGCCGCCTCGAAACACTCGGTTACGCCACGTCGCGCCGCTCGGGCCCCGAGGAGCCCCGTACGAAGCGGGCGTACGCCATCACCGACGAGGGCCGCGCCGCGCTGACCGCCTGGGCCGACGGCGGCCGGGACGCCGGCCCGCCCGTCCTCAAGCACCCCCTGCTGCTGCGGATCTGGCTCGGCCACCTCACGGACCCGGGCCGGCTCCGGGGCCTGGTGGCCGAACACATCGCGCGGACCAGGGGCGAGCTGACGGAGGTCAGGGACGCGCTCGCGCGGGTGGACGGCGCGGACGGGGCAAAGGCGTGGTCGCATCCGCAGGTCGCACTGCGCTGGAGCGAGCGGCGCCTGGAGGCGGAGGTGGAACTGGCCGAGGCGATGCTCACCGACCTGTCCGAGCTGGAGGCGCGGGGAGAGGGCGAGGGCAGAGGCGGGGGCGGGGGCGTTCCACCGTCCCCCGGTCAACCTCCGCTGCCACCCGGTCAATACGTGAAGGACTCGCCCACGCCCGGGTGACGCGGCTCGCCCGGGTGGGGGTGCCGCCGGTAGGACGGAGGGGGTCAGCCGTCCCCCCTCCGTTCGGAGCAGCGCACCCGTGAGCACCCGTGCCGTCCTTGTCGCCGCCCTGATCACCGGTCTGCTCCTGGGGATCGCGGGGACCAGATCCGA
The DNA here is from genome assembly GCF_008642315.1 of Streptomyces venezuelae. NCBI lineage: Bacteria > Bacillati > Actinomycetota > Actinomycetes > Kitasatosporales > Streptomycetaceae > Streptomyces > Streptomyces venezuelae. The sequence continues at coordinate 7,777,999 of NZ_CP029192.1, read as the reverse complement.
GGAGGCCACCGACCCCCGTCCACACGGTTCCTTCACCGAGGCGGGCCATTAGGCTGCGACATTGCGCGCGGCTCCCCGGCCGTGCGGTCGCCGAGCCTCCGTCGACGGAAGCGAGTGGATCTTGAACTTCCTCACCATCGGTCATCGTGGGGTCATGGGCGTCGAGCCCGAGAACACCCTGCGTTCCTTCGTCGCCGCGCAAGCGGCGGGCCTCGACCTCATCGAGCTCGATCTGCATCTGAGCAAGGACGGCGCGCTCGTCGTCATGCACGACGCCGACGTGGCCCGTACGACCGACGGCAAGGGGCCGATCGCCGAGAAGACCCTCGCCGAGCTGCGGGAGCTCGACGCGGGCCGCGGCGAGCGCATCCCCGTCTTCGAAGAGGTCCTGGACGCGGTGAAGGCACCGTTGCAGGCCGAGATCAAGGACGTCGCGGCCGCCCGCGCCCTCGCCGAGGTCATGCTGAGCCGCGATCTGGTCGCGCGGGTGGAGGTGATCTCCTTCCACGACGAGGCGATCGCCGAGATCGCCCGCCTCGTCCCCGGTGTACGGACCGCCCTCGTCGCGAGCCGCTACGGCACGGACGTCGTGGAGCGCGCCACCGCCGTCGGCGCGACCACGCTCGTGCTCAACATCCGGCGCCTGACGCTGGAGATCGTCGAGCGCGCCAAGAAGGCCGACCTGCGGATCATCGGCTGGGTCGTGAACACCCAGGACGATCTGCGTCTGGTGCGGGCCCTGCAACTGGACGGGGCGACCACCGACTATCCCGAGATCAAGCGGACTGGTCGCTTCACTGCCTGAGGGTCCCAGCCCCCCCGGGCGCCTAGGCCAGGTCCTTGACCAGCAGCTCGAACTCCAGGTCGTCGCGTTGCGGGATGCCGAAGCGCTCGTCGCCGTATGGGAAGGGCGTCATCTTTCCCGTACGGCGGTAGCCGCGGCGCTCGTACCAGGCGATGAGGTCGCCGCGGGCGGAGATCACGGTCATGTGCATCTCACGGGCGTCCCACATCTCGCGTGCCGTCCGCTCCGCCTCGGCGATGATCACCTTGCCGAGGCCGGCGCCCTGCAGCGCCGGGCTGACGGCGAACATGCCGAAGTAGGCGTGGTCGCCGCGGTGTTCGAGCTGGCAGCACGCGATGAGCGCGCCGTCCCGCTCGACGGCGAGCAGCCGGCTCGTCGGCGACTCGATGACGTCGACGACGCCCTGCGGGTCGGTGCGCTGCCCTTCCAGGAGGTCGGCCTCGGTGGTCCACCCGGCGCGGCTCGCGTCTCCTCGGTACGCCGACTCGATGAGCGCGACGAGGGCGTCCGCGTCGGCGGCTTCGGCGGCGCGGAAAGTGAGCTCTCCTGAAGTGGGGCGCGGGGCGGTGTCCATGGACCTGGCTCTCCGAATCTTGGCGCGGGTTGGGGCGCCGTCGAGCCTAACCCCACGCCGCGCGACTATGGTGCGGCCGCATGGTCCACGTACTGAGCAGCAGGACACTTCTGCGCCCCACCGACCCGGAACGCTCGCGCGTCTTCTACGGCGAGACGCTGGGCCTCGCCGTCTACCGCGAGTTCGGCACCGGTCCCGAGCGCGGCACGGTCTTCTTCCTCGGCGGCGGTTTCCTGGAGGTGTCGGGCCGCTCCGACGCCCCGCCCGCGCCGGGGCTCCAGCTCTGGCTCCAGGTCGCGGACGTCGCGGCGGCCCACGCGGAGCTGGTCGGGCGCGGCGTCGAGGTGGTGCGGCCGCCGGTGCGGGAGCCGTGGGGGCTCATCGAGATGTGGATCGCGGATCCGGACGGCGTCAGGATCGTTCTCGTCGAGGTCCCGCAGGACCATCCGATCCGCTACCGGCCGGGGATCTGACCTTCCGGATTTCCCCGCTGAAGCAGCGGCAGCACCGGGAAAGCGTGGTCCCGCCAGATCAGGCGTGACCGCTCCTCCGGGTACGCCGTGACGGTCGGCGCCGCGTCGAAGAGCCGCACGAGGCGCCGGTCGCGGTCGTACGCGGGCCAGCCGGGGTCGCCCTGGGCGGCGAACGACGTCCACGCGGCGCGCATCGCGGCGGACAGATCCTCCGCCTCGGGCGCGGTGCCGATCAGTGCCGCGGGCTGGCCGCGGTCCAGGTTGCCGAAGACCAGGGGCACGTCCAGGCCGTGGCAGGCGCCGAGCACGCCGTCCATGCCGGGGGCGGGCCAGGTCAGTTCGTAGGCGTGGACGCGGCCGCCCGCGGCTGCCTGCGCCTCCGCGAGGTGCAGGGTCGGCATACGGAAGAGCCAGTCGGAGAGCACCAGTTCGTGGAGCTCGTCGGGGCCCGCTTCCGGGTGGGCGTCGCGGTAGGCGCGGGCGCCGTCCGGGCCCGGTGCGAACGCGTCGAGGGTCTGCGCGGCGACGTCCTCGCCGACCTGGCCGAGTAGCCCGTCCAGCGCCGTGAGGAGCCGTTGCTCGTGGCGGGTGTGGCCGACAAGGAGGTCGATGTCCCGTCCCGCACCCGCGGTCAGTGCCTGCCACGGGGTGACCGACAGGGCCGCGCCGTCGACGACCGGCGAGAACGTGACCGACCGGAGGGCGGGCTTCCCCCAGCGCCCGCCGTGCCGGGCCGCCTCCGCGCCGACCGCGTCACCCGCGGCGGCCAGCCGGTGCGGCGCCACCCCGGAGAGGTCCGCCACCGTGGCCCGCAGGCCCAGTTCGGCCGCGCACGCCCCCGTGATGTCGGCGGCGAGTTCCGGCGCGAAGAACGTGCCCTGCGCGCTCTGCGCGACGGCCCTGCCGAAGAGCCCCGCCGCGCCCGGCGCCGCGAGGAGCGCGGCGACCGATCCGCCGCCCGCCGACTGCCCGAAGACCGTGACCCGGTCCGGGTCGCCGCCGAACGCCGTGATGTGGTCGCGCACCCACTCCAGGGCGGCGATCTGGTCGAGCAGGCCCCGGTTGGCGGGCGCTCCCTCGATCTGCCCGAACCCCTCCGGGCCCACGCGGTAGTTGAACGTCACGACGACGACCCCGCCGTCCCGTGCCAGGCGGCCGCCGTCGTACTCGGGAAGGCCCGACATGCCGATGGTGTAGGCGCCGCCCTGGATCCACACCAGCACCGGAAGTCCCGCCCCGGGCCCGGGATCGGGCGACCAGACGTTGACGGTCAGCCAGTCCTCGCCGACCGTCTCCCTGGCCAGCGCGTCCATGCCGAAGTGGCCGCCCTGCGGAGGGGGCGGTCCGAAGGCCACGGCCTCGCGCACCCCGCTCCAGCCGCGCACCGCGCGCGGCGCCGCGAAACGCAGCGCGCCGACCGGCGGCTCGGCGAACGGGATGCCGCGGAAGACCGCGACGCCCACCTCCAGGCTTCCGCGCAGCGACCCGGACCGCGTACGGACCTCGGGCCGGGACCGGGACACGTCGTCACCGGCAACGGTCATCGCCACTCCCCCTCCGGGTTCCCCTCACGGAGGATCCGAGCATCCCGCCCTCCGACGGCCCGGTGCCAGCCATTTACGCGAGGTGCGCAGGCCGGACACAGATGTGTGAAGCACGTCACACGAGCAATCCATCCAGGATGCAGGGGTACAAGGCCACGGGTACGGTCCGCAGAAGATCATTCAGAGTCCTGGCAGGCCCGAAAGCCCTGAAGTCGATCTCCAACCGCTCAGGAGAGACATCACATGGCAGCTCCCCGGATCCTCATCGTCGGCGGTGGTTTCGCCGGCATGGAGTGCGCACACAAGCTGGAGAAGAAGCTCTCGCCCCACGAGGCGGAGCTGCGGCTGATCAGTCCGACGGACCACCAGCTGTACCTGCCACTGCTGCCGCACGTCGCCTCCGGAGTGCTCACTCCGCAGTCGGTGGCCGTGCCGCTGCGCCGGATGCTGCGCCGCACCGCGATCGTGCCCGGCGGCGCCGTCGGCGTCGACCCGAAGGCCAAGGCGGTGGTCGTGCGGAAGATCAACGGCGAGGAGGTCGTGGAGCGCTACGACTACCTGGTCCTGACGCCCGGCAGTGTCACGCGGCAGTTCGACATCCCCGGCGTCGACCGGTACGCGGTGGGCGTCAAGACGCTCGCCGAGGCCGCGTGGATCCGCGACCACGTCATCTCCCAGCTGGACCTGGCCGCGGCGAGCTCGAGCCGTGCGGAGCGCGAACAGCGGCTGCAGTTCGTGGTGGTCGGCGGCGGGTACGCGGGCGTGGAGACGGCTGCGTACCTCCAGCGTCTGACGTGTGCCGCGGTGAAGCGCTATCCGGGCCTGGACGTGTCGCAGATCAAGTGGCACGTGGTGGACGTCGCCCCGAAGCTGATGCCTGAGCTGGGCCCGCGGCTCGGCGACAAGGCGATGGAGATCATGCAGCGGCGGGGCGTGAACGTCTCGCTCGGGGTGTCCGTGGCCAAGGCGACCGAGGACACCGTCACGCTCACCGACGACCGCGTCCTGCCGTGCCGCACGCTGATCTGGACCGCGGGCGTCGCCCCGAGCCCGCTCATCGCGACGCTGGGCGCGGAGACGAACCGCGGCCGGCTCGTCGTGCGGCCCGACCTGACGGTCCCCGGACTCGACGGAGTCTTCGCCCTCGGCGACGCGGCCGCCGTCCCGGACCTCGCCAAGGGCGGCGACGCGATCTGCCCGCCGACCGCGCAGCACGCCATGCGGCAGGGCTGGGCGGCCGGGAAGAACATCGTCTCGGCCCTGCGCGGCTTCCCGCTCGCCGACTACCGGCACAAGGACATGGGTCTGGTCGTCGACCTCGGCGGCATCCAGGCGGTGTCGAAGCCGCTCGGCGTGCAGCTGACGGGACTGCCCGCCCAGGTGGTGGCGCGCGGCTACCACCTGGGCGCGCTGCGCACGGTCACGGCGCGCTTCCGGACGGCCGCGAACTGGGGTCTCAACGCGCTCGCCGGCGATGACTACGTACGCACCGGCTTCCAGGCGCAGCGGCCCGCCACGCTCAAGGACTTCGAGATGACGGACGCCTATCTGTCGCAGGAGGAGATCCTGAAGCGGGTGGAGGCGGCCTGAGGGGACGCCTCCCGGAACTCCCCGCCTAGGACGTCCGCCCGCGCCGCTTCGCCGACTCGAAGCGGTCGGCCCAGTACGCCGTGCGGTCCAGGTAGGCGGTCTCGGCCGCCTCGCCCGTCTTTCCGTAGGCCCCTTCGAAGGTCTGGTAGCCGTGACCGGCCGGAGGCGTACTGTCGGCGGGCTCGATCGAACTGCCTTCGTGCCATTCGTTGAAGGACGTCACCGACACCCAGTCGGGCGAACCGCCGACGGCCGGGTCCAGAGCGTTGGTCCACTGCTTGTCGTACGCGGCTCCGTCCGCGCGGCCGAGGGTGGGCGTGGTGTTGCCGGGGACAGCCCGGTCGTCGACGTAGCCGGGGGCGACGGACGGGGCCCAGATCAGGTCGTGCGCACGGGCGTAGTCGCCCGCGTGCTTCCAGCCGGGCGCGGTGGCCCCGGCGATCCCGTCGTACGTGTACATCCCCGAGAAGTGCGCGATCTTGCTGGTGTCGGTCGTCTGGGCGAGGACGATGTTGTCGTCCGTCACCTCGTCGAGCGCGGCCCAGTCGGTGGTGCGCAGGCTCTCGAAGACGTAGAACGCGGGTTTGCCGCCGTGCTCGGCGGAGCGGTGGAAGGCGGGGTGGCTGCCGTAGGCGGCGTTGAGGTAGCGGATGTCGGCGACGGTGGAGGCGGCGGTGCGGCCCGCGTACGGCTCCAGGTGCCAGGCCACCTCGATGCCCTCCTCGGCGGCCGCGTCGAGGACGCCCTTGGCGAGCCGGTCCTCGTAGCCGTCCCGGCCCCACCAGCTGTAGACGAGGACTCCGGCGCCGGAGCGCTTCACCCATTTCATGTGCTGGGCGACGGTGCCCGCCATGTCCCCGGAGTCGTAGGGGCCGAGCGCCGGGTAGAGGTCGGCGCCGATGTCGTCGGGCGGGGTGTGGCCGCCCTGGGGCCAGTGGCGCCAACTGCCGCCGCCCGACGGGCTTCCGTACCACGGGTAGTAGAAGAGGTGGACGTCGCGCGAGCCCTCGTCGTAGGCCGCGGACGTATTGACGGTGAACGCGTCGACGTCGAAGAGGTTCCCCCGGCCCGTCGGCCCCTTGAAGACGAGGACGAGCTCCGTCGTCGCGGACGGCGCGCCGGTCAGGTTCGCCGTGACGTTCTGGAAGTTCTCCCAGCCGCCCGTCACGGGCACGTTCACCGAACCGAGGAGCGTGCCGGTCGCCGAACCCGCGCGGACTTCGAGCGTGCCTCCCGCGCCGCCGGAGGAGACGCGCGCGGTGAGCGAGGTCGCGTTGCCGAGTGCGTAGGGCTTGAAGGAGATCCAGTCGCCGTCGTCGGTGTAACCCACCGTGTTGGCGCCCTCCGCGTTCCCGTGTCCGGCGATCTGGATGCCGGACTGCGCGGCGAAGTGCTCGGCCTGCCGGTGGCGCGGCTGGAGAGTGTTTCTGCTGTGCGTGGTCAGGCCGCCCTTGTCGGTGTACTCGGCGTCGAAGACCCCGTACAGATTGGCCGCGCTGTCGTGTTCTCCGTCGGTCGGCACGGCGATGCTGCCGCTGCACCCGTTCTTGGAGGTGACGGCGTGCGCGTGGCTGTCGTGGCCGAGCAGATAGGTGACCTTCACCTTCGAGCAGTCGACGGCACCGTCCTCCGGATCGCTGACGGAGACCTCGAAGGGCACGGTGTCCCCGAAGGAGAAGAGCCGTCCGTCGGGGGGCTGTCGCAGGGAGACCGTGGGGGCGGTGTTGCCCGCGGTGACCACGAGGCTTGCGCTGCCGGTGAGGCCTTCGGGGTCCTTCACCGTGAGGGTCGGCCGGTACGTTCCCTTCGTCGTGTACGTGTGCGAGGGGTTGGCCTGTGTCGAGGTGGCGCCGTCGCCGAAGTCCCAGGAGTAGCCGAGCGCTCCGCCCTCGGGGTCGGAGCTGCCCGCCGCCGAGAACTTCACGGTGAGCGGCACGGACCCGGAGGTCTTGTCCGCGGCGGCCTTGGCGACGGGGCTGCGGTTGCTGCCGGCCAGGTACTCGATGCGGTAGAGGGCCTGGTTGTTGCTGCCGGTGCCGTAGTCCAGGACGTACAGGGCGCCGTCGGGCCCGAAGTCGCTGTCCATGACCTGCGTGCCGGTCCACGGGAAGTCCTCGATCGCGCCGCGGGACCCGTCGGACTTCACCTCGACCGTCTTGATCCATTTGCGGCCGTACTCGGTGGCGAAGAAGCGGCCGTCCAGGGACTGCGGGAACTTCACGGACGAGTCGAGGTTCGGGTCGTAGCGGTAGACCTCGCCGCCCATCGGCGACTCCGAGCCGCTGCCGAACTCCGGCGGTGCGCCCTCCCAGCCGTACTTGATCCAACTGGGCTTCGCGGGCGGCAGCTTGCTCTGCCCGGAGTTGCGGGGCGAGTTGTTCGCCGGGCCGCCCGCACAGTCGTACTTCGCGCCGGAGGGGCCGCTGGGGAACGTGTACTCGTTGTAGGTCTCGGTGGCGGTGTTCGTGCCCGTGCAGTACGGCCAGCCGTAGTTGCCCGGCGCGGTGATGCGGTCGAACTCGACCTGGCCGCCGGGGCCCCGGTTCGCGTCGCCGCCGCCCGCGTCGGGGCCGTAGTCGCCGAGGAGGACGGCGCCGGTCTTCTTGTCGACGCTCATCCGGAACGGGTTGCGGAAGCCCATCGCGTAGATCTCGGGGCGGGTGCGGTCGGTGCCGGGGGCGAAGAGGTTGCCCGCGGGGACGGTGTAACCGCCGGCCGCCGTCGGCTTGATGCGCAGGACCTTGCCGCGCAGGTCGTTCGTGTTGCCGGAGGAGCGCTGGGCGTCGAACTGGGGGTTGCGGTCGCCGCGTTCGTCGAGCGGCGCGTAGCCGGACGAGTCGAACGGGTTGGTGTCGTCGCCCGTCGTCAGGTACAGGTTTCCGGCGGCGTCGAAGTCGATGTCGCCGCCGACGTGACAGCACTGGCCGCGGTCGTTGGGCACTTCGAGCACGACCTTCTCGCTGGCCATGTCGAGGGTGCGGTCCGCCTTGAGCGTGAAGCGGGACAGGTTGAGGTGTCCCTTCCACCGCTCGAAGTCGGCGGCGCCGCCGGTGACCGGGGCGTCACCGGCGGGGGTGTCGAGCTTGGGCGAGTAGTAGACGTACACGTGCCGGGTCGAGGCGAAGTCCGGGGCGGCCGCGATGCCTTGAAGCCCCTCCTCGTCGTGCGTGTACACGTCCAGCTTCCCGGCCGACGTGGTGTTGCCCGCGGGGTCGGTGTGTCTGACCGTGCCGTCGCGTGCGGTGTGCAGGACCGAGCGGTCGGGCAGCACGGTGAGTGACATCGCCTCCCCCACTTCGGCGGCGCCGACCGCCAGTTGGACCTGTTGGTAGTCCGCGGCCGGGACCGCCCGCGCCGCGGCGCCGGAGGTCGTGGCCGTGACGCCGCCCAGGACGAGGGCGAGGGCGGTGAGCAGTTTGAGCCCGGTACGAGGGCTTGGGGACATGGGGCATCCTCCTGACGCTCGGGGTGTGTCAGGCAGGGCGCGCGCCGGCCGCGCCGCGAACAGCGAATTACGTGTTCAGCACAGAGAATTACGCGGAAGTGCGAGAGCTTTGCATGCTGGCAACGGCGCCCCTATTTGTCAAGGCCGTGTCAAAACCCCCGCCACGCCCAGGAGGCCCGGCCCCCGCAGCCATCGCCGCACCCGGGCCGCCCGGCCCCTCAGCCCCGCCGCACCCCGAGCCGCCCCTCCAGCTGTGCGAGCAACTCCCCGAGCAGCCCGCTGAGTTGACCCTGCCCCGCACCGTCGAGCACGGACAGGACAACCGTTTCGTACGCGAGCTGCTCCGGCAGGATCGCGTCGACCAGATCGCGTCCCGCGTCCGTGAGGCCGACGTGCGCGACCCGCCGGTCCCGCGCGTCGGCGCGCCGCTCGACCAGTTCCCGCTCCTGCAACTGCTTGAGCCGTTTGGTGACGGCGGCACCGGAGGAGAAGGTCTCGCGGGCCAGCTCGCCGGGTGTCAGCTCGTGTCCGGTGCGGCGCAACGCGCCGAGCAGGTCGAACTCGGCGCGGGTCAGGCCCGCCCGGCGCAGCGGCGCGTCCTCGGCCTGCTGGAGGAGGGCCGCGCAGCGGTTGATGCGGCCGATCACCTCCATGGGCCCGGTGTCGATGTCCGGCCGCACCGTCTGCCACTGCCGCACCACCGCGGCCACGGTGTCCCCGCCGTGGCCGGCCACCGGACCGTTCTCCGTCGTCATGCTCGTGCGCCCTCCCAGGCGTCGGCAGCCCCTGCGCGGGCCCGCGTCCCCTGACCGTTCTCACCGCTGTGGCCGTGCAGCCTGCGGACCGTCGCCGCGAGCGTACGGTGTCCGGCGCGTTCGGCGGCGAGCACCCGCTGTTCGGGCAGGGCGCGCTGCCACCATTCGCCTGCGGCCGCGTCCGCGGCGGCGCGCAGTTCGACGAGGGCGGCGGTGAGGCGACGGCGGGCGGGTTCGACCGCGCCCGCACCCGCGAGGCCGGCCTCGGCGTGCTCCCGCGCCCGGTCGGTGGCCTCGATGGCCTTCTCGATGTGGTCGACGGCGCGCCGGTTGGTGACGAGGACGGCGGCGGCGACGCCGAGCACGGCGCCCACGAGGGTGTCGACGACGCGGTCGAGGATCAGTTCGCCGGGCTGCTGGAACCGCGCGAACTCGGTGACGAGCAGCGCCATCGGCGTCACGCAGACGCTGCCGAGCCAGTAGTTGCGGGTGATCAGGGCCTCCGCGCCGAAGGCGAGGACCAGGCAGCACACGATGAGCTCGGCGTGGCCGAGGTGTGCGAACGGCGCGATGGCGGCGAAGGCGAGCACCCCGATGAGGTTGCCGACCACGCGCTGCACGCCCCGGTTCCAGGTCAGGGTGACGTTGGCCTGGTAGAGGGAGGCGGCCGTGACCAGGGCCCAGTACGGGCGACCGATGCCGAGCGCGAGCGAGGCGTAACCGGCGAGGGCGCAGCCGACGGCGGTGCGCAGCGCCACGGGCAGCAGCGGGGAGCCGGGGGCGAGCCGCCGCCACAGCGGCACCTTCGGCCCGGCGAGCTCGGCGTCGACGCCGAGGAGCTCCTCCTCCTCGCCGGGGTGCGGGCCTCGGGGGCGCGGGACGGCGCCGGTGCCGCGCAGCCCGGCCGCCCAGGAGCGGAGCGCGTCGGGGTCGGCGGACCCGGGCACGGCGAGGGCCTCCTCGGCGCGGACGACGAGGCGGGCCAGAGCGCGGCGGGCCTGCACGGTCCGGGGGCCGGTGGCCAGCAGTGACTGCCAGGCGGCGTGCACGGCACCGGCCGCGGCGGCGCGGACCCGCTCGGTGCCGGGGCCGTCCGCGTCGGCGCGCGCGGCGTCGGCGTAGGCGGCGGTGGCGTGCAGGGCGCGTGCGGTGGCGCGACGCTCGGGTCCGTGCGGGCGCACCAGGGCGGGGGCCATGCCGACGAGCCAGGCCACGGCGCCGCCCGCGAGGGTGAGGGCGAGGTGGCCGGGGACCTGGCCGAGGGTCTGCGGCGCGAAGAGGGTGGCCGAGCTGATGAACGTGAAGATCAGGTGTCCGGGCGGTCCGACGCGGGTGGCGTCGCAGAGCGTCTTCTGCGCCGCGGCGAGCAGCGCGCCGACCGCGACGAGGACCGCGGCGGAGCTCGTGAGCGAGGCGGTGACCAGGGCGACGGCGATGCTCGCGACCATGCCCGCGACGACTCCGGCCAGCACCCGGGCGCGCGCCGCGTAGGGAAGGTTGTGGGTGTACAGGGCGCAGAACGATCCGGCCATCGTGTACATCACGAGGTCGAGCCTGCCGAGGGCGAGCAGCGTCAGGTTCGGTGGGGCGGTGGCCACGACGACGCTGGTCGCGGGCTTGAACCAGATGTCGGACGGCTTGCCCGGACGCAGCACACCCGCGAGCGGGAGCCTGCGGGCGCGGACGGAGCGGGGCGCGCCTTCGGATTCGGATTCGGGCGCGACCGCGGATCCGGCTTCGGGCACGGATCCGGGTGCGGGGTGCGGGGACGGCGGAGTACTGCTCATACCCAAAAGGTTAGCAAGTGTTTTACTCGCAAAAGATCTGGGTCGCGGTGCGCTCGCTCCCCCGTGCGCCCCGTGCACCCCCATGCGCTCGCGTACGACGGCATGCGCGTGGGCATCGACCCGACGACACCGTTCGACAGTTGACGCCGTCGACAGGGGAGGGTGCCGTGCACGGACCGGTACAGGCCGCCTGGCTGCTCGTCGCGCTCTGCGCGGGTACCGGGGCCTACTGCCTGCTGCGCATGCGCAGCAGGATCGAGGAACAGCGCCGCACGGCCGGCGGCGAGGCGCTCATGGGGTTCGGCATGGCGGTGATGGCCGTGCCCGCGGCCGTGCTCGCGCCGCCGCGCTGGGCATGGCTGGTCTACGCCGCGGTGTTCGGGGCGGCCGCGCTGCACACCGTGTGGGCGGCCCGCACCGACCCCCACCACCTCCATCACCTCGTCGGCGCGTTCGCGATGGTCTACATGTCGGTGGCGATGGCCACGGCGCCCGGCGCGCACGCGGGCCACGGGGGCGCCGGCGTCCCCTTGCTCACCGGCGCGCTCCTGCTGTACTTCGCCGGGTACGTCCTGTGGTCCGGCGCGCGCCTCGCCCCCCGGGCGGTCTCCGCGCCGGCGGGCGGCACGGCGGTACTGGCGTGGGCGGACCGCTCCGAGGTGGCGCTGGCGTGCCGGCTGTCGATGGGGATCGGCATGGTGGCGATGCTGCTGACGCTCTAGGGGACGCGGCTCGGCGCCCGATCAGCGCCCGGTCAGCTCGGTCAGTGCCATGAGGCCGTCGATCCGCAGGTCCGCCGCGTCGGCGACGTCGGGATGGTCCGCCCAGTAGTGCCCCCACGGGCCGCGGCGGATGTGGGCCGTCCGCAGCCCGGCCCGCTGGGCGGGGAAGATGTCGTGGGCCGGATGGTCGCCGACGTGGAGCGTGGCCTGCGGATCGGCCTGGGCCGCTTCGAGTACGCGCGTGAAGAAGTCCGGGTCGGGCTTGGCCACGCCCCAGTCGCCGGAGGTGGCGACGTGGTCGGCGGGCAGGTCGAGGCCGCGCAGGAGCTCGGCCGCGCGCGCCGAGCCCTCCCCCGCGACGACGACGCGGATGCCCAGCTTCTGGAGAGCGCCGAGCGCGGGCCGCACGTCCGGGTAGAGGTCGGCCTCGCCCAGATGCTCGCCCCGGCCCGCCGACTCGCGGGCGCGGCAGGCGGAGGCGACGTCCATGTCGCGGCTGACGAGCCGCAGCGCGTCGGCCCTGTCCCCGCCCTGGGCGACGACGGCTCCGACGAGCGCGGACAGGGTGTGGCGCGGAACCTGCAGCCAGTCCGCCCACGACGCCCAGTAGCGGTCGTCTTTGGTGAGGGTCTCCCCCACGTCGAACACGATGGTCTCGATCATCGTCCGCACCCTAACCGCCACCTGGCGTCCAACCCGGGGACGTCACTCGTACGTGAGATACACCCGTGTCGGCCGTGGCGTGCGTCACTTGGACCGGCAGTCCATACCATCGGACAGCCCGACCCTCATAGGCTGGCGGCATGATGGTCCCCGTCGCGCTGTTGCTGCTGGGCGCCCTGACCGCTGTCGTCGCCCCCCGGATGCTCGCGCGGGCCGACTGGCCGGAGCGCGAACCCGTGGTCGCGCTGTGGGTTTGGCAGTGCGTGGTGGCGGGAGTCCTGCTCTGCTGCGCGCTCTCGATGATCCTGAGCGCGGCCGCCGCCTGGCAGGCCGTGCGCGGCCACGTCTTCGCGCCGGCGCCGCACGAGGTCGTCGAGGCGTACGCGCTGCAGGAACCCGGCCCTTGGGCGGCGGCGACCGCGGTGGTCCTGGCCTGCGGCGGTGTGTGGAGTGCGGCCATGCTGGCCAGGGAGATCGTGCGGGCGCGGGCGCGGCGGGCGGGCAGCCGGGCCGAACTCCTCGTACGTTCGCCGCTGTTGCCCGGCGAGGAGCCGGGCAACAACCGTCTCGTCGTCCTGGAGGGCGAGCGCCCCGACGCCTGGTGGCTGCCCGGTCAGGCGCCCCAGCTGGTCATCACCACGGCCGCGTTGCGCCGCCTGAAGGGCCGCCAGCTCGATGCGGTGCTCGCGCACGAGCAGGGGCACGCGCAGGCCAGGCACGACTGGTTGCTGCACTGCTCGGGCGCGCTGGCCATCGGGTTCCCGCAGGTGCGGGTGTTCGCGGCGTTCCGCGACGAGATGCACCGGCTGGTGGAGCTGGCCGCCGACGATGTGGCGTCGCGTCGTTTCGGCCGTCTGACGATCGCCCTCGCGCTGGTCGAACTGAACGAGGACCGCGGAGTGTTCGGCCCCTGCCCGGCCCATCAGGCGCACGTCCCGCAGCGCGTGCACCGTCTCCTCGCGGCCCGCCCGCGCCTCACCGCGGCCCGCAGGCTCCGTCTGACGGCGACGGCCGCGCTGGTGCCGGTGATCCCCGTCCTCGTCACGTTCGTACCGGGCCTGCGCGCGCTGGGCTGACCCGCCGAGGGGCCGCCGGCAGCCGCTCGCGCCACGCCCCCGGCGCCCCGGGATGGCCTCGGCCCCGCCTCGTCGGCGAGGATCACTTCATGTACTCCGCGCCCACCGACACCCCGACCCGACCGCCCGGCTCCCGGGCCGCGCTCGCCGCCGCGGCCTTCGGCGTGCCCTCGCTCGTCCTGCTCCTCCTGGTCGCACTGGAGTGGCGGCCGTTGCTCTCCCTCGACGGGGACATCTCGCGCACCACCCACCGCTGGGCGGTGGACGAGTCCGGTGTGACGCGCGTCTTCCGTGTCCTCACCGACTGGGTGTGGGACCCCTGGACGATGCGCGCGCTGTGCGCCGTGGTGGTCATCTGTCTCGCACTGCGCGGGGCCAGGTGGCTCGCGCTCTGGCTGACGGGCACCTGCGTGGTCGGCTCCGCGCTCCAGCAGGGCCTGAAGGCGGCGGTGGACCGGCCGCGGCCGGTGTGGCCGGACCCGGTGGACTCCGCGCACTACGCGGCGTTCCCATCGGGCCACGCGATGACGGCGGTGATCGTCTGCGGTCTGATCCTGTGGGTGCTGCGCCGCTACGGCGCCCGCCCGGCCGTGTGGCGCGCCTGCCTGGCCCTCGCCGTGCTCTCCGTCGTCGGCGTGGGAGCGACCCGCATCTGGCTCGGTGTGCACTGGCCGTCGGACGTCGTGGGCGGTTTTCTGCTGGGGGCCCTGATGGTGGCACTGGCGGTCGCGACGTACGCGTACGGGCCCGCCAGGCGCACCCCCGAAGCGACGTGACCGCACACGGGGGTCGTCAACCACGCCACCACCCGCGACGCCATGGAGGCTTCCGCACATGACCATCAAGGGCGTGCTCTTCGACTTCTCCGGGACGCTGTTCCGCATCGAGCCTGCCGAGTCCTGGCTGCGGGCCGTCCTCGCGGAGCTCGAAGTCCCGCTGCCCGAGGACGAGTCGGCGCGGGCCGCCGAGGCACTGGAGAGGGCGGGCGCGCTCCCCGGAGGCGCCCATCCGGCCCGCGTGCCCGGCCACCTCGCCGAGTTGTGGGCCACCCGCGACCGGACCGCCGAACTGCACCGCGCCGCGTTCACCGGACTCGCCCGCGAGGTGCCGCTCCCCGACCCGCGGCTCTACGACGCGCTGTATGCCCGGCACATGACTCCTCCGGCATGGCAGCCCTACGCCGATGCCGCGGAGGTCCTGACCGGACTGCGGGGGCGCGGCATCGGCATCGCGGTGGTCAGCAACATCGGATGGGACCTGCGGCCCGTCTTCCGCGCCCACGGGCTGGACGCGTACGTCGACGCGTACGTCCTGTCGTACGAGCACGAGATGCAGAAGCCCGATCCGCGGCTCTTCGCGGTGGCCTGCGACGCGCTGGGGGTCGATCCCCGGGACGCCCTGATGGTCGGGGACGACCGGCGGGCGGACGCCGGCGCGGCGGGGCTCGGGTGTGCGGTGCACTTCGTCGAGCATCTGCCGGTGGAACGGCGTCCCGGAGGCCTGCGGCCCGTGCTCGGACTCGTCGGATGACGGATCGCGGAGAGTCCGGGGCAGGCAACACTCCCCCGCGGTGCTGCCTGCCCCGGGCCCGCACTGAGTATATTGGCTCGGAGCCAGTCAACGCAGGAGTTACAGAATGTCCCCGCGCAGTCCGTCGGTCAATGAAGAATTGCGCAGACGTTCCCGGGAGCGGCTGCTGCAGGCGACGGTGGAGCTGGTGGGCGAACGCGGGTTCGAGGCCACGACGCTCGGACACATCGCGGACCGCGCCGGCGCCGCCCGCGGCCTCGTGTCGTACTACTTCCCGGGCAAGCGCCAACTGCTGCAGTCCGCGGTGCACCGGCTCATGCACCGCACGCTGGACGAGGCGCTCGAGCGGGAGCCGCGGACCGAGGACGGGCCCGAGCGGCTCGCGCGGGCCGTCGACGCGATCCTGGGCCTCGCCGTCGACGAACCGCTGCTGATGCGCACGCACATGGCGGGGATCCTCCAGGCGGAGGGGTTCGTGCAATGTCCCGAGCAGCAGCGTCTCGCGGAGCTGCTGCGCGACACCGTGGTGCGGTACGGATCGCAGGACCCCGACCGGGACTATCCGCTGCTGCGCGCGCTCCTGATGGGCGCGGTCTTCGCGCTGCTCATCCCCGGGGCGCCGATGCCCCTGGAGACGCTGCGCGCCGAGTTGTTCCAGCGGTACGACCTCGACTGGAAGCTCGGCTTCCCGCCGGACGGCACACCGCCCGACGGGATGTTCCCGAACGGGACTAGTCGAAGTAGTCCGGCTGCGTCTGGACGTTGAGCTCGTGCAGGCGGACCCGCTGGGCGGAGTCGGTCCGCTTGTCGTTGATCTTCAGGACGTCGAGGCCCTTCTCGATGTCGTTCGAGTAGACCCGGCCGTTGTAGTAGTACGCCGACCACGAGCCCGCCGTGGTGATCTTGTCCGTGGTGTGCGGGCCGCGCTCGAAGTAGCCGATCTCCTTGGGCTTGGCGGAGTTGGTGAAGTCCCAGACGGAGACACCGCCCTGGTACCAGGCCTGGACCATGAGGTCCTTGCCCCTGACCGGGATCAGCGACCCGTTGTGGGCCACGCAGTTCTCGGTGTCGGCCTGGTGGCGCGGGATCTTGAAGTAGCTCTTGAAGACCAGCTTGCGCTTGTCGCCCTTGCCCTTGATGTCGTAGATGCCGTTGGCGCCGCGCTCGGGTCCGGTGGCCGCGTTGCAGGTGGCGCCGGAGCCGCCGCCGAGCTCGTCGGTGAAGACGACCTTGTCCGCCCGCTGGTTGAAGGTCGCCGAGTGCCAGAACGCGAAGTTGGTGTTGTCCTGGACCTGGTCGATGACCCTCGGGTTCTCCGGGTCCTTGATGGAGAAGAGGATGCCGTCGCCCATGCAGGCGCCCGCCGCGAGGTCCTCGGAGGGCAGCACGGTGATGTCGTGGCAGCCGGTGGTCTTGGAGACGCCCGGGTTGGTGGGCCCGCCCGGGTTGCCGCCGCCGTCGGGACCCTCACCCGGGAAGAGCACGGGGAAGTTCACGACCGCGGCCTTCTGCGGGGCCTTGCGCGGCACCTTGATGACCGAGATCCCGTCGTGCGGAGGCTGGCAGTCCGGGAACGTCGCGTTCGGGGAGTACGAGGAGACGTACACGTAGACGTTCTTGCGCTCCGGCACCAGCGTGTGTGTATGGGACCCGCAGGCGGTCTCGACGGCGGACACGTACCTCGGGTTCGACTTGTCGCTGATGTCGAAGATCTTCATGCCCTCCCACGAGGACTTCTCCGTGGCGGGCTGCGTGGTGCTCTTGCAGGAGTTGTCGCTGCGCGAGGAGTCCGTGGAGAGGAAGAGCAGGTCGCCGGAGACGGAGACGTCGTTCTGCGATCCCGGGCACAGCACCTGTGAGACCGTCTTCGGTGCCTTCGGGTTGCTGATGTCGTAGATCCGGAAACCGTCGTAATTGCCGGCGAAGGCGTACTTGCCCTGGAACGCGATGTCCGTGTTGAGGCCCGGCAGCGCGTCCTTGGGGATGTTGGCGAGGTGCTCGATGTTCTTGGAGTGGACGACCTCGTCGGGCGCGGGTATCTCCCCGCGCTCGATGGCCTTCTCCGTCCGGGCTTCTGCGCTCTTGGAGACACTCTTCGGGGCGGCGGGGCTGTCACCGGGGTCGGGGACGGCTCCCGCGGGTGCGGCGGTCAGCAGCGCGGCCAGCAGCCCGGCCGCGGCCGCTCCGACTCCCATGCGTCTGCGTCGAGTTCGGGAATTGTTCAACAGGGTCACTGCTTCCTCCCTTGTCGCCGTTCACAGTGGAACGGTTCACGGACACCCGAAGTATCGTGCTCATCATGCACAGATCAACAGAGGGGGAAGCGGTCCCGTAACAAGAGTTTTTGATCGCGGACGGTCACCCGCGTGCTAGTACGGACCCCAACTCGTCGCCGCGTGCCGCAGGAGGTCTCTGTGCTCAACCGTCGTACATCCGCCGTCACCGCGTTGCTGGCGGCAGCCGTTCTCGCGCTCGCGGGGTGCGACTCCGACGGGGGCGGCGGGGGCGGTCCGGACGCCGGACCCAAGGCGGCGGCCGAGCCTTCGGTGATCGCGCCGGGCAAGCCGGGCGAGACCGCCGCGACGATGTCCGCGAAGGACGCCGCGAAGCAGAGATCCGAGGACGACTCCCCCAACTCGGCTGACTTCACCTACACGCAGATGATGATCGTGCACCACGGTCAGGCCCTGGAGATGACCGAACTCGCCCCGAAGCGGGCCGAGTCGAGCCGCGTCAAACGGCTCGCCTCGCGCATCTCCGCCGCCCAGCGGCCGGAGATCGGCGCGATGGAGGGCTGGCTGAAGAAGCACGGCGGTCCGCGCGAGCACGCCGGGCACGACCACGCGGCCATGCCGGGCATGGCCAGTGCGGCGCAGCTGAAGCAGCTGCGTGCCGCGAAGGGCGAGGCGTTCGACGAGCTCTTCCTGAAGCTGATGATCACGCATCACACGGGAGCGGTCACGATGGCCACGGACGTGCTCTCCGAGGGCAACAACATCCAGGTCGAGGAGATGGCGAACGACGTGGTGGCGCAGCAGTCGAGCGAGATCGGCAGGATGCGGGAGATGAGCTGAGCGCGGGGCGTCCGGGCGCCGGGATCCGCTGATCCGCTTCCTAACGACGATGGTGACGGGGCGTCAGGAGCCCCGCGTCGCGCGCTCCCGCGATGAGTCTGAGCGACTTGCGGCGGCTGCGCCCGGTCGCGCACATCACGGCGAGCACCGGGTCGCGGCCCTCGCCCTGCGCGGTGCGGTACGCCTCCGCCACGATCCGGCGTCCCGCGTGGCCGCGCGGCCACGCGGGACGGGCGCGGCGGGCCGGTTCGGCCGGCCGCGGGCCGTCGTCCGTCAGCGGCCGCTCGATCCAGTCGACCAGCGCGGCGAAGTCGTCCGGGGAGAGCGGCGGCTGGGCGTGCAGGTGCTCGATGGCGACGCGGCCGTGCGACACCACGGCGGTCACGTCGACGTCTGCGCCGTCGCTGAACGTCAGCCGGACACGGAACGAGGGGCCGGACAGCTCCCCGGCCCGCCCCTCATGTCCGACCCGACTGGCCGGTTCGACCTGACTCGCCGCTTCGACCTGACCGTCCGGTGCAGCGACGTTCAGTCGATAGTGATCAGAAACATCAGCCAATGATCTGTTCCGCACAGGCGCACGCTATCCGCGCCGTCGCGCCCTCCCGGGAACGGCACGCACGAGGACTCGCACGGACGGACGCACGGCAAGGACGCACACCCTGACATCACGCTCCCCCGGTGCGATCCTGAGACCGTCTCCCGGGCTCGTCTCGCGGAAGGAGCACCGCCGTGCTGCAGGTCGCCGTCGTCGGTTCGGGCCCCAGCGGGGTGTACGCCGCGCAGTCCCTGGTCCAGCAGGACCTGGTGCCGGACGTGCGGGTGGACGTGCTCGACCGCCTCCCGTGCCCGTACGGCCTGGTGCGGTACGGGGTGGCTCCGGACCACGAGAAGATCAAGTCCCTGCAGAACAACCTGCGTACGGTCCTGGAGCACGAGCGCGTGCGCTTCCTCGGCTCCGTCGAGATCGGCCCCGGCGCCCTGCCCCCGGCCCGGCTCCTCGGTCTCTACCACGCGGTGGTCTACTGCGTCGGCGCGGCGGCGGACCGCAGGCTCGGGGTGCCCGGCGAAGATCTGCCGGGCAGTTTCTCGGCGACGGAGTTCGTCTCCTGGTACAGCGCGCACCCGGACGCGTTGGCGGACGTGTCCGCGCAGGACGGGTTCATGCGGGACGTGGAGTCCGCCGTTGTCATCGGGGTCGGCAACGTCGCGGTGGACGTCGCCCGGATGCTGGTGCGCGGCGCCGCCGAACTGCTCCCCACGGACATGCCGGACGCCGCGCTCGGAGTGCTCGCGGGCAGCCGGGTGCGCGAGGTGTCGATGGTGGGCCGGCGCGGTCCTTCGCAGGCGCGGTTCACCACCAAGGAACTGCGGGAGCTCGGCGCGCTGCCGGACACGGAGATCCTGGTGGACCCGGCGGAGCTGGCACTCGACCCCGCCTTCGCCGACCCGTCGGGGCTGCCCGCGGCGAACCGTCGCAACGTGGAGGTGCTGCGCGGCTGGGCCGCGCAGCCCGAGCAGGGCCTGGCCCGCCGGATCAGGCTGCGCTTCTTCCTGCGGCCGGTCTCCCTGACGGCGGGGCCGACGGGGCACGTCGCGGGGACCCGGTTCGAGCGGACCCTCCCGGACGGCTCGGGGGGCGTGACGGGGTCGGGGCGGTACGAGGACGTCCCCGCGCAGCTGGTGCTGCGTTCGGTGGGCTACCGCGGGGTGCCCATCGAGGGGCTGCCGTTCGACGCGGGCAGGGGCACGGTGCCCCACGCGGCCGGGCGGGTGCTGCGCGACGGTGTGCCGGCTCCCGGCGAGTACGTGGCGGGCTGGATCAAACGCGGCCCGACCGGCGTCATCGGCACGAACCGCCCCTGCTCCAAGGAGACGGTGCTCTCCTTGCTGGCCGACGCCCCCGCTCTCGTACGGAGGCAGGTCCCGGAGGATCCACTGACGGGGCTGCGTGCGGCCGGGCTGCGACCGGTCGAGTGGCCGGGCTGGCTCGCCATCGAACGCGCGGAGGCGGAGCTCGGCCGCTCACTCGGGCGCGGCATCGTCAAGATCCCGGACTGGGAGGGGCTGCGGGCGGCGGCCCGGGGGGCAGGGGGTTCAAAGACAGGCTCTTAGTCGGCGTCCAGCAGACCCAGACGGTGGGCGAACGCCGCCGCCTCGCCCCGGCCCGACGCGCCCAGTTCGGGAAGGATGTTGGAGACGTGGACGCTCGCCGTCTTCGGTGAGATGAACAGCTCCTCCGCGATCTGCCGGTTGCTGCGCCCGGCCGCCACCAGCCGCAGCACGTCACGCTCCCGTGCGGTCAGGCCCAGGGCCGCCGCCGGGGACGGATCGGGGGCCGCCTCGTCCTGGTGGAGCGGGATCCCGGCGCGGGCGGCCAGGGCGGCGATGTCCGTCGCGAGGGGGGCGCGCCCAGGTCGTGTGCCGTCGCCGCGGCCCGTCGCAGCAGGTCCCGGGCCGTGTCGCGCGCGTCCGGGCCGCCCCGGACGATCAGGGCTTCCGCGAGGCGCAGGCGGGCGGTGGTCAGAAGCAGCGGGGGCTCCAGACACTCCGCGCCGCGGCGACGGCCTCCGTCCAGGCCTCGGCGCCGAGTTGGCGGCGCAGGGCGCGCAGGGCGGTCGACACGGGGTGGTACGGCAGGGCGTCGGCGCCCGGCTCGACGCAGCCGCCGAGGGCGACGACAATTCCGTCCGCGGCGGCCCGGCCGAGGAACTCCGTCAGGAGCCGGGTCTTGCCGACGCCGGCCTCGCCGCCGACGACGAGAGCGCGGGGCTCCCCGGCGGCCGCACGGGACAGGGCCTCGTCGAGGGCGGTGAGTTCGGCGCCGCGGCCGACGAAGTCGGCGTTCTTGTGACTGCTCTGCACGGGGCCGAGCATCGCACGGCATACGAGGGGGCGGACAGCGGCGTCGGGTTCCGGGCCCTCGCAGGAGCCTGTCCGGGTCCGCGCGGGAGCCTGTCCGGGTCCGCGCAGGAGCCTCTCCGGGTCCGCGCAGGAGCCTCTCCGGGTCCGCGCAGGAGCCTCTCCGGGTCCGCGCAGGAGCCTGCTCGGGTCCGCCGCAGGGCCGCGCGAGCCACGCCTCGCCTCCGCGTGCGCCACGCCGCACCTCCGCGCGAGCCCCTCCCACGCTCGCCCGCGAAGCCACCCGCGGCCTCTCCCGCAACCCCTGCGGCAATCCCGCCCGTGATCCCGCCCGAAGGGACAGGCTTTCGGGTGTCCCCCGTGCCTCTCCCGCACCTCTTCCACCGTCCCGCGGCTGCCTCCCGCGGTCGGCCGCGTCCCAGTCACGCGTTCCAGGCACTCCACGTTCCCCCAGTTCAGCGGCGTATTTACCGTTCCAGCGTCCCCAACTGCCCGGCATTCCTGGCCTTCGGGACGGATGACGCCGCAGGGTTGGGCCGTGCTCGCCGAGAGGTTCCCTCACGGCTTTTGGAGCACCGATTTCGCAGCAACGACATGGGAGTTCGTACATGCTTCGCAAGCGCTCACGTCTGATCGCCGCCCCGGTCGCGGCGGTCGCCCTGACTCTGACCGTGGCCGGCTACCAGGCCAGTGCGGCCGGCGTGCCGGGCCCGGACGAGACGGGCTGGCCCGCCGCCGGCATCGCGGCGGCGGGCCCCTGCCTGTCCGACGCCACGACCCTCCTCGGCGACCTCGACGGCGACGGCCACCCGGACAAGATCGCGAACCCTGGGCTCAACGGCACGAAGATGACGGTCCAGTGGGGAGCCGCCGACGGCACGTTCGGCACCAAGCAGAACGTCGGCAAGCTGGTCGGCGTCAAGCGGGGCGAGGTCGCGACCGCCGCGGTCGCCGACTTCGGCCAGGACGGCAAGCTGGACCTCGTCGTCAACATCGTCGAGCCGTCCGGCGTCGACGATCCCGCGACGGCCCGCGTCGCCGACTACCGGCCCGGACCGCTCAAGCGCGCCGACCTGACCTCGGCCCGCACCCGGCACCTGGACATCGGCGACGCCAGCGAGGCCAAGGAGCTCCGGGTCGCCAACTACGGCGGCGACGCGTACCCCGACCTCGCGATCCTCAGCAACGCCGGTGACGGCGTGTGGGAGCGGAACGTACGCCTTTCGAAGGCGAACAGCGGCCCCGGCGCCTACAACCAGGACCACGAGCAGAAGTACGGCGCCTGGGGCACCCCCGCCGAGCCGCCGGCCATGCCCGGCGACGGCTGGAAGCACTTCTACAAGTCGTGCTCCTGATCCGTCCCTCCCGTCCCGGTCCGATCCGTTCCTGACCGGTTCCCGCACATCCCCTCCGGGCGCCGCCGGTTCTCCCCGGAACCGGCGGCGCCTCCCTCGGCCCGGCCGGGGTGCCTCCAGCCGCTCGAAATGAGGAAGTTCCCGTGTCCAGCTCGTCCCCGGCCCTCGTGGCCGCCCCGGCGCCCGTCGCCCCCGTCGCGGCCGCCACGCCCGCCGTGCTCCCGGTGCCGAAGGACCGGCGCGTCCGCGTCTCCGTCAGCGCCCCCGACCCGATCAGCCGCGAGGGCGTCGTCAGCCAGCTGCGCCGCCATCCCGAGGTCGAGGTGTGCGCCGACGCGGCCGCCGCCTCGGTCACCCTGCTCGTCGAGGACACCCTCGACGAGGCAGCGCTCACCCGGCTGCGGCGTGCCGTGCGCGGCGAGAGCGCCCGCGCCGTGCTCGTCGCCGGAGCGGTGCGCGAGCACGAGCTCCTCGACGTCATCGAATGCGGTGTCGGCGCCATCGTCTGGCGCCGCGAGGCCACCGCGCACCGGCTGGCGCAGGCGGTCCTGACCGCCGCCCAGGGCGGCGGCGACCTGCCCACGGACCTGCTGGGCCAGCTCATCGGCCAGGTGCGGCGCCTCCACCAGGGCGGCCCCGACCAGCCGGGTTTCGTCCTGAGCTTCACCAAGCGCGAGGTGGACGTGGTGCGGCTGGTGGCCGAGGGGTTCGACACCTCGGAGATCGCGCGGAAGCTCTCGTACTCCGAACGCACCGTCAAGAACGTGATGCACGGCCTCACCACCCGTCTCCACCTGCGCAACCGCGCGCACGTCGTGGCGTACGCCCTGCGTGAGGGCTACATCTGAGCGGGCCGGGGCCGGCCGTCAGACGGTGAACCGGACTCCTTCGAGGGACTGGTTCAGTTCCATCGGGCTTCCGTGGTACTTCCACTGGCCGGGGTCGGTGCACACCTCGCCCATCCAGTCCCTGTCGGTCACGAAGGCATCGCTGCACACCGAGCCGTCGTTGACCTTGTAGGTGAAGCCTTCCAGGGCGGGGTCGGCGCTCTCGGTGCTGCCGAAGAACATGTCCTTGCCGTCCTCCGCGTCCGACCAGGGGATGCCCTCGCGCCAGCCCTCGCCGACGAAGGCGCCGGTGCCGGTGACCCCTTGGGTGCCGGACACCGCGATGTTGAGCGACTTGATGGGTGTGTTCTGGCCGGGCGTACCCGCCTCGGCGCCGTCGCACACGGGCTCCTGCCAGGCGTCGCCCACGTAGGCGCGGTAGCAGATGTGGCGGCCCTCGCCGAGTTCGGCGACCGCGTCCGCCGCCGTCTTCTCGTCGGGCGCTTCCTCCTCCCCGCCACCGCCTCCGCCGCCCTCCGGCTCCTGCGCGCCCCCCTTGTCGGACTCCGCGGGCGGCTCGGTCTCCTTGTCCTCCTTGGGCGGTGGCGGCGCCTTCTCGGCCGGCGGGGACGGGTTCGCCGGGGCGATCGCGCCGGACTCCTGCGGCTTCTCCTTCGCCACCGTCCGCATCTCCGGGCGGTACGTCAGCCAGATCGTCACGAACGCGATGGTCAGCGCGAGGACGAGGCCGAGCGTTCCGGCGAGCCAGCCCGGCAGGACGCTGCGCTGCACGAACGTGCCGTCCGCGGTCAGCGGTTCGGTGCCGGAGCGGCGCACGCTCAGCGAGTAGGGCTGCTCCTGCTTGGAGCCGAACCAGGTGATCTGCCGGGGCCGCAGCGTCGCCTTCACGAACGCCGCGCGGCCCGGCTCGATCTGTACGTTGCCGGGTTGGATGTCGTACGACAGCCGGTCGCCGGTGTCGTTGCCGCCGAGCGACGCGGTGACGGTGGTGTTGCCGACGTTGTCCACGGCCAGCTGCGGACGCCCCCGGAACCATCCCTTCACCGTCGGCGGCACCAGCTCGGCGCGCACCTCGGTGAACGGGTTGACGGTGACGTTCCCCTCGGGGACCACGACGGCGCCCGCGTGCTCCGTGGGGGTGATCCGCACCGCGAAGGGATGCGCGCCGGCTCTCGCGTCCGCCGTGCGCGGCGGTGCGAAGGTCAGTTCCACCGTGCCGGTCGTCCCCGGGTAGAGCCGCAGCACGGGTGGCTCGGCCGTGGTCCAGGGGGCGAGGTCACCGACCGGCTCGAAGCGGTAGGCGTCGACGATGTCACCGGTGTTGCGCACCCGCAGCTGCACCGTGGTGGTGCTGCCGGGGTCGACGGTCACGGAGGCAGGTTCGAGGGAGGTCCAAAGGCTCACCCCATGACGCTAGGCCGGGCGGTGTCGGGCGTCAGGAGTCGGCGGGGCAGACCCCGTTGCCCATAGGGGCGCGCGTGATGGCCTACGGCCCTCCTGCCGTCCCGGCGCCCGGCCGGGCACGCCGCCGGTCACCGAGGCACCCGAATGTGCCCTTTGATGCGTGGTCCGGCCTACGGCCCGAACCATAGGCTGCCCGCAGGAATGGACGTCCCGGTGACCGGGTGTCGGCCTGCGAGAAGAGGAGCCATGGGCTACAAGCGAGACGGTGGAAGAGCGGGCCGCACCGAGGAAGGGCGTCCATCGGCGCGTGAACGGGCCCAGCGTGCCGGTCGGCCCGAACCGGGGCTGATGGCCCTGCAGCGCAGCCTGGGCAACAGAGCGGTCGTCGAGATGCTCCAGGGCTCGGGGCACTTAGGCAGCCGGGAGCGGCCCGGAGGCGGGGAGGTCGGGGAAGGGCAGCAGCTCCCGGTGCAGCGGACGCGAGCCACCGCGGGCAGGGGCGCGCCGGCTTCTGTGTCGGTGCAGCGTACGGACGACGGTCTGACGCTCGGCGCCGAGACCAGCGGGCGGTCGCGGGCCGCCGACCCGGCGTTCGAAGCGGAGGCGATGGCGTTCGAGCGCAAGCTCGCGGCCAAGGCCTCCGCGCACGCCGCCGCCAAGGGCGCCATGGCCGACATGGCGACGAAGGCCAAGGCGTACATCCGGAGCGGGGTGGGCGGCGCCTGGGATCACGCCGACGAGCAGCTGGCCGAGATCTTCAAGACCGTCGGCCAGGAAGGCGTCGAGAAGTCGGGCTTCGTCGGTACCGCGGTCGCCGATGTGATGGCCGTCTTCGACCAGGGCACTCTGAGCGAGCAGTACACCCACATCGTGCGCTTCTTCACCGAGGTGCTGGCCCGGGACCTGGCCAGTTCCGCGAAGCGGGCGGAGATCGACCAGCGCATGAAGGAGGCCCAGTTGAACATGCCCTTCCTGCTGGACCGCCGTCGCGCGATGCTGCGGGCCGGTGGCACTCCGGAGAGCGTCGTCACCCGTGACATCGCGCCCGTTCCGCAGGGCTCGGCGGTGGAGCACCAGGGAGACGCGCGAGTCCGGCGCAACGACGTGCTGAAGGCCCTGCACCCGGACCAGGACCCCGGCGAGACCGGGCGTACCGAGCATACGGTCGCGCAGACCGGTCTCGACTTCAGCGACCGGCAGAAGGCGATGCACACGAACGACGACCCGAGCTGGGACGTGCAGCAGGACGCCCTGAAGTGGCTCGCGGGCGCGAAGGTCTGGATGATCAACGAGAAGAACACCTGGGTGGAGGCGCAGCGCAAGCTCAGCCTGCCCCTCGGCGGCGGCCCCTCCGGTACGACCAACACGATGATGAGTGCCGCCAAGGCGCTCCAGGCGGACAAGTACGGCGCCCGGCTCGCGTCCATCGCGTTCCTCGTCGGGGCGAGCCACCACACCGTTGTCGAGATCATGGCCGCGGCCGAGCCGTTCGGCTGTGAGTACGATCCGACGCAGGGGATCTACCGGAACATCAAGCCGCTCACCGAGGACGAACTGCGCGCCTGCGGCAAGGACGGCAGGTTCCCCGGTGAAACGACGCCTGCCGGAAAGAACGGGAACTAGGGCATGACGACATTCTGCGGTCCCTACCCCGAGTTGGTGGGCGCGCGCTTCTGGCTGCCGACGGAGCCCTTCGAGTTCGGCTGGGCGTCCCTCGTGGGCTGCAACGCGCTGTGCTGCACGAGCTGCGGTGAACCGGTGCGGTCGGAAGTGCTGCCGGACGGCAAGCACCGGCGCTACGCCTGTGGATGCCACCGCCGTGACACGGTCTGGAGCTACCGGATCGGGTCCGAATCGGACGACCTGCACCCGGCGTTCACGGACTGGGTGTGCGGCGGGCACCCCGACTTCGAACTCCCCTCCGTTCTGGACGGGGTGGAGCTGAACGAGGCTGTCGATTGGGATGCGCTGGTCGTCGAGGCGGCGCTGCGCCCACCCTTCGATCCGCCCGGCGTCGAACTGTACGCCCGGTGGATCACCCGGCTCCACCGCCTGCTCGGCGCCGAACAGACGGTGCTGAGCCGGGCCGTGGCCGGCCTGCTCGGCGCCGAGGACCCGCGCCTGGTGAGGGAGGCCTACGACTTCTTCACCAATGAGCGGCACGCCGCGGGAGCCGAACTGCTCGCGGGCTCGGTGGCCGGGCGCAGGGAGTGGCTGGGCAAGACCCCGGACCCGCGCCGCGCCTCGTCGTCCCTGCTCGACGGCGCGGCCCTGCTGCTGCACGAGAGGCTGCTGGTGGTGGACGCCGACGGCGCCCCCGTGGACGGGCCGGCTCTCGCCCTGGCCAAGGAGCTCGCGCTCGCCGGTGTCGGCCCCAGCGACGCGCCGTTGACGTTCCGGGACTACGACCCGGACTGGCTCTGGGCCCACGGCGGCGCGCTGGCCGCCGCGAACGCGGAGTGGGTGGACACGCTCGTCTACGCCACCTCGTGGGCCCCTGCCTCACTCAGAGGAGAGGTTCTCGCCGAGATGGCCAAGACCGCGCCGGAGGCGGTCCGTTCGGCCGTCGAGCAGCACTTCGAGGAGCCCGACCGCGAGACGTTGCTGTCCTCCATCCCCGGGCCTCGCTAGGAGCCCGTCGGGGAACCCCCGAGGCGGGTCTCCTGGCGGGTCGCGGCGTCAAGGACGCTGTCGAGGAGGCCGGGGAAGAGGGTGTCGAGGTCGTCGCGGCGCAGCACGTTGAGTTTGGTCGTGCCCCGGTAGATCTGCCGGATGACGCCGCTCTCGCGCAGCACCCGGAAGTGGTGCGTACAGGTCGACTTGGTGACGGGCAGCGCGAAGTACGAACAGGAGAGGCCCGCGGCACCCTCCTCCCGGGCCAGCTCCCGGACGACGCGCATCCGCATCGGGTCGGCCAGCGCGTGCAGCACGGATTCGAGGCGGACGTCCCCGGGCTCGGGGTGAGCGAGCGTCCTGCTGCTCGCGCTGCCGGTCGCGGCGGCGGTCGTCATGGCGGCTCCACTTCGTCCTCTGGCTCTGGCTATGACTCTGACTGGCTGGTGCGTCCTGCGTCCTCCGGCACCCCGCGCCCCATTGTACGAGAACCGTCGTAGTTTGACATGCGCCGTACTACGAGGTCTATCGTACGAGGAGCACATCACCCCCGAGGAACCCCTCAGGAATGGAGCCCGCCGTGAGCGCGCTGTTCGAGCCGTACACCCTGCGATCCCTGACCATCCCGAACCGGGTCTGGATGCCTCCGATGTGCCAGTACTCCGCGGCCCCCGAGGGCGCCGAGGCCGGGGCGCCGCGCGACTGGCACTTCGCGCACTACGCCGCGCGTGCCGCCGGCGGCACCGGCCTGATCATCGTCGAGGCCACCGCGGTCAGCGCCGAGGGCCGTATCAGCCCGTACGACCTGGGCATCTGGAACGACACCCAGGCCGCCGCGTTCCGCCGCGTCACGGACTTCCTGAAGAGCCAGGACACCGTCCCCGCGATCCAGCTCGCCCACGCGGGCCGCAAGGCGTCCACCGACCGCCCCTGGAAGGGCGGCGCCCCGGTGGGCGCGGACGAGCACGGGTGGCAGCCGGTCGCACCCAGCCCGGTCGCCTTCGACGAGCGGCACCCCGTGCCCACCGAGCTCACCGTCGAGCGGATCCGCGAGATCGTGGGCCAGTTCGCCGACGCCGCCCGGCGTTCGCTGGACGCCGGCTTCGAGATCGCCGAGATCCACGGCGCCCACGGCTACCTGATCGGCGAGTTCCTCTCCCCGCACAGCAACAGGCGCACCGACGCGTACGGCGGCTCGTACGAGAACCGCACGCGCTTCGCCCTCGAAGTCGTCGACGCCGTACGGGCCGTGTGGCCCGAGGACAAGCCGCTGTTCTTCCGCATCTCCGCCACCGACTGGCTGGAGGAGGCCGGCTGGACCGCGGACGACACGGTGCGATTCGCCACCGACCTCAAGGAGCACGGCGTCGACCTGCTCGACGTGTCCACGGGCGGCAACGCGTCCGGCGTCCGGATCCCCGTCGAGCCCGGCTACCAGGTCCCCTTCGCCGCACGGGTCAAGGCCGAGACGGAGCTGCCGGTCGCCGCGGTGGGGTTGATCACCGACATCGAGCAGGCCGAGAAGATCGTCGCCAACGACGAGGCGGACGCCGTGCTGCTGGGCCGCGAACTGCTGCGCGACCCCTCGTGGGCGCGGCGTGCGGCGCGTGAGCTCGGCGCGGAGGTACACGTGCCGGAGCAGTATCACCGCTCCGTCTGAGCGCCGCCACCCCGGGCCTCTGGCCGCCTCCGAGACTGCCGGCGCGCGCCTCTCGCTCACCGCGCTCCTCGTTCATGATGGGTCATGGTGGGCACCAGGACCTTACTGCGGACGACTGCGTAAGAGGGGCGACGATGTCGACAGGTCGACTTCCGGAGCACGAGCAGCGCATCCTCGACGAGTTGGAGACGGTCCTGCGCCGGGACCGGCAGCTCACGGCCCGCCTGTGGCTCCTGCGGCTCGGGCCCCGCATGCGCACGGCCCTCGCGAACAGTCCGCACCCGCTCACCGTGGCGGTCTTCGCCGCGCTGTCCGGCACGCTCCTGTTCATCGGCCTCACCACGTCGAGCGCCGGCATGGTCTGGGCCTTCGCGGGCCTGTGGTCGCTCACGCTGATCGGGTTCGTGCGGCTGCTGTGCCGGTGGACCGAGCCGTGACCGCCAGGCCGATTCTCGGTCTGGCGGTCATGTGGTGCCGGGCGTAGAGAGGGAGGTTCACCCAGGGCCCCCAGGGAGGCCGACGTGGACAGGATCATCGGCAAGGGCACGTTCCGGGACGTTTTCAAGAACCAGATCGTCGCGGTCTCCGCGCTGCCACCGGGCACGGCGCGGCGGAACGCGGAGCGTGCCAACGCGGCAGCGGGTCAGTCCGATGCCGCATTACGGACGAAAGCCGAGTTCAGCGCGTTGTTCGAGCTGCTGCTCGCCGAGCAGACGGACCTCACGGGGAACGGCGACCTCGTCCTTCTCGACGCGGACGGCCGGGTCACCGAGATCGGCCGGATGGTGGACGCCTACCTCGAAGCGGCCGTGGACAAAGCGGAGTTCTTCGCTCAGGACATGTATCAGGTCAAGGTCACCGGCTGGCCGCCCGGTGTCCTGACGGCCGACGACGTCGTGGAGGCACCACCGGGCGCCCGGCTGTCCCTGGCGCGGAGCGGCACGCCGGACGACACACTGCTCGCGACACCGGCCTTCTCCATGGTCAACAGCGGCAATCTCACGGCGCACGCGCCCAAGCGCTCCTGGAAGATCGACTTCGAGGTCGGCGCGAGCGAGGACCGCCTCTTCGGCATGGAGCGGATCAACCTCAAGGCGATGTACAACGACCCGTCGCAGATGCGCGAGGCCGTCGCCTGGCGGCTCCTGGAGCGGGCGGGGATCCCGGCGGCGCAGCACACATACGCCACGTTCACGATCAACGACCGCTACATGGGCCTCTTCTCGGTCATCGAGCAGGTCGACAAGAAGTTCCTCAAGGACCACTTCGGCAAGAACTCCGAGGGCAACCTCTACAAGGCGTACTGCGGCGACGTCGGCTGCGCGACCCTGGAGCACCGCCCCGGCACCGACGGCGTCGACAGCGGCCGGCAGTACTTCACCGCGGGCAGCAGGGAGGACGACCGCACCTACCGCCTGAAGACGAACGAGGACGATCCGGCCACCGCCACCTACGACGACCTCGCCGCCCTCGTCCGCACGATCAACGGCGTACAACTCCCCGGCGACGAACGGAAGTTCACGTCCGACGCGTTCCGTGAGGCGGTCGAGCGGATCCTGAACGTGCCCGCGTTCCTGCGGTGGGCGGGCGCCAACGTCCTCCTGGGCAGCTGGGACAACTACTTCGCGACGCCGTCGAACTACTACCTCTACAACTCCGGCAGGCTCGGCGACCCCTCGGGCTTCATGTCCCGCCCGTACTTCACGTTCATCCCCTGGGACTACGACAACAGCTCGGGCATCGACTTCTTCTCGACGCAGTGGCAGTACACGGACCTCCTCGACTGGCCCGCGATGACCCGCAACTACTGCCGGATCACGCACGCGCCGCACCAGGTGTCACGGCTGCCGCTCTTCACCAACCTGCTGAGGCACCACGACTTCTGCCAGTACTACCTCGACCACCTCGAGTACCTCCTGGACACGGAGTTCGAACCCGAGCGGATCGCCGCGCTGCTCGGCGCGGAGGGGTCCGGGCACACCGACGGGCTGTGGCAGCTCATCGCTCCCGCCGCCTACGCGGAGTCCGCCACC
Organism: Streptomyces venezuelae; assembly: GCF_008642315.1. Lineage (NCBI taxonomy): Bacteria > Bacillati > Actinomycetota > Actinomycetes > Kitasatosporales > Streptomycetaceae > Streptomyces > Streptomyces venezuelae. The sequence continues at coordinate 7,747,186 of NZ_CP029192.1, read as the reverse complement.
CCGCACGGACAGCCCTTCACCGGGCGGCAGTTCACCAACGACGAGGTGTACCGAGCGGCGTACCGGCAGTGGGAGCTGAGCCGGGGCTCGCAGTTCACGTACGGGATCTTCCACTACACGCGCATGCGCTACGACCACGCGCGTCAGCAGCTCGCCGAGCTGCGCAAGACCTACCCCAACGGCGCCAGTGGGGCGTCGTTCCCTGGCGCGATGGAGGTACTTCCCTCATGACCGCGACGAAGAAGAACGGCAAGGAGAAGACCGGCAGGGACAAGTCCGGCACGGACAAGACCGGCAGGAACAAGGCCGAAGCCGCACGTGAGCTCCGCCTCGTCAAGGAAGCCAAGATCCAGGACCTGATCGGGGACAGCGCAGGCACCCGTCTGGAGGCGAGCGGTGTCCTCTACCGCGACGGCGCCTTCCTGATCGTCTGCGACAACCTGCCCTCCCTCATCCGGGTGAGCAGCGAACTGTCGCCCAAGGCCCCGGAGAACGGCGTCCTCAGCCACAAGCAGACCAAGAAGAAGCCCGCTTCGGAGGCCAACGAGGGGTTCGAGGACCTCGCCCACGACGCGGCACGCGACCACTACTACACGCTGAGCGAGGCCGAACCGGTCAAGCCCAAGGGCTTCCGCGCCCGCGTCCAGGAGTACGACGCGAAGCTGCGCCCGATCGGCTCCGCGCACCTCGACTTCGACATCGCGGACGCCAACAAGGGCATGGAGGGCCTGGAGTGGGTCGACCGCTCGGGCACGGGCCACCTCCTCGCACTGTGCGAGGGCAACTGGTGCGCGGGCGGCAAGAAGGGCAGGACGCCGGGCGGCGGACGCATCCAGGTCTTCCGGCGCGACGGCAAGCGCTGGAGCAACACGGCCACGATCCGGCTGCCCAAGTCGCTGCCGTTCGAGGACTACAGCGGCGTGTCCGTGCGCGACGGCCGCATCGCCGTCCTGTCGCAGGCGTCGTCCGCTCTGTGGGTGGGCCGCATCGACACCAAGAAGTGGGAGGTCGACGAGGGCACGGTCCACCGCCTGCCCACGGACGGCAAGGGCCGCACGGTCTACGGCAACCCCGAAGGCGTGTCCTGGGTCTCCGCCGACCACGTGGTGATCGTGTCCGACCGGGCGAAGAAGGGCGCGGCGAACGAACGGTTCCGCGCGAAGGACCAGTCGATCCATCTGTTCCTGATCCCGGGGAACAGCGACTGATCCACATCGGCGACTGGACCACGTCAGCGGCCCCGGGCCTCCCCGGTCACTCGGGGATGGCCGCCAGGGTGAAGGAGTGCCCGGCCGGGTCGGAGTACGTCCGGGTGTCCCGGGGGCCGCTGTTGTCCTTCGTCACGATGGGCCGCGCGCCGAGACCGACCGCCTCGCGTTCCGCCTCGTCCATGTCGTGCCGGGCGACCATGATCCTCAGGTGCGCCTGCTGCGAGTCCTCGGGGCGGGGCCAGCTGGGCGGGATGTAGTCACGCTCCCGGTGCACGGCCAGGCAGACCCCGCTGTCGTTCGTGACCTCTACGTAGTCGGGGTCCTTGCTCAACCGCACATCGGCGCCCAGCAGTCCGGCGTAGAACTCGGCGAGCCCTTCGGGCTCGGAGCAGTCGAGTACGAGCACGGTGTTCTTGTGGACGGTCATGCCGACCGGGTTTCCCGCGCCGTCGTTTCCAAACGGCGGCGCCCGCCTCCCCAGCGGACCCGCGGCCCCCGCGACCTCGCGACCTCCGGCGGCAGAATTGTCAGACCCCTCACCTACTGTGATCGACATGGAAAGCAGGAGGTCTGGGAGGGGTCCTGTCATGAGCTGGGTAGAGGCGGCGGGTGGGTACGCGGTGACCCTGGACGGCACCCGGGTGCTGTGCAGGAACGCCGCGGGGCGCATGCTGAAACAGGTCCCCGCGAAGCTGCGCGACGACGCCGAAGTGGTGCGGCTGCGCCAGCTCGCCGAGTGGCTTGAGCGGCACGAGCGCGAGTGCCGCGCCCAGGTCGACACGTGGCTGGTGCGCTCGCTGCCCGTGCCCGCACGGCTCCTCGTCGAGGTATGGCCCGACGCGGCCTGGCAAGGGGCGCTGCGGGACCTGGTGGTGGCGCCGGTCGGCGCGGACGGCGACGCCGATGTGGCGCGTGCCGGGTTCCTGCGGGACGCCGACCCGGAGCGGGGCCTGGGCATCGTCGACCTGGACGGCGACTCGGTGCGGCTCGACGCCGAGCAGATCCTGATACCGCATCCGGTGCTCCTCGACGACCTGGCGGATCTGCGGGAGTTCGCCGCCGAACTGGGCGTCGAGCAGGGCCTGGACCAGCTGTTCCGCGAGGTGTGGCCGCGCCCGGAGTCCGTCGATGCGGCGGCCCTGGAGTGGGGTGCGTACGCCGACGCGGCGTTCGAGGAGCTGCGGCACGCGACGGCGAGAGCGACGGCTTACGGCTACCGCGTGCGCGGAGGTTACGCGGTGTGCGCGCTGACGGAGGACGGCCGCGCACTCGAAGCGGCGTACTGGCTCGGTGACGACTATCCCGAGAGCGAGACCCGCACGGGCGGGCTCGAATGGCGGGCCGCGGGCGGCCGTCGGGTGCCGCTCGGCGAGGTGGGGCCCGTGGCCTGGTCGGAGGGGGTCCGGATGGCGGCCCTTGTGCACGCGGGCCGCGTGGTGAAGAACGAGTACGGCGAGTCCGACGAGGACGGGGCGGGAGCACGGTGAACGGGGAACAGAAGCTGTTGGAGGCGGGAGCGGTGCTGCCACCGGCCGGTGACGATGCGTCCGGGAAAGGGGCGGCCGGTGACACGCTGACCGCCCGGGCGTACGCGCACCCGGTCCTGGAGGGGCGCACGGTGGTGCGGCTGGTGCCGGAGGCGATCGGTCCCGCCGAGGACCTCGCCCTGGAGTACCTGGGGTTCGGCGCGCCCACGAGCGTCGCGGTGGGGCGCGTGCAGCGCCGGTCGCTCGGCTTCCCCGCCTGGGCGCTGGTCAACGACCCGGCCAACGGGCGGCACGCGCTCGCCGTGGTCAAGGAGATGGAGCGCCTTGCCCGCCTGGTCACCGGCAAGCCCGGTCTGGCCAAGGAGGGCTTCGACGAGATCGGGGACCGCCTCGACCGTTCGGCGCCGCACTTCCTGCCGACGTACTACGAACAGGTGGCGCGGCTCTTCCTCGCGGCCGAATCGGCCCAGCAGGCCTCGGTGTTCTTCGGAAAGGCGCGGGCGGCCGAGCAGCGGCACGCGCTGGAGGTCGACGAGGACCGGATGCGGGAGGTGTTCCTGGAGTTCGCCGGCGTGGGCGCGCTCAGCGGCAAGGTGCTGCGCGAACACGCCAAGGGTCTCGCGGCCCGGCTGTCGGGCCAGGAGGCCTACGAACAGTTCAGGACGCTCTCCTTGCAGCGGTGTGCGGCGGGCATCGCCCCGTACGCGGGCATGCTGGAGGATCTGCGGCGGCTGGCGAAGGGCGCGGGGCTCACCGCCCGCGCGGAGGAGTGCTCGCTGCTCGGGGAGATCATCCACTCGGGCGCGATGACGCGTGCGGCGGGCAGCTTCTGGAAGTCCGCGCTGCCCGCCCTCGCCGAGCTCGCGCAGTCCGATCCCGCGGTGCGGCAGCGGCTGTTGACGCTCCTGCCGACGGCCGGTGGCGACTCCAAGGACGCCTTCGACGAGGCGTGGCTCGCGCTCCTGGACCGGTGCGGGGCGATCGATCTGCTGCTCGACGGCTCGGCGAGCGCCGCCGAGTGGCTGGGCGCGTGGGCGCGGCACCGGCAGCGCGGCTGGCGCACGTCGAACCGGCTCCCTGCCGAACTGGCCCTGGTGGAGCGGCTCGCGCCCCGGCTGATCGCGGACGGCACCCCGGTGCGGCTCGTCGTCGACCGCGGCTGGCGGTGCGAGACGGACCTGGATCTCCTCGACGCCGCGCTCGCGGCCGGGGTGCCGGTCGCCGACCCGCCCGGCGAGGCGAGCGGCCTGGAGCTGCGGCACTGGCTGCAGGACGACGGCGCGGGCGCCAGGGATCTGGTGGCGCTCACCTCGGACGCCCGGTTCGCACCGCTGCTGCGGGAGGGCGTGGAGAACCTCTCGACCGCCGACGGCCCCGCCTCCGGGCCCTCCGCACGCCTTGAGCGGGTCGCGGAGCATCCGGCGCTGCGCACGGTCCTCGCGGACTGGCTCGCACACCGCGCCGAGGACCTCGCCCGGCCCATCGGACTGCCGGGCCTGGACGCGCTGCTGCGGAACGTCTCGCGGTTCTCGAAGCCGGCCGTGCTGGCCACCGCGCCCGAAGCGGTCGAGCGGATCGTCACCTTCGACCCGGCGCCGGTCCTCGCGCGTTCGCTCCGGTCGGGCATCTTCGACGAGCTGGGCTGGCCTGCTCTGGAGGAGGCGCTCGGCACGCTCGGCGACGTCAACACGATGGCGGCGGGCCGGCACCATCCTCACCTCGACGGCCAGTGGTACAAGTGCGCGGACGCGTGGCCCGGGCTCATCGTCCGGGTCGGCACGCAGGTAGCACTCGTCGGCGCCGAAGGCGTCCTGGACCAGCGCACGTTGAGCCTGCCGTCGAAGTCCTCGGGGTACGGCGAACCGACGGTGCGTTTCGTCGACGGGCAGTGGCTGATCGCGTCGGGGCACGGCGGCGAGCGGCGGGCCGTGTGGTCCGGCAGCCCCGCGGACGTGTTCAAGCCGAGCGGCCTCCAGGACGGGTGGTACGGAGCGGGTACGGTCTCGCTGCCGCTCCCGGACGGCAGCCGGTGGTACGGCGCGCGTCCCGTGCACCCCGGGGACACCTCCTTCGCCGAGCAGCGCCGCGAGGTCGCCTCGGACGGTGTGTCGTCCTGGGTGCTGCACGAGGACCGCTGGTACGAGTACGACCCGGCGGGCGCCCGCCGGGGCCGGGCCTCGGTGCCCGCGTTCTTCGACTCCGCGCTCGCCGGGGCGGCGGCGGGCGTGCGCCTGGAGGAGAAGCACTGCAGGCTGCTGCCCGTCGAGCCGGGCCTGGAGAGCTCCCCGTTCGGCAGCAAGGACGGGCTGCTCGGCTGGTGGGTGGCGTACGACGAGAAGTCGGGGACACGCAGGGCGTGTTCCGTCGACGGCACCTCGGGCCCGGCGACGGACGCCGGCCGCCCGACCGCTCCCCTGCGGCTGCCCGCCGGCGCCGTGCTCCACCCGGTCCAGCTCGGCTGGAACGAGTCGGTGGTCGAACTGCGGGACGCGGACGGCGTGGCCGTCGCCCGCGTGCAGATCGGCGACCGGGGCAGCGCCCACGCGGCGGGCACCCGTGTCCTGCCGCCCCTCTGGTACTGGCACGCGCTGCGGCCTCGTGACGAGCGGGGCTCCGCGGCGCTCCGCGCGGTGACCGACACCGATGCCGCCGCGCTCCTGGCCGCCGTCCGCGGCGGCGAGAGCCCCGCCGAGGCCGTCGCGCGACTGCTGCCCGCCGTCACCGACGAAGCGCTCGCGCTGGGCGTGGCCGGGCTCGTCGAGGAGACCGCACGCTGCGCCAAGCGGATCGCCACGCTCGCCGAGCGGGCGCACCGGCAGAGGGAGGCCGGACAGGACACCGCGCCCACCGTGCGGCACGCCCTCGACAGTGTGCTGCGCGAAGCCACGGTGGGCCTGACGGGCACGCAGCACTTCTCCGGGTCGTACCACTACTACGGCAGGTCCGAGCAGGCCACCTCCGCCATGGAGCAACTCGCCGCGCTGCGCCGCGTGTTGGGCCCCAAGGCGCCGGACGGCAAGGCGGGTCTCGGCAGCAGCGGCGTGGCCTGGCTGACGCTCGCCGGGCCCGGTATGGCGGCGCTCGCCGTGCGGGCCGCCGCGCCGACGACGGAGGACGCACACCGCGCGGCCCTCCTCGAATTCCTCGACGCCGTCCTCGCGGTGCGGGCCGATGACGACTCGGTCCTCGTCGATCCGCGCGGGCGGCTGCGGGCGGTGCGGCTCAAGACGTCGTACAAGGCCCGGCCGGAGCGTGTCGGCGAGGTCCTCACCGCGGGGGCGCGGCGCATGCTGATCGTGTCGTGCCAGCGCGTGGAGGGGGACGACGCGTTCTGGAACGGCATCGAGTACGACCCGTCCGGCGCCTTCGGCGCGTGGGAAGGCTTCGCCCTCACCTCTGCCGAGGTGTACGGCGAGCCGGACGACCCGCGCCGGGCGCCCTCGCTGCGGCGGCTGCTCGCGCTCCTGCGGGAGCGGGGGCCGCTGCCCTACCGGCCGGAGCAGGCGACGGAACTCGCCGAGCGCATCGGCGTCGGGCCGATCACCGGGGCGCTGCTGCTGCTCGGCATGCCCGGTCTGGGGAGGTTCGGCAGGGACGGGCTGCTCCCCGCCGAGTTCCTGAAGCCGCTCGGCGCCAAGAGTGCGGAGGCGAAGGCCGCGCGCGGGGCGCTGCAGGATCTGCCCCTCCCCCAGCGCCAGGAGTTCACGGCATCCCTGCTGCCCGCCGCCCCGAACGGCGTCAACACCCTCTGGACGACCGGCTGCGCACTGGACGCCACCAGCGAGCTGTGGCTGGCGGTCCGCGGCAGGCACCGCGTCGCCCCACCCGAACTGGTCGCCCAGGTGGTCGCCGAGATCGGCCCGGGTCCCATCCTCGACCACGTCCTCAACCCCGAGGCGCGGCCCGAACTCACCGGGCGTACCGAGCAGACGCTCGGCGACGGACTGCGCCCGAAGGACCCGGAAGCCCTCCTCGAAGGGCGCGATCTCGTCCCGTACGTGGACATGCTGCGCTGGCTGGCCTACCGCCTGCCGTACGGCGACCCTCTGCGCCCGGTGCTGCCCGAGACGCTGCGCCTCCTCCGCGAACGGCTCGCCGACCCGGGCCTGCTGCTCGACCTGCGGGTGAGCTGGGGCACGGACGGCAAGGTCACCGGCGGACACGTACGGGAGGCGTACGGGCTGCCGCCGCGCGGCGGCGAGGACGGCCTCGGGCTCGTGGCCGCGGGCCCCGCGCTGGTCCTCGCCCCGATGCAGCACCGCAACGACTGGGACGCCGTGTGGGTGCGCCCGTCGGCGTTGCTGCCGGGCGCGAGCGCCGAGGGCGGTCCGGACCACCCGGCACTGACGCTCCTCATCGGCCTCGCCGACAACAGCGACGCGCTGAAGGCGCTGCGGACCCTGATCAGCGACGAGTTCGCCACGCTGCTCGCCGCCGACGGGCCCGCGGGCGCACCGCAGAACCCACTGGTCGGCGCACCCGACCTGGTGCCCGAGGCGGCCCGCCGCCTCGAACTCTCCGAGGACGCGGCCGTGCTCTACCTGATGGTCCTCGCGCTTCCCGACCCGACGGACCGCCGCCAGGCGGCCTGGACCGGCTGGAAGCCCGCCCGTCTGAAGAAGGCCAGAGCGGAACTCGCCGCCACCGACCTGGTGGTGGAGGCCAAGCGGTCCCGGGCGGGGCGCACGCTTTTCCTGCCCGGCGGCTGGCACGACCGCAGCGCGCCCCTGCTGCCCGTGGAGAGCTGGAAGAAGCCGCTGCTCCCGGAGCCGGGCTTCCGGTTCGAGGTGCCCGGGTGCCCGGTGCCCGAGCTGTACGCACGGGCGTGGCAGCGGGTGGTCGACGGGGACGTGCCCGGCTACGAGGAGTTCGAGACGCGGGGCGGCCGCAGGGGAGGCAGGCGATGAACCGGCAGGATCAGGAGCCCACGGTCGGGCGGCAGATGGAGCTGCCCGAGGACCGGTACGCGGAGGAGCTGGCGTTCCTCGCGGCGTACGACGACGGGCCGCGCCCGCCCGGCTGGCGTCTGACGCCCCGCGCGGTGGTGCTCTTCGTCTGCGGTTCGAGCGGCGAGGAGCTGGTCGACGGGGCGGGCCGACGCCTCGTCGTCTCCGGGAAGTTCGTGGGCGAGCGGCAGCTGGTGGAGCGCTGTGTGGTGACGCTCGCGGGCGAGCGCGGACTGCTGCTCGTCGGCGAGCCGGGCACCGCCAAGTCGATGCTGTCCGAACTGCTCGCCGCCGCCGTGTGCGGCACCAGCGCGCTCACCGTGCAGGGCACCGCAGGCACCACGGAGGACCAGCTGCGGTACGGCTGGAACTACGCGATGCTGCTCGCCAAGGGCCCGAGCCGGGAGGCCCTCGTGCCCTCGCCGGTGCTCACGGCGATGGCGCGCGGCGCGGTGGCGCGGGTCGAGGAGGTGACCCGCTGCCTGCCCGAGGTGCAGGACTCCCTGGTGTCCCTGCTCTCCGAACGCCGTGTCTCCGTACCGGAACTGGCGGGTCTCGACGGCGACGACGGCACGGTGCACGCCGTGCCCGGCTTCACCCTCATCGCCACGGCCAACCTGCGGGACCGGGGCGTCTCCGAGATGTCCGCGGCCCTCAAGCGGCGCTTCAACTTCGAGACGGTCGGCCCGATCGGCGACCTCGCCGCCGAGACCGAGCTGGTGCGCAGCCAGGCCACGGCGGCGCTGGCCCGCTCCGGCGCCGCGTTCTCCGTCGACGACACGGTCCTGGAGGCGCTGGTCACCGCGTTCCGTGACCTGCGCTCCGGGCGCAGCGCCGAGGGCTGGGAGGTCGAGCGGCCCTCGACGGTCATGTCGACGGCGGAGGCGGTGCAGGTCGCCACGTCCATGGGGATCGGGGCGGCGTATCTGGGCGACGGGCGGGATGTCGTCCGTACGCTGCCGGGCCACCTCCTCGGCACCGTCCGCAAGGACGACCCGGCCGACCACGCGCGGCTGCTCGGCTACTGGGACGGTCCGGTGCGGCGGCGCGCGGAGGACGGCGCGGGGCTGTGGCGGACGCTGTGGGAGCTGCGTGATGATCTTGGGTGAGGGTGAGGGTGAGGGTGGGGGTGCGGCTGGGGGTGCGGCGGCGGTTGTAGCGGCGGATGTGGCTGTAGCTGGGCGTCGGGATCTTGGGCCGGAGCCGTCGCCGGAGGTGGTGGTCGAGGAGCTGGCCGGGTGTCGTGACCCGTACTTGATCGGTGTGCGGCACCACTCCCCCGCGCTCGCCGCCGCCCTGCCCCGGATGCTGGCGGCAGCGGCGCCCGATGTGCTGTTCGTGGAGCTGCCGGAGGAGTTCGCACCCTGGCTCGATCACCTGGGGGACCCGGAAACGGTGCCGCCCGTCGCGCTGGCGGGCTCCACCGGTGCGGGTGCTGGCGCGGGCAGGCTCGTGTTCCTGCCGTTCGCGGAGTTCTCGCCGGAGCTGGCGGCGATCCGGTGGGCGCGGGAGGCGAAGGTGCCGGTGGTGCCGTTCGACCTGCCGCTGGCGTGCCGGGATTCGGCGGAGAGGGCGTCGGAGGCGGTACCGGCGTCGGCGGCGTCGGTCGTCGAGGTCGGTGACTCCGGCCGGGGCCGTCTGGTGGCCGCGCTCCGGGCGCGGGCCGGACTGCGCCCGGAGGACGACCTGTGGGACCGTCTCGTCGAGACGGCCGCGCCGGGCGCCGCGGCGGAGGCGCTGCGGAGGGCCGCGCTGTTGGTGGGCTGGGCTCTGCGCAGGGACGAGGGCGAGGTGTCGGCGTACGACCTGGCGCGGGAGGCCCATATGCGGCGCCGCCTGGCCGAGCACACGGGCGGTCGGGCCGCGGCCGTGGTGGGGGCGTTTCATGCGGGGGCGCTGGCGCCGGGTGCGGGACGGCTCGGTACAGGGGTGACCGAGCCCGTGGGCGGGTCCGCGGGGGGAGACGTGGTCACCTCCCTCGTGCCGTATGCCTATCCGTTGCTGGACGAGCGGTCCGGGTATCCGGCCGGGATCCGGGATCCGGAGTGGCAGCGCGGAGTGTTCCTGGCGGGTGGTGAGGGCGGGCGGCTGGACGAGCTGTTGCTGGTCACCGCCGTACGCGTCTGTGCGGCGGTCCGTACCGCCGGGCACCCCAGCGGTCCCGCGGACGCGCGTGAAGTGGTGCGGATGGCGCGAGACTTGGCGGCGCTGCGCGGGTTGCCCGCGGCCGGTCGCGGGGAGCTCGTCGAGGCCGTGCAAACCGTTCTCACGCAGGGGCAGCTGCTCGGCCGGGGGCGGGTCGTCGCCGCCGCCATGGAGAAGGTGCTCGTCGGAGAGCGCCGGGGACGGCTCGCCCCGGGCACACCCCGGTCGGGGCTCGGGCCCGCCGTGGAAGCGGACCTCGCCACGCTCTCGCTGCCGACGCCCGAGGCGCCCGCGCGCCGCGAGCTGCGCCTCGATCCGCACCGCTCCGAGCGGGACCTGCGGCGCGACGTGTTCCTGCGGCGCCTGGCGGTCTGTCGTGTCCCGTACGGGGAGGAGGGCGAGGTCGCCCAGATCGGTGAGGCGGCCGCGCTCACCACGCGCTGGACGGTGGGGTGGACGCCGTCGGTGGCGGCGATGCTGGATGTCGCGGGCGTCCACGGCGTGACCCTCGAACAGGCGTCGGCGGGCATGTTGCGCCTGCGCCACGCGGCGGACGTGCGGCACGGCGGGCCGACCGCGGCACAGGTCCTCTCCGGCCTCGCGGACGCCGCGCACTGCGCTCTGCCCGGACTCACGGCCGAACGGCTCGCGGAGACGGCCGAGTTGCTGCCCGCTTCCGGCACGCTTCCGGAGTTGCTCGCGGGGCTGGACCTGTTGAACCGTATCGAGACGGGCCAGATGCCGGGTCTGCCCGAAGGGTGGCGGGCCGCCGAGGTCGCCGCCGTGCGTGAGGAGTTGGGCGCGGCGGGGGTGCGGGCTCTGGACGGACTCGCCGGTTCCGACGAAGTGGCGGACGCCCGCGCGCTGGTGGACCTCGCCGTCCGCGCGGCCGACGAGGGCGGCGGACTGCGGCTCGCGGCCGCGCTGGCCCGCCTCGACGCGGCGGGCACCCCGCTGATCCGGGGCGCGGCGGGCACGGCCCAGGTGCTGCTCGGGCAGCGCGACGCCGACGGCTTCGGCGTCCGGCTCGCGTCACGCGTGGACGGCGCGGCCACGCCCGAACTGCGCGCCGAGCTCAGCGCGTTCCTGCGGGGCACGCTGGTGGCCGCGGGGCCGCTTCTGGAGACCGGCCTGGCCATGGACCCGCTCCTGGAACGCGTCGAGTCCCTCACGGACCGCGCCTTCCTCGACCGACTGCCCGCCCTGCGCGCCGGTTTCGACACGCTGTCGCCCGCGGCGCGCACGCGGATGCTCGCTGCCGTGGAGGACCGTACGGGCCTGTCGGCGGACGCACTCCCGACGGCGGTCGCCGACCACGCGGCCCTCGCCCGGCTCGCGGTGGCGGATGCGGCGGGTCGGGAGGCGCTGGCCGCGGCGTGGCTGACGGCGGGTGTGCCGTCCTCGTACGGGGAGATCGCAGCCGACTCGTCTGCTCCTGCACGGATCCCTGCCTCCAGGACCGCCCCCACCCCGCCCGCCGACTCCGTCCTCGGCGCCCACGAGCGCTGGCGGCTGCTGCTCGGGCGGTCGCGGGGGCTGGGAGGTCGCGCGGGGCGGGTGGCCTCCGCGTTGGACGAGTTGTACGGGACGGGGCGCGGGGAGGGGTCCCGTGGCGAGGAAGGTGCCGGTCACGGGGCGGGAGGCGGCACCGACCCCTCGTACCCCGATGTGCGCGGCTGGTCGGAGGAGCTGGCCGCGCTGTTCGGCCCCGGAGGACGGGAAGAGGTGCTGGCCGCGGCGGCGGACGCCGGCCGCATCGACGCGGCGATGGAGCTCGACCCCGCGACGGTCCGGCCGTCCGTGGAGTTGCTGCGCACCGTCCTGTCGTACGCGGGAGGCATGCCGGAGAGCCGACTCGCCCGGTTGCGCCCCCTGGTGGCCCGCCTGGTGAAGGAGCTGACCGAGGCCCTGGCCACGCGGCTGCGCCCCGCGGTCACCGGCTTCGCGCATCCCCGGCCCACTTCGCGGCCCGGCGGGCCGCTGGACCTCGCACGGACCGTGCGGGCCAATCTGGCGACCGCGCGGCGCGATCCGGCCACCGGCACGGTGACGGTGCTGCCCGAGCGGCCCGTGTTCCGTACCCGGGCGCGGAAGGCGGCGGACTGGCGGCTCGTCCTGGTCGTGGACGTGTCCGGGTCGATGGAGGCGTCGACGATCTGGTCGGCGCTCACCGCCTCCGTGCTCGCCGGGGTGCCCGCGCTCAGCACACACTTCGTGGCCTTCTCCACGGAGGTGCTCGACCTCACCGACCAGGTGGACGATCCGCTCGGCCTGCTCCTGGAGGTGCGGGTCGGCGGAGGCACCAGCATCGCTCGCGGGCTGCGCCACGCCCGCTCCCTCGTGACCGTGCCGTCGCGCACCCTCGTTGTGCTGATCAGCGACTTCGAGGAGGGCGGACCCGTCGGCCCGCTGCTGTCCGAGGTACGGGCGCTGGTCGACGCGGGCTGCCATGTCCTGGGCTGCGCCTCGCTCGACGACACAGGGCGCCCTCGCTACTCGACGGGCGTCGCGGGGCAGTTGGTGGCGGCGGGCATGCCGGTCGCGGCGCTGAGCCCCTTGGAACTGGCCCGCTGGGTCGGCGAACGCATGGCAGGAGCGACAGGATGACCGAGCAGCCCGTACGTTCCGCGCTGCCTCCGGTGGCCCCCGAGGTGGCCGCCACCGCTCTCGGCCCGCTGCCGCCGCGGCTGCGCAAACGCGTCGACGGCGCCGTGGCCAAGGCGGCGGCCTGGCCGGTCGACGCCACGGAGAACGGTGACGGCACCGTCATTCGCGCGGTCGTCCGCGTCGACGACGAGACGGCGGTGACTCTCGCGGCGCCGCACGGTGCCGTCACCGCCGCGGACGACGTGACCTGCACGTGTCTGCTCGCGCCCGCCTGTCTGCACAGAGCAGCGGTGCTGCTGCGGGCACCGCTCGCGGAAGAGCCACCGGAACCGGCCGACGCCGAGACCGCCCCACCGCACCCCACGACCCCCTCGGAGCCGCCACCCACCCCTCCGGCCCCCGAGCCATCGAACGCCCCGCGCGCCCCCGAGCCGCCGCACGCCCCGGGCACCCCGAAGCCACCAACCGCCTCACCCGACCCCGCACCACCGCACCGCACGCTCACCCCCGAGCCACCGAACGTCACGGACTCCCCCGAGCCGCCGCACGGCAACCCACCTCCCGGACTGCCGCAAGCCACACTCGACCGCAAGCCGCCCCACGACACGCTGGCCCCCAGGCCGCCCCACGCCCCACTCGACCGCGAGCTCTCGCACACCAAGCCGACCCCCGAACGGCCGCACGACACGCTGGCCCCCGAACCGCCCCACGCCCCCCTCGACCGCGAGCTCTCGCACCCCACGCCCGACCCCGAGCCGCCACACTCCCCGCCCGCCCCCAACCACCCACCCCTGACTCCGACCCAGACCACAAGCGCCCTCGCCCTCTGGGCCGCGGCCGTGGACGTTCTGGTGGTCGGGGCGGGCGGGGCCGGGGGCGGGGTGGGGGCCGTGCAGCGTGCGCGGCTTCTGCATGCGGCGCACTCCGCGCGGTTGGCCGGCCTGCACCGGCCCGCCGCGGCCGCGGTGCGCGTGGCGCGGCGGCTCGGCGAGGCCTCCACCGAGGACCCGGCGTTCAGGCTGGCGGACCTGACGCACAAGGTCACCGAAGTGCTCCACGTACTGCACGCGCTGAAGACGCGGCGGTCCGCGGACCCCGTCCTCACCGGAACCGCACGCCGTGCGTACCGCCCCGATCAACCCCTGCGCCTGCACGGCCTGTTCACGGAACCGGTGGTGACCGCGTCGGGCTACGCGGGAGTCGTGACCTACGCCCTGGCCCCGGACGGAGAGCTCCGCACCCTGGCCGACGTGGCGCCGGGCGGCCCGGACCGCGTCCTGCGGGCGGCGCGTGCCTCCGTCCCCGGCGGCTGCGCGCTGTCGCTGCGCGACCTCGGCGACGGCGGCGGGGCCACCCTCACCGCACCGACCGTGTCACCGGACGGCCGGATCGGCGCGGGGAGCAAGGTGCGCTCGGTCCGGGCATCCGGCGCCGCGTGGACGCAGACCCCGCTCGACAACCTGTGGCAACGACCACCGCACACTCAACTCACGCGCGCCCTCGCCTGGTTGTCGACGCCCGTCGAGGAGCGGACGTCGGCCGGCGGCGACCTCGTCTTCCTCCGGGGGGCGGTCACCGCGACCGGCCTGTTCGCCGTCCTCAGCGGGCCGACGCTCCGCCTGCTCGCCCCGGACGAGCGCCCCGAACTGCCGTACGCGGAGAATCTGCGACTGCTCGCCGCGCGCCCCGGCCTCTGCCTGCATGTGGTCGCGCGCGTGTCCCCCGACCGGCCCGGCGGCGTCCTCGCCCTGGCCGCATCCTGGACCGGCCACGAAGGGCGACCGTTCCGCGCCGATCTCGGCCTGCGGCGCCTCGACAGCACGCATCTGCCGCCGCACACGGAAACCGCGACACCGCCCCCGGCCGCCGATCCCCCGGCCCTCCCCACCGAACTCGGCCTGCTGCGCCGCGCCGTGGACCGCGCGGTGGCCGGTGGTCGGCGGGTCGCCGCCGCGGACACCGCCGGCGACCTCCCGCGCCGCTTGCGTGCGGCGGGCCTCACCACGGGAGCCCAGTGCGCCCAGTGCCTCACGACGGCGGCCGCCGACCGCGAGCACGACGCACTCGGCCGCCTGCGCCCCGCCGACCCCGACGCCTACGCGGGGGCGTGGCTGGCCGCGTCCCTCTACACCCGGGCGGCCACCGCCTCACTGCTCACCGCGGCCTGGGCCCCACCGTCCGTACCCGCCCTCATGGAGAGCTGAAGGCCGAAGGGCCGGTGCCCGTGCCGGGCCGCCTCGGCCGCCTCGGCCGACGCCACGGCTCACTTCATCCACTCCGCCTCGTACTTCGCGTACGTCCCGTCGTGCTTCGCCAGGTGCACGAACTGGTCGACGTACTCCTTGAACTCGTCGTCGCCGCGCGGTGTCGCGTACGCCTTCTCGGAGAAGGTGAAGGGCTTGTCGGGGTGGAGGGAGCACAGTTCGGGGTGGATCTTCGACTGGTAGAGCGTCTCGCTCGCGTCCGTCATCATCACGTCCGCCCGCCCGTCGATGATCTCCTGGAAGATCGTGGTGTTCTCCGGGTGCAGCTTGATCGTCGCCTTCTTGATGTGCGCGCGGGCGAACTCCTCGTTCGTGCCGCCGGGATTGACGATCACGGTCGTGCCCGGCTTGTCGATGTCCGCGAGGGTGCCCGCGCCGAACTCGCCCTTGTCCGCGCAGCGCACGACGGGCGTCTTTCCGTCCTCGCGTGTCGGCTCGCCGAAGGAGACCTGCCGGGCGCGCGGCAGGGTGATCGAGACGCCGCCGACACCGATGTCGCAGCGCCTGGACGCCACGTCCTTCGTCAGGTTCGCCCAGGTCGTCGCCACGAACTTCGGCTTCGCGTCGAGGCTTTTCGCCAGGTCCCGTGCCATGTCGATGTCGATGCCGCTGTACGTGCCGTCGGCGGGGTCGAGCTTCGTGAACGGGGCGTAGTCGCCGGTCGTGCAGACCTTCAGTACGCCCTTCTTCGGGACGGAGTCGAGGAGGGTTCCATGGGTGCCCTGATGCCCGTCCGGCCGTCGGGCCTCGTCGTGCGAGGAGGGCGCGGCGGGTGCCGCCGCGGTGACGGCCAGCAGGCAGACCAGGGCGGACAGAGCGGCAGCACGCTTCACAGGGGGCTCCTCACAGTGCGGACGGGGCATGGGGGGCGAGCGAGTCGAGTCCGACCGGTGTCAGGTCGGGCGCCCCACTGTCATAAGCGTCCTCGTCGAACGGGTACAGAGGGCGCTCCACCCGGTGGTGGCCGAGCCGCAGCAGATCCTGGTCGACGCCTCCCGGCGTGAGCGCGAGGAGCCAGTCGGCGGCCATGTCGTGGAGCTCGGGCTCCAGGTAGCCGATCTTCACGACGACGAGGTCGTACGTGCGGGGGTCGATGCCGAGACCGCCGTCCGCCGGGCCCATGAAGTCGGCGAGCGTGTGGAACGGCTTGCGGCGCTCGACGAGGATCACGGTGAGGCCGCCGTGGCGCACGGCCGCCATGTCGACGCCGCGGTCGTAGGCTCCGCCCTCCGCCCGGTCCTGCTGGTCGGCGGCGCGCTGCAACGCGACGACCGTGCCGGTGAGTTCGTACGGTCCGCCGTGCTGCGCGTCGACCTTGCCGCCGACGCTCAGCGTGACCTCCGCGCCCACGCCCGCGTCGAAGCAGCGGGCGACGGCCACCGGGTCGGTGATGCCGGGGTGGACCGCGGTGACCCTGCCCGAGCGGATGTCGTCGTTGTCGAGCAGCCTGGCCAGCATGTATGCGAGGTCGCCCGCGCCGCCGGCCGTGGGGTTGTCGCCGGAGTCGCTGATGAGGAAGGGCCGCGCGTCCGATGCCACCGCCTTCTCGACGCACTCCTCGGCGGAGCCCGTGGGGCCGACGAAGACGAAGTCGCGGCGTGCGTCCCAGTAGCGGCGTGCGAGCTTCTCCGCTTCCGAGGCGGCGCGTTCGGCGTCTTCGCCGGTGACGACGATGGCGGCCCGGCAGCGCGGTTCGTCGGCCCAGGCGTAGCCGACCCACATCGCGGCGTCGAGGATGCCGGGGAGCTTCTCGATCTCGGCGAGGGATGCGTAGAGGGACTTGGCGGGCTCCAGGCGGGTGCTGGTCTTCTCGCCGGGCAGGAGCACGGGAACCTGGACCCAGGCGCGGTGCGGACGCACGCCCTCCGTCAGGCAGCGCACCAGGTTGCGGGCCGCGCGTTCGCGGGTCTCCCACGCGTCCTCGTGCGGGGCGAGGCGGTGGGCGGTGAGCAGGTCGACGGGTTCGGCGAAGCGGCGCGAGACGTTGCCGTGCAGGTCCATGGCGGTCGAGATCATCGGGCGTCCCGTGCCGTCCGGGGTGCCCACGGAGTCGAGTGCGGCGCGTACCGCTTCGGTGAGGTCGGCCTCGGCGTCGGTGAGGCCGATGACGCTCATGGCGCCGTGGATGTCGTAGACCAGGCCGTCGAGGGGGCCTGCTTCCCTGATGCGGGTGACGAGTTCGTCCTTGAGGATGAGGTATGACTCCGCTTCCACCGGGCCGCCGGGCAGCGAGGTCGCGTGCAGGAGGGGCACCCATTCGACGGTGTCGGCGAGGTCGGAGTCGGCCCGCGTCCAGGTGTAGCGGTCGAGGAGGTCCTGGCCGCGGGTCTGGCGGAAGTCGTCGGTGGTGGAGCGGTGGGGGCAGAACGTGGACGACTCGATGCCGATGCCGCCGATGCCGATGCGCAGGCGGCGGGGGTGTGCGGAGGGGGTCATGCGGGTGCGCTCTCTTCCTGCGGTGCGGGGGCGGGGCCGGAGGCGGTCGGGGGGTGGCGGCGCAGCGCCGTGAGGCCGGCGCCGAGCAGGCCGGCGTCGACGCCCGTCACGGTGGTGGTGATCTCCAGGTCGGCCGTGGCGAGCGGCAGGCAGCGTTCGTAGAGGACGCCGCGTACGGCCGCGACCAGCGGTTCCGCGGTGGCGAGGACACCTCCGAGTGCCACGGCCTGCGGGTTGAAGAAGTTGACGACGACGGACAGGACCGAGCCGATGTGCCGGCCTGCGGTGCGGACGAGCGTGGTGGCCTGGGGGTCGCCGTCCGCGACGAGCCGCAGCAGGTCGCTGGTGTCGGACACCTCGATGCCCTGGAGGGCGAGTTCGCGGATGAGGGCGGCCCCGCTGGCGACGGTCTCCAGGCAGCCGATGTTGCCGCAGCTGCAGGGGCGGTCGCCCGCCGCGTCGACGCGGACGTGGCTGATGTCGCCGGCGCTGCCGTTGGCGCCGTCGTGCGGGCGGCCCGCGGAGATGACGCCGCTGCCGATGCCGCGGCCGGCCTTGACGACGACGAGGTGTGCCAGTTCGGGCCGGGCCACGCGGTGTTCGCCGACGGCCATCATCGTGGCGTCGTTGTCGACGGTGACGGGGATGCCGAGCCGGTCCGCGAGGACGTCGCGCAGGGGGTAGCGGTGCCAGCCGGGCATGCGGGACGGGCTCAGGACGCGACCGGTGCCGGGCTGCACGGGGCCGGGGAAGGCGACGCCGAACGCGCGGACCGTGCGGCCCTCGGCGCGCTGCCGGGCGACGAGCGCGTCGGCCTGCGCGCAGAGCCAGTCGACGGCGGACTCGGGGCCCGCGGTGATGTCGTGCGGCAGGTCGACGGCGTCGGTGACGGTGCCGCCGAGGTCGACCGCGCCGAGCCGCGCGTGGTGGCTCCCGAGGTCCGCGGCGAGGGCGACACCGCCCTGCGCGGCCACCCGGAGCAGCCGGGGCCTGCGGCCGCCGCGCGACGCGCCTTCGCCGGACTCGGTGAGCAGCCCGGCGTCGACGAGTTCCTGCACGCGCAGGGAGACCGTGGAGGGTGCCAGGCCCAGTTCGCGCACGAGGTCGGCGCGGGACGTGGCCGCCCCCGACGAGACCAGGTGCAGGATGTGCTGCCCCGAGCCCGGCTCGCCGAGTGGTGTTCCGGTCATACGGCCGCCCCCAGGTGGTCGTCTTGCTCGTTACTTCGACGCGTTTGTTCGGCAGTGTTCGTTCGACAACGGGACGAACACTAAGTCCAGTCGAACCAAGTTGGCCAGGGGTTCCCGCTTTTCCACTTCTTGCCGAATGAAGCTATTGACTTGTTTTTCGCGGTCGGCCTAGCGTTCGGGCGCCGCCCGTCGTACTCCGGCACGGGCCGGCCCCGTACCCCTTGGAGGCCCATCGCCATGCGCTCACTCAGGTCCGCGGCGGCCGCGCTGCTCGTCCTCGCGGCGGCCCTCACCGGCTGCACCCGCGAGGGCGGCCGCATCGACATGGGCCCCACCGGCGGCACTCCGGTCGAGGGCGGCACCGCGACGATGGCGCTGCCGCCGTCGGCGACGCCCAACTGGATCTTCCCGATCGGCGCGCCGGGCTATGGCGCCTCGTACAACTACGGGATCTATTCACTGATGTTCATGCCGGTGTACGACGCCGTGCAGGACGCGGCGGAGGGGGAGCTGACCACGCACGGGCCCGGCACGCTGGGTCTCGAGCCGAAGTACAGCGACGGCAACAAGACCGTGACGGTGCCGCTGCGCGAGGGTGTCAAGTGGTCCGACGGCACGCCGGTCACCGCCCGCGACCTGGAGTTCTGGTTCAACCTGGTCAAGGCCAACAAGGCGGAGTGGAGCAACTACTCCGTCGGCACGATGCCCGACAACGTCAAGCGGTTCGAGACGCTCGACGATCACACGGTGCGGCTGCACCTGACCCGTGCGTACAACCCGGACTGGTTCACCGCCAATCAGCTGGTCCTGCTGCGTGCGCTCCCCCGGCACGCCTGGGACGCGAAGAGCGACGGCGGGCGGATCGGCGACTGGGACCGCACCCCCGCGGGCGCCAAGGCCGTCTTCGCGCGGCTGACGAAGCACGCGAAGAGCCTCGGCTCGTACGGCTCCGACCCGCTCTGGAAGACGGTCAACGGGCCCTGGAAGCTGGCGGGCTGGCGCGACAGCGGGCAGGTCACGATCGTGCCGAACGAGAAGTTCACCGGCCCGGAGTCGGAGCGCCCGCACCTGGACAAGGTGGTCTTCAAGCCGTTCACGACGGCCGACTCCGAGTACAACGTGCTGCGTTCGGGCGGCGTCGACTACGGATACATCCCGCCGTCGGTGATGGCGCAGAAGGAGAAGTTCGAGGACAAGGGGTACCGGGTCGATCCATGGGAGGGCTGGGCGGCGACGTACATCGTCTACAACTTCAACTCCACGCACGGCGGCCCGATGATGGACCAGCTGTACATCCGGCAGGCCATGCAGCACCTCGTCGACCAGAAGGCGATGAGCGACGTCGTCTGGCAGGGCAGCGCGACCCCGACGCTCGGCCCGGTGCCGGTCACGCCGAAGAGCCAGTATCTGTCCGAGAAGATGGAGAAGAACCAGTACCCGTTCTCCGTCGCCAAGGCCAAGGCGCTGCTGGAGCGGCACGGTTGGCGGACCAAGGACGGCACCGCCCGCTGCGTACGTCCCGGCACGGGCGCGGACGAGTGCGGCAAGGGCATCGACAGGGACACGCCTCTCGAACTCACCCTGCTCTCCCAGTCGGGGTCCACCGAGACGACGAACATGATGCAGGAGCTCAAGTCGTCCCTGTCCAAGGGCGGCATCGACCTGACCGTTCGCCAGCAGCCGCTGAACTCGGTGCTCGGCAACTCCGTTCCGTGCAGGGCGAAGGATCCGGGCTGCGACTGGGACATGTCGTTCTTCGGGACGGCCGGCAGCTGGTACTACCCGCTCAACCCCAGCGGCGAACAGCTCTTCTCGACGGGCGCCTCCGCCAACTTCGGCAACTACAGCGACACGAAGGCGGACCGCATCATCCGGGCCGTGCAGTACTCCCCCGACATGAAGGCCGTGCACGAGTACGGGGAGTACCTCGCCGAGCAGCTGCCCGTGATGTGGATGCCGAACCCCGCGTACCAGGTCTCGGTGATCCGCAACGACCTGCGCGGCGTCTCGCAGAACCCGACCGTCACCTTCGCGCCCCAGCACTGGTACTACGTCAAGAAGAAGGGGGCCGAGAAGTGACCGGCTTCACCGGCTTTCTGGTCAAGCGCTTCCTCCAGGCGATCGTCGTCCTCTTCCTGGTGTCCGTCATCGTCTTCGTGCTCCTGCACCTGCTGCCGGGCGGTCCCGCCCGCGCGATCCTCGGCCCGAAGGGCACTCCGCAGCAGATCGAGCACTTCAACCACCAGCAGGGGTACGACCGTTCGCTGCCGACGCAGTACGCGATGTACGTGAAGCGGCTGCTCACCGGCGACCTCGGCGAGTCCTTCAAGCTCAACTCGCCCGTGTTCGACCTGCTGAAGCAGCGTCTGCCGAAGACGCTGCTCCTCACGGTCCTGTCCACCGTCCTCGCGGTCGTCATCGCCGTCCCGCTCGGTCTGCTGCAGGCCGTGCGGCGCGGCAAGGCGTCGGACTACGCGCTGACGGGCCTCGCCTTCCTGCTGTACGCGACGCCCGTGTTCTTCCTCGGCCTCATCATGATCATCCTGTTCGCGCAGGTCATGCCGGTCTTCCCGGCGGAGGCACCACAGGGCGAGACGATCGGCGCGCTCCTCGGCGACTTCACGGGGCTCGTCCTGCCCGTGGTCACCATGGCCTTCGGCATCGTCGCGATGTTCAGCCGCTACATGCGCTCGGCGGTCCTCGACAACCTCACCGAGGAATACGTCCGCACGGCGATGGCCAAGGGCCAGTCGAGCCGCCGGATCATGGTCAGGCACGTCCTGCGCAACGCGCTGATCCCCCTCGCCACGCTCCTCGGCCTCTATCTGCCGACGCTGTTCAGCGGCGCCCTCGTCGTCGAGTCGATGTTCAACTACCCCGGCATGGGGCTGCTGTTCTGGAACGCCGCGCAGGGCTCCGACTTCCCCGTCCTGCTCGGCGTGACGCTCGTCGTCGGTGTCGCCACCGTCGTCGGCTCGCTGCTCACCGACGTCCTGTACGCCGTCCTCGACCCCCGGATACGGAGCGTGGCATGAGTACCACGGTCGCCCCTGTCACCGCGCCAGGCCACGAGGACGCCGCGCAGGCCACGCCGTCACTGGCCCGCCGCACCCTCCGGGTCTTCACCGGCAACAAGCTCGCCCTGACCGGAGTGGTGGTGCTGCTCCTGCTGCTCGCGTTCAGCTACCTCGGCCCGCTCGTGTACGACACCGAGCAGATCCACACCGATCTGTCCCGGGCCAACCTGCCGCCCGGCAGCTCGGGACACCTCCTCGGCACCACCGACCTCGGCTACGACATGGTCGGCCGGCTGATGGTCGCCGGACAGACGTCCTTGGAGATCGGCCTCGCGGCGGGGCTGCTCGCCACCCTGTTCGGCACCGTCTACGGCGCGGTGTCCGGCTACTTCGGCGGCTGGGTCGACGCGGCGATGATGCGGATCACGGACGCGGCGCTCGCCATCCCCGCGATGTTCCTGCTCGTCGTGGTGGCCGCCATCATCACGCCCAGCAAGGGCGTCCTCATCATGATCATCGCGGGCGTCGCATGGCTGTCCCCCGCCCGCCTGGTGCGCGGCGAGGCCCTGTCGCTGCGCAACCGCGAGTACGTGCAGGCGATGCGGATGATGGGCGGCGGCGGGACGCGCGCCGTCTTCAAGCACATCGTGCCGAACGCCATCGGCACGGTCATCGTCAACTGCACGTTCCAGATCGCCGACGCCATCCTCTACGTCAGCTATCTCGCGTTCCTCGGTCTGAGCATCCCGCCGCCGTCGGCCGACTGGGGATCGATGCTGTCGGCCGGCATCACCTACACCCAGAACGGCTACTGGTGGCTGATCTTCCCGCCGGGCATCGCGATCGTGCTGGTCGTCGCCGCGTTCAACTTCATCGGCGACGGGCTGCGTGACGCGTTCGAAGTGCGGCTGCGGAAGTAACAGGAGACACGACAGATGACCGAGCCCCTGCGCGCGGCCGAGCCCCGGCCCGCGACCGAACCCCTCCTCTCCATCGAGGACCTGCGCGTCGACATCGCCTCGCGCGAACGCACCGTCCACGCCCTCGACGGCGTGTCCCTCTCCCTCGCCCCCGGTGAGGCCCTCGGCATCGTCGGCGAGTCCGGCTGCGGCAAGACGATGACCGCGCTCGGCGTCCTCGGCCTGCTGCCGCCGGGCGGCGAGATCACCGGGGGCCGCGTCCTGTTCGACGGACAGGACCTCGCGGCGGCCCCGGCGCCCGTCCTCCAGGGCGTCCGCGGGAACACCATCGGCATGGTCTTCCAGGACCCGCTGACCTCCCTCAATCCGACGATGACCATCGGCGCGCAGGTGGCGGAGCCGCTGCTCCTGCACCGCCCCGGCATCGGCAGGAAGGAGGCGTGGGCGCGCGCCCAGGAGATGCTGCGGCTCGTCGGCATGCCGCAGCCCGCCGAGCGGATGAAGGCCTACCCGCACCAGCTGTCCGGCGGCATGCGCCAGCGCGTCGCGATCGCCATGGCGCTGGTGTGCGAGCCGAAGCTGCTGATCGCGGACGAGCCGACGACGGCCCTCGACGTGACGACGCAGCACCAGATCCTGGAGCTCGTGGACGATCTGCGCGCCCGGCTCGGCATGGCGATGATCCTGGTCACCCACGACCTGGGCGTCATCGCCAACCGGGTGGACCGGGTCGCGGTGATGTACGCGGGCAAGGTCGCCGAACAGGCCGACGTGCGCGGCCTGTTCGCACACCCCCGCCACCGCTACACCGAGGCACTCTTCGCCGCGCTCCCCGAGCGTGCGGCCGACAGCGGCACGGAGCTGCACACCATCCCCGGGCTGCCGCCGAACCTCGCGACGCGCCCCACGGGCTGCCGTTTCGCGCCGCGCTGCACGTTCGCCACGGACGAGTGCCGTACGGCGGAGCCGCCGCTCGTGGACGACGGGACGCGGGGCCCGGAGCACCGGTTCGCGTGCTTCCATCCGGTACCGGCCGAGGTCGAGGCCGCCTCCGAGGACGAGATCGTGGTCCCCGCGCCCGTGCCCGCAGCCGCCGAACCCGGTGACGTACTCCTCGAACTCGACGCCCTCGTCAAGGAGTTCCCCCTCAAGGGCGGCGCGTTCTCGCGCGGTCGCGGAACCGTCAGCGCGGTCGGCGGGGTCTCGCTGACGATCCGCAAGGGCGAGACGTTCGGCATGGTCGGTGAGTCCGGCTGCGGCAAGACGACGCTCGGGCGGATCGTCGCGGGCCTGGAGGAGCCGACCGACGGCGCGGTGCGCTTCGAGGGAGCCGACCCGTCGCTGATGTCACGGGCCGAACGGCGCGCGCACCGGCGGCGCGTCCAGCTGATGTTCCAGGACTCCACCGCCGCGATGGACCCACGCATGCGGGTCGGCGAGATCCTGCGCGAGCCGCTCGTGATCCAGGGCGTCGGCGGCCGCGCCGAGCAGGAGGGACTCGTGGCCGAGCTCCTCGACGCCGTCGGCCTGCCGCGCGGCGCCGTGCACCGCTACCCGCACGAGTTCTCCGGCGGCCAGCGCCAACGCCTCGGTCTCGCCCGCGCGTTGACGCTCTCCCCTGACCTGGTGGTCGCCGACGAGCCGGTCTCCGCGCTCGACGTGTCCGTGCAGGCGCAGATCCTCAACCTGATGCGGGAGCTGCAGCGCGAGCGCGGTCTCGCGTATCTGTTCATCTCGCACGACCTGGCCGTCGTACGCCATCTGGCGGACACCGTCGGCGTGATGTACCTGGGCAAGCTCGTGGAATCGGGCCCCGCCGAGCAGGTGTACGCGCATCCACTGCACCCCTATACGCGCGGGCTCCTGGACACGGTCAACCTGCCCGATCCGCAGGCCGCGGGGACGGGCCCTGAGCGCGCGCCGCTGGAAGGCGAGACGCCCTCCGCCGCGAAGCCCCCGTCGGGCTGCCGCTTCCGCACCCGGTGTCCCCTCGCGCAGGACGTGTGCGCCACGACCGAACCGCCGGTCAGCACGCCGAACAGCGCGGGACACCAGGTGGCCTGCCACTTCCCCCTGGCCTCGGAGCGGCTAGCGTCGGCGGTGTGAGACTCGCCGACGCCCTTGCCCAGCGCCCTGTCGTGCTCGACGGCGGCCTCGCCAACCAACTGGAGGCCGCCGGGCACGACCTGAGCGACGACCTGTGGTCCGCGCGGCTGCTCGCCGACGAGCCCGCCGCGATCGAGGGCGCCCACCGCGCGTACTACGAGGCGGGCGCCGAGGTCGCGATCACCGCGAGCTACCAGGCGACGTACGAGGGGTACGCGCGGCACGGCATCGACGCCGGGCGCACCCGCGAGCTCCTGCGCCTCGGCGTCGCACTGGCCCGGCGTGCCGGGTCCACCGCCGGGCGCGAGGTGTGGGTGGCCGCGTCCGCGGGTCCCTACGGGGCGATGCTCGCCGACGGCTCCGAGTACCGGGGGCGGTACGGGCTCTCGGTGGACGAGCTGGAGCGCTTCCACCGGCCCCGGCTCGAGACCCTCGCCGAAGCCGGACCCGATGTCCTCGCCCTGGAGACCGTGCCCGACGCCGACGAGGCCCGGGCCCTGCTGCGGGCGGTGCGCGGCCTCGGGGTGCCCGCCTGGCTGTCGTACAGCGTCGTGGGCACGCGCACGCGCGCGGGGCAGCCCCTCGACGAGGCGTTCGCGCTCGCCGCCGACGCGGACGAGGTCATCGCGGTCGGCGTGAACTGCTGCGACCCGAGGGACGCGGAGACCGCGGTGGGGCTCGCCGCGCGGGTCACCGGGAAGCCCGTGGTCGTCTATCCGAACAGCGGGGAGGAGTGGGACGCGGCCGCCCGGGGCTGGCGGGGGCCCGCCCGGTTCTCGGCCGGGCAGGTCGCGGGGTGGCGGGAGGCCGGGGCGCGCCTGATCGGGGGCTGCTGCCGGGTGGGGCCCGCGGCGATCGCGGAGGTGGCGGACGAGCTGGCCGCGGGTGGCTCCGCGAGCCGGAACACACGGCTCTGACCTGCACGGATGCCGTCCCCGGGGGAGATTGTCAGTGCCGGGGTGCAGACTGACCGGTACCTGAGACAACGACGTCCCGGAGGTGGTCGGCATGGCCGACATCATCCTGACCGTAGGCACCCGCAAGGGCCTGTTCATCGGCCGCAGGCGAGGGGGTGCCTGGGAGTTCGACGACAGCCCGTACTTCAACGCGCAGGCCGTGTACTCGGTGGCCATCGACAACCGTGGCCCCACCCCGCGCCTCCTGGCCGGCGGTGACAGCGCGCACTGGGGTCCTTCCGTCTTCCACTCCGACGACCTCGGGCGGACGTGGACGGAGCCGTCGAAGCCCGCCGTGAAGTTCCCCAAGGAGACCGGGGCTTCGCTGGAGCGCGTGTGGCAGCTGCACCCGGCGGCCGCCGAGCCGGACGTCGTGTACGCGGGCACGGAGCCCGCCGCGCTGTACCGCTCGGAGGACCGCGGCGAGTCCTTCTCGCTCGTGCGGCCCCTGTGGGAACACCCCACCCGGTCCAAGTGGGTGCCGGGCGGCGGCGGAGAGGGCCTGCACACCGTGCTGACCGACGTCCGGGACCCGCGCGCGGTGACGGTCGCGGTCTCCACCGCCGGGGTGTTCCGCACCGAGGACGGCGGCGCGAACTGGGCGCCTTCGAACGACGGCGTCTCGGCGGTGTTCCTGCCCGACCCGAACCCCGAGTTCGGTCAGTGCGTGCACAAAGTGGCGCGGGACGCCGCCGACCCGGACCGGCTGTACCTGCAGAACCACTGGGGTGTGTACCGCAGCGACGACGCGGGCGCGCACTGGACCGACATCGGCGGCGGGCTGCCGTCCGACTTCGGTTTCTCCGTGGTCGCGCACCCGCACCGCGGCGGCACGGCCTATGTCTTCCCCATCACCGCCGACAGCGACCGCGTCCCCGCCGACCACCGCTGTCGCGTCTACCGCACGACCGACGCCGGCGAGACGTGGGAGCCGCTGAGCACGGGCCTGCCCGACGAGGACCACTACGGCACGGTGCTGCGCGACGCCATGTGCAGCGACGACTGCGACCCTGCGGGCATCTACTTCGGCAACCGCAACGGGGAGGTGTTCGCGTCGGCGGACGACGGCGACACCTGGCAGCAGCTCGCCTCGCACCTGCCGGACGTGCTGTGCGTGCGGGCCGCGGCCATCGGTTGATCACCCCTGCCGTTACGGCAGTAGGGTGACGCCGTGGCACCACGACCCTTGCATGAAATCGTCGAGACCGGCTGGGCCGAGGCCCTGGGACCGGTGGCCGAACGGATCGCCTCGATGGGGGACTTCCTGCGCGCGGAGATCGCCTCGGGACGCACCTATCTCCCGTCGGGGGCGAACGTCCTGCGCGCCTTCCAGCAGCCCTTCGACGACGTCCGCGTCCTGATCGTCGGTCAGGACCCCTATCCCACGCCCGGTCACGCGGTGGGCCTGTCGTTCTCGGTCGCGCCCGAAGTGCGGCCGCTGCCCGGCAGCCTCATCAACATCTACCGCGAGATGAACAGCGACCTGGGCCTGCCCGCGCCGACGAACGGCGACCTCACGCCCTGGACGCGCCAGGGCGTCCTGCTGCTCAACAGGGCGCTGACCACCGCACCGCGCAAGCCCGCCGCGCACCGGGGCAAGGGCTGGGAGGAGGTCACGGAGCAGGCCATACGGGCGCTCGCGGCGCGCGGCAAGCCGCTGGTGTCGATCCTGTGGGGCCGCGACGCGCGCAATCTGCGGCCGCTGCTCGGGCAGTTGCCCTCGGTGGAGTCCGCGCACCCCTCCCCCATGTCGGCGGACCGCGGCTTCTTCGGGTCGCGCCCGTTCAGCCGGGCCAACGACCTGCTGGTCCAGCAGGGAGCGGAGCCGGTGGACTGGCGGCTGCCGTGACATCGGACGGAGCCGAGGAGCGGGTGTCGCAGTCCGTGCGGGAGTGCGTACTGGGGGTCGACTCGGGCGGTTCGGGGCTGCGGGCCGCCCTGCACGTCCCGCAGGGCATGCGCCGCCCCGACCCGGTGCGCGCCGTCGCGCCGGTGCGCACCGGCCCGCGCGGCATCGACGCCGGACACTTCGTGGAGCAACTGCTGCCCATGGCGCGGGGCTTGCTGGAGCAGGCGGGCGGCGGGCGGATCGCGGCCGTCGCCGTCGGCGCCGCGGGCATGGCGACCCTCGGTGACGACCTCCGCGCCGCGCTGCCCGCCGCGCTCGGCCGGGCGCTGGGCGTACGGCGCACGGCGCTGGCCGCCGACGCCGTCACCGCGTACGCGGGAGCGCTCGGCGACCGTCCCGGCGCCGTCGTCGCCGCGGGCACCGGGATGATCGCGATCGGCACGGATCTGACCGCCTGGCGCCGCGCCGACGGCTGGGGGCACCTGCTGGGCGACTGCGGCGGCGGCGCCTGGATCGGTCGCGCCGGGCTCGAAGCGGCGATGCGGGCGCACGACGGCAGGCGCGGCGGTTCGCGGGCGCTGCTCGCACGCGCCGAGGCGGCGTTCGGCCCGCCGGCCGGGCTGCCGGGGCAGCTCTATCCGCGCGCCGACCGGCCCGCGGTCCTCGCCTCCTTCGCGCCCCACGTGGCGGAATGCGCCGCGGACGACCCCGTGGCGGACGGCATCCTGCGGGCCGCTGCCCGCCACATCGCCGAGGCGGCGGCCGCCGTCTGCCCCGTCGCGGACGCCTGCGACGTCGCCTTCACCGGCGGACTCCTCAACCTGGGCGAGCCGCTGCTCGCACCCCTGCGCGCCGAGCTCGCGGAGCAACTGCCGCACGCGCGGCCGGTCCCCGCGGCCGGGGATCCGCTCGACGGCGCGGTGCGCATAGCGGCGGATGTCGCCGAGGGCCGGTTGCGACTGCCGCTCGACTCCCGCATGCTCTCCGTCCACGGTGCGGGTGACCATGAACAAGGTGACAGTTGACCTCTGCGTAATTCATCAGACAAAAACGGACTTATACCGCCCACCTGCACCCTCCCCGAACAGGGATGGCCCGCAAGCCAGTAGCATGCGGGCGCATGAGCTCCCCCACTGGGCCCGCATCCGGCCTGCCAGTACGAATGCCGCGCCCCCGTCAGCCGGGCCGGCACCGCCGTCCGGAGCCCGTCGCGGCTCCTGAGGGCGCGCCCGCACTTGTTCTCGCCGTGCCGGGCGCCCCCAGCACCACCATGCGCGGCCTCGCCGAGGAAGTCGTGAGCATCGCCCGCTCCGAGCTGCCCGGTCTCGACGCCAGAATCGGTTACCTCGACGGTGAGGAAGACGCCACCGTCACGTCGTTCCCCGAGTTCCCCTCGCTGCACTCCGTGCTCGCGCACGCGGCCGCGGAGCGCACCGCCCGCGTCGAGCGCGCGCGTGCCGCGGGCGCCGAGGTGGCCGACCCCGAGGGTCCTGTCGCCGTCGTCGTGCCGCTGCTCGCGGGCCCCGACGCCGCGCTGATGCGGCGCGTCCGGCAGGCCGTCATGGACAGCCGTGCCGCCGCCGAGCTCACCGACGTCCTCGGCCCGCACCCGCTGCTCGCCGAGGCCCTGCACGTGCGCCTCTCGGAGGCCGGGCTCGCCCGCGCCGACCGCGCCCGCCTGTTCACCGTGGCGACGGCCGCGGACGGCATCGTGCTGGCCACCGTCGGCGGCGACGAGGCCGTGCAGGCCGCCGGGATCACCGGCATGCTGCTCGCCGCGCGTCTCGCGGTGCCGGTGATGGCCGCCGCGCTCGACGAGGAGGGCGCCATCGCCGCGACCGCCGAGCAACTGCGCGGTTCCGGCTCGACGCAGCTGGCCCTCGCGCCGTACCTGATCGGCCCGGAGCTCGACAGCGCTCTGCTGGAGGCGGCCGCGAAGGAGTCGGGCCTGTCCGTCGCCGAGCCGATCGGCCCCTACCCGGCGATCGGCAAGCTGGCGCTGGCCAAGTACACGACGGCGCTCGGCATCACGCCGCAGCAGCCCTCGGGTGCGCCCGCGCACTGAAGCGACCCCGTACGTACGACGACGGGCCCGCCCCGATGTGGGGGCGGGCCCGTCGTCGTACGCGGGCGTGTCTCTCAGCCGAAGACCACGCAGGAGGCCGCGGGCGCCGCGACGGAGCCCGTACGGCTCGGGATGCCCGTCTCCTGGTCGATCGCGAACCAGGTGACGTCCCCGGAGCGCTCATTGGCCGCGTACAGGTGCCGTCCCGCCGGATCGATCGCCAGGTCGCGCGGCCACGTGCCGCCGCACGGCACCGTCGCCTTCAGACTCGGCACGTCGCCCGTCTCGTCGAGCGCGATGACCGAGATGACGTCCGGGCCGCGCGTGGCGGCCCACAGGAACCGCCCGTCGGGCGCGATCACGACCTCCGAGGGGTACGTGTCGCCCTCCGGGGCCTCCGCGAGGACGGGCAGCTCGCCGAGCGGCTTGAGCGAGCCGTCGGCGGCGTCCCAGGTGCAGACGGTGAGGGTGGGGCTGAGCTCGTTGAGGATGTACGCGCGGTCGCCGCGCGGGTGGAACACGAGGTGCCGCGGACCGGACCCCGGACGCAGCGCCACCTCGCGGTGCAGGGTCAGCCCGCTCTCCCCGAAGGCGCACACGCGCACGGAGTCCGTGCCGAGGTCGGCACTGACCGCCCAGCGGCCGCTCGGGTCCGCGAGGACCTGATGCGCGTGCGGGCTCTGCTGACGCTGCGGGTGCGGTCCCGAACCGGTGTGCCGCAGCTCGCTCGACGGCGTCGGGACGAGGGTCCCGTCGCCGCGCACCTGCACGGCGGTGACGCTGCCCGACCGGTAGTTGGCGGTGAGCACGTGCCCGTCGTACAGGGCGAGGTGGGTCGGCGCAGACCCGACGGGCACGGGCGGCCCGGTCAACTCGGCCCTGTCGCCCGCGGTACGGAACGCGGCGACGCCCCCGTCGGAGGTCTCACTCACCGCGTACAGCGTCTCCCCGTCGGACGAGAGCGCGAGATAGGACGGGTCGGCGACCGCGTCCGTGGCACCGAGCACGGTCAACGCCCCGCTCTCCGGCGCGACGGACGCGGTGATCACACCCGGCCCCCCGGCCGCGGTGAAGGATCCGATGTACGCCCGCCCCGCCTGCCTGCCGACGACCACGACTTGTCCCCTCTCGCCCCGGGCGCCCCGTCCGTCGCGCCACTCGTGCGCCAGACGCTAGCAGTCGGTCTAGACCATGTGCGGTCGAGGGGACGGTGTCGTACACCGTCATTCCACCGCCGCCACGCCGACGCCCACCGCCATGAACAGCCCGCCGGTGGCCCGGTCCCAGCGGCGGCGGCAGGTCAGAGCTCGCACCCCGAGCCAGATCAGGGCCGCAGCGCCGGCCGGCTTGACGACGGTGAAGGCCAGGGCGGGCCTCGTGGCGATCGCCGACACGCCGAGCGCCGCCGCGCGCATGTGCACGCACAGGCCTGTCCGGGCACCCAGCGCCGAGTATTCGCGGCGGCGACGGCGCCGGGCCTCCGCTGACTGGGCGTACCGCGGTTGTGCCCGTCCCGCGGACAGCGGATTCTTTGGAAGATGAACGGGGCTGGTGTGGCGCCATGACGGCAGGGCGTGAGCAGGCCGACTTCCGTGGTCCCCTCGACGTCACCAGGGCGGCCACGGCGGTCATCGACGCCCAGGACATCGTCATCGGGTGGAGTCCGGCCGCCGAGAGGCTCCTCGGCTACGGTGCGCACGACGTCGTCGGGCGGCCGGTCTCCACGTTCCTGGCGCCGGGCGCGACGTCCTCCGGTCCCCCGCTCCAGTTCCAGGGGAACGAGATCCGCGTCGCCCGCCACCGTGACGGGCACGAGGTGGTCGTCGCCACCGCCGTGTGCACGCTGCCGGGAGCGGGACCGGCCGTCCGCGTGCTCGTCGCCACCGAGCTCAAGGCCCTCCGGGAGTGGGAGGCGCGCCTCGCTCTGCTGCACGGGCTGGCCACCCAGTCCCCCGTGGGCCTCGGCATCTACGACACCGACCTGCGTCTGACCTGGTGCAACACGGCGTACGAGCGGGAGATAGGGCGCCCGTTCGCCCAGTTCCGCGGCATGCGGGCCGACGAGCTGTACTCCGACGGGAAGTTCGTGACGAAGGGGCATCCGCCGACCCTCGAAGCGGTCATGCGGCACGTGCTCGACACCGGCGAGCCCTTCCTGGACCTGCACTTCCAGGGCCGCCCGCCCAGCGACCCGGACACGGAACACCTCTGGTCCTGCGCCTACTACCGGCTCCAGGACGCCGACGGACGCGTGATCGGCGTCTGCGAGGACGCCTTCGACATCTCCGACCGCTACAAGGCCCAGCGGCGCCTCGCCCTGCTCGTCGAGGCGGGCCGCGGGGTCGGGGGCGCCCTCGACGTGCGGGTCACCGCCGAGAAGATCACCGAGGTGGCGGTGCCCGAGTTCGCCGCCGAGGTCACCGTCGACCTGGCGCAGGCGGTCCTGGAGGGCGAGGTGCCTGCCACCAGCGGCGCGGCGGCGGCGTCGCTGGTACGGGTCGCACGCTGCTGCCCCGGCGACCGGGCCGACCGCGCCAGCGGGTCCAGCACCCCTTCCCCCGTGCGGTATCCCCCCGGCTCGCCCCAGGACCGCAGCCTCTCCTCCGGCGGTCTCGTGCTCGACGAGTCGGAGCTGGTCGTGCCGCTGCGGGCCGGGAACAGCGTCCTCGGCCTCGTCACGTTCCTGCGCGGCGCGGGCGCGGCCGCCTTCGACAGCGGTGAGGTGGCGCTCGCCGACGAGCTGGTGGCCCGTACCGCCGTGTCCCTCGACAACGCCCGCCGCTTCGCCCGGGAGCGCACCGCCTCCCTCGCCCTCCAGCGGCAGCTGCTGCCCCAGCAGCTGCCCGAGCAGTCGGCCGTCGACCTCGCCCACCGCTATCTGCCCACGGACGACGTGACGGGGGTCGGCGGCGACTGGTTCGACGTCATCCCGCTGTCCGGCACCCGGGTCGGGCTCGTGGTCGGGGACGTCGTCGGCCATGGGCTGCAGGCGGCGGCCACCATGGGGCGGCTGCGCACGACCGTGCGGGCCTTCGCCCAGCTGGACATGGATCCCGTGGAGGTGCTGGCGCGGCTCGACGACCTGGTGGCGCAGTCGGCGGAGGAGCAGTGGGGCGGTGCGTGGGCGGCCGGCGCGGCCTACGCCGACGTGACGACCGGGGCGACCTGTCTCTACGCGGTCTACGACCCGGTCTCGCGGCGCTGCGTCATGGCGAGGGCCGGGCACCTGCCGCCCGCGGTCGTCGACCCGGACGGCCGGGTCTCCTTCCCCGAGCTGCCGGCCGGGCCGCCGCTGGGCCTCGGCGGCCTGCCGTTCGAGTCGATGGAGATCGAGCTGCCGGTGGGCAGCCTGCTGGCCCTGTTCACCGACGGCCTGGTCGAGGCCCGTGACCGCGACATCGACCACGGGCTCGACACACTGGGGCGCGTACTCGGCGAACGGGGCGCGTCGCTCGAAGAGCTCTGCGACCGGGCCGTGGCGGAGCTCCTGCCGAGCGGTCCGACGGCCGACGACACCGCGCTGCTGCTGGTCCGCACCCGCGAGCTCGACGCCTCTCAGGTCAGCGAATGGGAGCTGCCCGCGGAGGCGGTGGCCCCGGGGCGGGCCCGGGAGCTGGCCACCCGGCAGCTGCACGCGTGGGGTCTCGAAGAGCTGTCGTTCGCCACCGAACTCGTGGTCAGCGAGCTGGTGACCAACGCGGTCCGGTACGCCGGAGGTCCCATTCAGGTACGCCTCATCCGGGACCGCACCCTCCTGTGCGAGGTCGCCGACCCCGGTCACACCTCGCCGCACCTGCGCCACAGCACCGAGGAGGACGAGGGCGGTCGCGGTCTGCTCATCGTCGCGCAGCTCGTCCAGAGGTGGGGCACGCGGTACAGCCGCTCCGGCAAGACCATCTGGACCGAACAGTCCTTTCCCGCCTCGAACTGACCGATGTGTGGCGAACGTTGGTTAGGCTTGCGTGCAGAGCGGCGTCAACGGCCCTGACGGGAGGGGAAGGTGGAACGCCTTGCCACGGAAGAGCCGGTGACCGGCCGCCCGACCACCGCTTCCGCCGTGCTGCCCGCCGCGCTGCGCGCGTGGCTCGGGCTGATCGCGGTCCTCGCCGCGCTGACGGCCGTCGTCATCGGAATCCAGTACGCGGGACACAGCGAGGCCGGCCGGGCCGACAGGTGGTTCATCGACCCGACGGCGGACAGTGTGCGCGGGACGTGGCGGAACGTCGCCCTGGCCACGGACTTCTGGGGCGAGCCCGCCGGGGCCGCGCTGCTGGTCGTGGCAGCGGTGGCGGGCTGTCTGCTGCTGCGGCACCGGCGCGGGGCGGTGCTCGTGGTCGTCGGCGCCGCGCTGGCCGTGGTGGCGACGACGCTCGTCAAGTCCGTGGTGGGGCGCACCATTCACGGCGCCGACAACCTGTCCTACCCGAGCGGGCACACCGCGTTCGCCACCGCGCTCGCGGTCGCGGTGGCGCTCATCGCGACCGGCCGGCTCGGCCTCGGCAGGGCGGCCGGCCTGTCACTCGTGCTCGGTGCGGCACTGGTGGCGGGCGCCGTCATGGGCTGGGCGCAAGTGGCGCTGAGCGCGCACTACCCGACCGATGTGCTGGGCGGCTGGTGCACGGCCCTGACGGTGGTGCCGTTGACCGCGTGGGCGGTCGACCGGGCCGCGGACTCCCGCCGCTCCGACCGCTCCTGACGTCACGCCAGGCGGCGGAAGACCGGCTTCACCGGCCGCCCGGCCAGCCAGGGCGTGGGGTCGCCCGCGTCCAGCGCCTTCCGGTAGACCGCGCAGGCCTGGGCCACCACGTCCACGGTGCGGTCGATGTCCGCCTCGTCGAGCGCGCTGCTCACCACGAACGACGGGGCGAGCACCCCGCCCGCGAGGAGGCGGCGCAGGAACAGGGTGCGGTACTGCTGCGAGGGCTGCCCGTCCGCGTCGAGCGTCGCGAAGACCAGGTTGCTGGCCCGGCCGCGGACGACGACGTGGTCGTCGACGCCCATGCTCGCCGCGGCGTCCCGCACCCCGGCGGCCAGCCGCTCGCCGAGGGCGTGCAGCCGCGCGGTGATGCCCTCCTCCGTGTACACGGTCTGCACCGCCATGGCGGCGGCGAGGGAGTGCGTCTCCGCGCCGTGCGTGGTGGACAGCAGGAACACGCGCTCGTCACCGTGGCGCAGGCCGCCCCGTTCCATCAGCGCGCGGCGCCCGGCCAGCGCGGAGACGGCGAACCCGTTGCCCAGCGCCTTGCCGAAGGTGGACAGGTCGGGGGTGACGCCGTAGAGGCCCTGGGCGCCCGCCTCGGACCAGCGGAAGCCGGTGATCATCTCGTCGAAGACGAGGACGCAGCCGTGCCGGTCGGCCAGGTCGCGCAGTCCGGCGAGGTAGCCGGGCGGGGGCTCGGTGTGGGCGGGTTCGAGGATCAGGCAGGCGACCTCGTCCCGGTACCGGGTGAGCAGGTCGTCGGTGGCGGCCAGGTCCCCGTACGGGAACGCGACCGTGAGCGCGCTGGTCGACTCGGGGATGCCGGCGGACATCGGGGTGGTGCCGATGAACCAGTCGTCGACGGAGAAGAACGGGTGGTCGCCGCAGACCGCCACCCGCTGCCGCCCGGTGACGGCGCGGGCGAGGCGCACGGCGGCGGTGGTCGCGTCGGAGCCGTTCTTCGCGAACTTCACCATCTCGGCGGTCGGCACGGTCGCGAGGAAGCGTTCGGCGGCGTCGGCCTCGACGACGGACGGCCGGACGAAGTTGCTGCCGCGGTCGATCTCGCGCCGCACCGCCTCGGTGACGCGGGGGTGGGCGTGGCCGAGGCTGACCGACCGCAGGCCGGAGCCGTACTCGATGTAGCGGTTGCCGTCGACGTCCCACACGTGGGCGCCCCTGCCGTGGCTGATGACCGGGGCCAGGCCCTCGGGGTACTGGTCGTCGCCCTTGGCGTACGTGTGGGCGCCGCCGGGGATCATGGCGTGCAGTCGTTCGTTCGCGGCCCGCGACCGGGGCAGGGAGAACTCTTCGTGGTCCACGGTGCGTTCAGCTCTCTTTCTGCTTCAGTACCTCGGCGAGGCTCGGCGCCTCGCGGTCCCGCCGGGACATCATCGCGGGCGGCAGCGGCCACGGGATGGCGAGCTCGGGGTCGTCGAAGGCGATGGTGACGTCCTCGGCCGGGTCGTGCGGGCGGTTGATGCGGTACGAGGTGTCGGCGGTCCCGGTCAGCGCCTGGAAGCCGTGCGCGCACCCCGCGGGGATGTACAGGGTCAGCTGTGTCTCGTCGGACAGCTCGAAGAAGGCCCGGCCCAGGTACGTCGGCGAGTCTTTCCGCAGGTCCACGACGACGTCGAAGATCTTTCCGTACGAGCACCGCACGAGCTTGGCCTCGCCCGCGCCGGAGCGCAGGTGCATCCCGCGCAGCACGCCGCGTGCCGAGCGGGACAGGCTGTCCTGGACGAAGGCGTGCGGGTCGAGGCCCACGGAGCGGACCACGTCGGCGTCGAAGGTGCGGCTGAAGAAGCCGCGTTCGTCGGCGTACGGCGTCGGCTCGAAGAGGAACGCGCCGTCGATCTCGGGGACTTGGATGGCTTTCACGGTGTCTCCCGCAGGGCGTGGGCGTCTGTGTGGGTCGAAGAGGTGCGGGCACCGGGGAACAGGGCCGCTGTCAACGCGTCAAACTGGTCTCGGAGTTGACGCGCGGCGGTCCGGTTCCGGTCGGCGAGCGTGCGGCGCAGTTCCACCGACTGCTTCTCCAGCGCACGGAACTGTTCGAGGAGCCGGTCGGTGTCGACCTCGCGGGCCGGGTGGCAGTGGGCGGCGAGGCCCATGCGTTCCATGAGCGCGTCGCTCTTGGCCGCGTAGCTGAGGGCGAGTGTCGGAGTGCCTGCCTTCAGTGCGCAGACCAGGTTGTGGTACCTGGTCGCCACGACGGAGTCGGCGGCCGCCATCTCCTCCATCAGGTCGGCGAGCGAGGCCGTCTCGGCGGCGGTGACCAGCGGTGAGTCCACCGCGTCGATGATCGCTTCGACCACCGACGCGTCGCAGGCGTCGCCGGTGAGCAGCCGGACCGGCCTGCCCTCGTCGACCAGCGCACGGACGAACCGGGTGGTCCCTTCGAGGTAGCGCCGGTGGATCTCCTCGGCCCGCGCACGGTCGTCGTTGCCGCCGTGGAAGTCCATGACGCCGACGCAGACCGTGCCGTTCGTGGTGCCCGGCGGCGGGGTCGGCAGGGCGAAGGCGAGGTCCGGGTAGACCTCGTCGGGCGCCGTGTCCACGCCCATGGCGCGCATCGCGTCGCGGGACAGGTCGTCACGGTAGGACCGGTAGGCGGCGAGGCGCGCCGAGCGGCGCACCAGGGCCCTGGTCGCCCGGTCGCGGATGGGGGCGGCGCCGACGCCGACGAGCGCGATCCGGGTGCGGAAGATCCTGCCGCTCGCGCAGAGCAGGAACAGCGAGTACGGGAAGCCCCACGGCCGCAGCGGCAGCGTGGCCTCCAGGACGCCCATGCCCGGCACGATCACCACGTCGTGCCTGCGCACCCAGGCGGCGGTGCGGGCCACGTCGACGAGCTTGCCGACGCCCTTCGTGGCGATCGCGCCCACGCGTGACGCGGTGCGGTACTCCCCGCGGTTCCAGTGCAGCCGGGTGGCGGGAATCCCGTACCGGGCCGTGACGACCTCGGGTCCGCCGCAGAGCGCGTCCACGGCCGCGTCGGGGTGCTCGGCGCGCAGGTACCCGAGCACGGCTTCGAGCGATCCGTCGTTGCCGAGGTTGCCGGAGCCGAGCAGGCCGAACACGCCCACCCGTGAGGCGGTCTTCATGCCCCCCGCCCCTCACGTCCGGCCACGAGGGCGTCGACGGAGACGGCGGACTCGGCGGGGTCGACGGGGGCGCGGTCCTCGACGCGTTCACCGGCGCCGGGGCGGGCCCGGCTGGTCATCCAGGCGGCCAGGTGGCCGTAGCAGGCGCGCCGGTCGGCCGCGGAGAGCGGTGCCCGCCGGATCGCCGAGACGAACCCGGCGACGTACTCGGCGAGGAGACGGGGCGTGGGGTGCAGCAGCCCTGCGCGCCTCGGGTCCAGGTTGACGCACCGGGAGCGCTTGGAGGGGTTGGCGCGTTCGGCGCGGGTGGGGTGGTCGCGGCGGAAGTAGAGGAGTTCGGGCACCTGGTGGAAGGGGCCGTGCAGGCCGATCTCGGCGACGAAGGTGCGGTCCGCGTGGTGGTAGCTGTCGTGCGGTTTCACGCGGCGCAGGACGTCGGCCCGCATCACGCCGTAGAAGTCGTCGCCGCCGGGCTCGAACAGCATGCTGCGGAAGCGCTCGGGCGCGCGCGGCGAGTCGGTGGCGAGCGTGTACTCGTAGGGGACCTTGACCTTGCCGTCGCCGTCGATGACGGCCTGGTCGGCGTGGGCGAGGATCACGTGCGGCCGCTCGTCGAGGGCCTCCACGCAGCGCCGCAGGAGGTCCCTGGCGTACAGGTCGTCGTGCGAGGCCCACTTGAAGAGTTCGCCGCGGCACTCGGTGAACACGTAGTTGTGGTTCGGTGCGGCGCCGATGTTGCGGGTGAGCCGGATGTAGCGGATGCGGGAGTCCCGCGCGGCGTACTTGCGGCAGATGTCCTGGGTCCCGTCGGCCGACGCGTTGTCCGAGATGACCAGCTCGAAGTCCTCGTAGGTCTGGCCGAGCAGGGCGTCGAGGGACTCGGCGAGGTACTCCTCGCCGTTGTACACGGGCAGGCCGATGCTCAGCCGCGGGTTGCTGCCCCGAGTTGCAGTCATGTGGTCCTCACTTCGCGAAGGGTGTTCTGGTGGTGCTCGCGCAGGGCCCACCGGAGGTGCAGCCACCACACGGCCGAGCCGCAGACGGTCGCGGCGGCGACGCCCCAGGCCGAGCCGACCGTGCCGCCGGCCGCCGCCCCGCCGAGTCCGCCCGCGACGTAGCAGGCGGAGGCGAACAGCTGGCTGCGCAGGCTGCGCCGGGCCGCGCCGAGCGCGCGGAGTCCGGCCGCGGCGCCGGTGCCGAGTCCCGCGCCGACGACGCCGAGCGTGACCGGCACGATGAGCTCGGACGCGGCGCCCCATACGTCGCCGAGCACGAGTTCCCCGGCCCGGTCGGGTACGAGGAGCAGCGCCCCGCCCCAGAGCAGCGCGGCGGCGGCCTGCCCGCCGCCGAGGACGAGGCAGAACTGGCCGAGGCGGTGCGGGGCCCTGCGCAGGACCCGTGCCGCCTCGGCGACGGTGACCAGGGAGAGCCCCATCAGGACGGCCATGAAGGGGCCGAGCAGGAGTTCGGCGCCCCGGATGACGCCGACCGCGC